>CAYMLQ010000360.1:0-5858 GCA_964390795.1 uncultured Lentisphaeraceae bacterium
CGCAGCCGCGGGCGTGTTTCGCGCCGTGGTACTGAGCCGCGAAGGTGCCCGCGTAGCCGGCCAGCGCCTGAAACAGACAGACGAACGAATGCGCCAGCGCGCCGGCCGGAAGGGCGGCCTGGATGGTGACGCTGCTGTAGCGCGAGAGGAAGACCCGGTCGCAGAACTGCATGATGGTGAACGAGCCCATGCTGAGGATCAGCGGGGCGGCGATGCTCCACATCTCGCGGTAGCCGCCTGGCAGCGGCGGCTCTTGCAGGTCTGGACGGTGGTTGCTCAATACTCGCTTTCGGAAGGGCAGGGTTAAGAGATATCAAAAACAAATTGCAGTTTATCAGCAGACGGGGGCAGAGGGAAGGACGGAAGGAAGGAGGAGTTAGCAGTGAGGAGTTAGCAGTTTAGCGTGTCTTCATGACGAGGGCACGAGATTTCCCGCGCCAAACCCGAGCTGAGACGCGGCAGAAACTCAATAGGAAGATCCGCTTTCGCGAGTTATTGGGCATTCAAATCCTAACTACTAACTCCTCCTTTGCTCATTTAACGGCCAGCAATTCTAAATTTGGCATCTTCGTTCATTCGCATCCGCGCCCGGAGCGGGCCACCTTGCGCGGTGCATCTTTCAGGGGTGGCGCACGGCCTCCGGGCGTGCCTTGCGCTCATTTTCCGCGCAGTCCCGTGAACGAAAAGTCAAATTTAGAATTGCTGTTTAACGGCGGGTTCTCCTTTCGCCATTTCCCGGAACCCTTTATGATACCGGCCATGCACATTGTCCAGATCCTTCCGGCGCTCGACGAGGGCGGCGTCGAGCGCGGTACGGTCGAACTCAGCCGAGAGTTCGTTCGGCGCGGCGTCGCCAGCACCGTCATCTCCAGCGGCGGGCGCCTGGCCGAGACCGTTGTCAGCGACGGCGGAAGGCACCTCGCGCTGGATGTGAAGTCCAAGAACCCGCTGACGGCGCTGACGCGTGCGGCCAAGCTGCGGCGGGCGCTGGCGGCGCTCAAGCCCGACCTGGTGCATTACCGCAGCCGCGTGCCGGGCTGGCTGTTCCATTTCGCGAACCGGCGCCTCCGCCTGCCTTTCGTGACCACGGTTCACGGCTTCAACAGCGTCAGCGCCTACAGCCGCATCATGACGGCGGGCCAGCGCGTGATCTGCCCCAGCACGGCGGTCGCCGAGTTCATCCGCACGCACTACCGGACGCCCGACGACAAAATCCGCCTGGTGTATCGCGGCATCGACCCCCAGCCGTTCGACCCGGACCGGCTGGACGCGGCGTTCATGGCAGAGTTCCGCCGCCGGCACGGGCTGGAGGGGCATTTCGTCGTGTTGGGCGTCGGGCGCATCACGCCGCTCAAGGGGTATGACGTGCTGATCCGGGCCACGGCGCTGGCGCGCGAACGGCTGCCGCAAATCCGGACGGTGATCGCGGGCGGGGCCGAGGCGGGCCGGGAAGAGACGCTGCAGGAGCTGCGCAGCCTGGCGGAGCAACTCGGCGTGCGGGAGCAGGTGGTGTTCGTGGGCAGCCAGAGCAAGATCGCCGAGGTCTACGCGTGCGGCAACGTGCTGGTGTCGTGCAACAAGACCAAGCCCGAGTCGTTCGGCCGCTCGATGGCCGAGGCGCTGGCCATGGGCTGCCCCGTGATCGCCACGCGCTTCGGCGGCGCGCTGGACATCGTCCGGGAGGGGGAGAACGGCTGGCTGGTCGCGCCGGGCGACGCCGAACAGCTCGCCGACCGCCTTGTGCTCGCGTCGCAGACGGCGTTCTCAGGGTTGCGCGAGGACGCGCTCGCGCGCTTCTCGCTTGATCAGATGGTGACGAAAACGCTCGCGGTGTATGCGGAGGTGCTGGGGGAGAAGGTTGTTTAGGCTGTTAGGCTGTAGGCTGTTAGCAAGACAAGAAGGCGAGTCGCAGAATGGCTCTCAACCTAATAGGCTAACAGCCTACAGCCTATTCACCTATTGGGTCACCCGCACGCGGTAGAAGAGACGCGGGCCAGTCATCGGCACTTCACGCTGGGTCACTCCCGCGTCGCCGGTCACCGGCGGGAGGCATTCCGCCCAGGCGTTCGTCGCGTGCAGCGTCGCGTTCGTGAGGATCATGTAGGCCTGGCTCACGACCGAGGTGAAGGTCAGCAGGCCGGTGCCCGTGCCCGCGAGCGGCGCGAACGCGAGGATGTTCGGCGGCGGGGTCTCCGCTCCGGCGATCGTCAGGACGCTGTCGCCAAAGATGGGCTCCAGTGCCGTGCCGATCAAACCCTCGCCAGACAGCATATAGGTCCCAGGGGCGCCGGTGACCTCATAAGAGACGGTCTCGCCCACACCGCGTTTGGTCCAATCGATATAGCCCACGTCGAATTCAAACACCGGCCCGCTGAGAATCGTAAACGCGAGCGTCTCGGGGGGATATTCGTAGATATGCCATCTCACAGTTGGCAGCGGCTGGGTCACCGTGATCGAAACGATATTTCCGGTAATGGTGCGCACGAAATTAGCCTTCAGGATCTGCGTGTCCCCTGTGACCGCGACGGGCGCGTTGGCGGGCAGAGGCGTCACCGTGCCGCCGAGGGTGTAAAGGCCGGAACTGGCGCAGATGACCAGGTACGACAGGGCGTTGGTGGTGGCTTCAACGCCCGTGAAGGTCAGGGTCCGGGCGGCGCTGTTCCAGACGCCGCCAGCGGTGATGTTCGTGGGCGTGAGGCCGGCCGGCAGGGTTTCGACCAGTTGCCACGTGGAAAGCCCTGCGGGGGCCCGGACCGTGACCGTCACGTTCGTGCCCGAGATGGCGCGTACGGCGGAGGGGAGAACGGCCGTATAGACCCCCGTGGCGGCGTTGGTCGCGCCGGAAGTGACCTGGACTCCGGAGAGGGCGGCAGGAGCCAGCCAGCCGGTGAGGTTGGTGAAGGTCACGGTGTATGCGCCGGGCGGAACGTTGGTGCTGAAGCCGCTCGCCAGCCAGGTCGCGCCGCCGTTGATGCTCCAGCGCGCGCCTTGGGAGACGGCTTGCACGGGCGAGAGCGCCACGGTCAGCGTGCCTTTGGCAATGACCGTCAGGGTCGCCGCCCGGCTGGTGGCCGTGCCGTAGAAGTTGGAGACCAGGCAGGAGTAGGTGTCGCCGTTGTTTGTGACGGCCGCGGCGGCGACTACGTAGACGTTGGAGGCGGGGCCGGCCAAGGGCGCGCCATTGCGGAACCAGCGGTAGGTCAGCGGCGAATACCCCGTGGCGGTGACGGTGAAGGCCACGCGCTCGCCCTCCTGGACGGTCGCGTCGGCTGGCTCGCTGGTGATTGTCGGCGGAACGCCCGGTTCGGAGGACCAGGTGGCGATAAAGCCGTAGGAAAGGTTAGCGTCGTAGTCGGGGAGGTCGTCCCAATCCGTATCTTTTGACCACTCGTCCCAAAAGCCGCCGCTGACCCAGCCGGGCGAGAAGGTGGTGCCTGCTGACAGCAATAAGCCAGGGGGGCCTGCGAGGGCGTGCAGCGTGTCACTCCGCGCGGCGCCGACGTAGGCCGACCAGAGCGGCGCGCCGTCGGCGCTGAGGCGCGAGACAAAACCGTCCTGTATGCCGCCGAACGCGGAGGCCCCGGCCTGCGGTAGCCAGCCGCCGGAGGACGTGCTGCCGCCGACCGCGACGGTACCGGCGGTCTGAAGCGACAGCGCGGCGACGCCGTCGCTGCCGCTGCCGCCGAAAAAGCGGCACCAGTTGGTCTGGAACGTCGCGCCGAGGTCGGTGAGCCGGAGCGCGAAACCGTCCGTGCCGCCCGCCGTCGGCGAGTTCTGGCGGATCGCTCCCGCCATAAAGTTGGCCGATTCCGTGCTGCCCCCGAGGTAGAGCGCCTCGGTGGCCGGGTCGCGGGCGAGGGCGGTCACGGCATCGGCCGCGCCGCCGCCGATAAAGGCGGACCAGACGTTCGTGCCGCTGGCGGTGAGCTTGACGAGGAAGCCGTCGGGATTGGAGGGGCTGGGAGAGCCTCCGGGGACGGTGGCCCAGCCGGGGGAGCGCGTCTCGCCGCCCACGTAGACCGAGCCGTCCGGGCCAAGCGTACACGCGGTGGCGGTGTCGGCGTTGGTGCCGCCGAGATAGTGCAGCCACAGGCGGCTGCCGTCCGGCGCATACTTGGCGACAAAGGCGTCGGTGCCGCCTTTGTACTGCGTGCCATAGGTGACGCCGTCAACCGGATAGCCGGAGACGTTGCTGATCAGGCCCGTGACCGTGGTGTACCCCACGGCGTAGATATCACCGTTCGAAGCGACGGCGACCGCGTTGAAGCCGTTCGTGCTGTTGAAGGTGCCGATGGACTGGCTCCAGAGGTCAGCGCCTGTGGTTCCGGAGAGTGCGGTCAGGCGGGCGTCGGTGCCAAAATCTTCAAAGGTTCGGTTCATGAGGCCTGCGGCGTACACCGTGCCGTTTGTGTGGATGGCCAAGCCGTTCATGCGGTCATACTCTGAATCGCCCAGCAGAACGTACCAGACCAGTCCGCCCGAAGCGTTGACTTTGGCTACGAAACCGTCCAAGCCTTCGCAGTTCCCGTTGTCTGGAGGGACTGAGACTGTTTGGTTGGCGACGTTACGGAGGTCGAAATTATCGAGAAAACCGGCGATGTAGGTGTTCGTCTGGCTGTCTGTGGCCAAGGCATAAACACTATCCGAACCGTAGTCGCCCCCGGCATAACCCGACCAGCCGGGCGTATAGGCTTGTTGCGCGCGCACGCCGGCAGCCGCGAGCGCTAATCCCAGACAGGCCGCCGCCCATTTATTTGTCGCGCCATATTTCATTGCGTCGCCACTCCATTTCCAGTCGGCAACAAGAGTATCAGAAAACAGGGGGGGCAAACAACTCTAAAACGGGCTTGACGCTCCGCGTTCAAGCGGTCATTCTGTTGCCTCATGGTGAAGGACGGTCATATACGCTTGCTGCCGGTACACGTCGCGAACAAGATTGCGGCGGGCGAGGTGGTGGAGCGACCCGCCTCGGTGGTGAAGGAGCTGCTTGAAAACGCCATCGACGCCGGTGCCACGCGCATCGACGTCACCGTGACGGCGGGCGGACGCAAGCTGATCGAGATCCGCGACAACGGCTGCGGTATGAACCGCGACGACGCGCTGCTCAGCATCGAGCGCCAGGCCACCAGCAAGATCCGCGACGTGGACGATATCGAGCGAATCGACACGCTCGGCTTCCGCGGCGAAGCGGTGCCCTCCATCGCCTCGGTCTCGCGGTTCGTTCTCAAAACGCGCCGCGCGGAGGCCGAGTCCGGCACGGAGCTGGCGGTCACCGGCGGAAGCCTGCAGGACGTTCGCGACATCGGCGTGCCTGCGGGAACCGCAGTCGAGGTGCGCGACCTCTTCTTCAACGTGCCCGCCCGCCGCAAGTTCCTGCGCGCCTATCAGACCGAGCAGGCGCACATCCGCTCCGTCTTCACGCTGCATGCGCTGGCCCACCCCGAGATCGGCATGAGCCTCACCGCCGACGGCCGCGAGGTGAGCCGGCTGCCGCCGGGCGCGACGCTCGAGGAGCGCGTGCGCGACCTCTTCGGCGCGGAGTTCTGCTCCGGCCTGCGCCCGGTCAGCAAGACCGTACACGGCGTGCGGGTCTTCGGCTTCGCGGGCCTGCCGAACCAGACGCGCAACGACCGCAGCGAGCAGTACGTCTTCATCAACCGCAGGCCCGCCACCGCGCCGGTGATCGCCTATGCGCTGCGCGAGGCCTATCCGCCGCTGGAGGGCGACCGCAAGCCGATCGTGATCCTCTTTATCGAGATGGAGCCGGACCGCGTGGACGTGAACGTACACCCCACCAAGCGCGAGGTGCGCTTCCACAAGCCGGCCGAGGTGCGCGAGGCGCTCATTCTGGCGCTCGG
>CAYMLQ010000361.1:0-5827 GCA_964390795.1 uncultured Lentisphaeraceae bacterium
AAGGCGAATCAGCATCGCCGTCAACGGCCAGACCGTCAACGCGGATTTCGATGCCGCATCGTCTGCAGGGGCGGTCAACCGCGCCACGGCGTCTGATTATACGGTCACGGCCGACGGGCTGGGGCAGCTCTCTGTGCTGTTGACAAGGGTCAATGAAAACCCGCTCCTCGCCGCGATCGAAGTCCGCGCGACGGCCGTGACCGTCGCCCCGGCGGATCTCACGCTGACGCCCGGCGAAGCGAAAGTCGCGCTGTTGTGGCAGCCGGTCGTGGGAGCGGACGGCTATGCCGTGTACCGCACGGCGGCGGGGGGCGAGCCGCAGGAGATCGGACGCGTTGCCGGCACCACGTTCACGGACACCACGGGCGTGGTCGGCACGACCTACACCTACGCGGTGCGCGCGTACAACGAGTTTGGCGAGGGGCCCGCAGCCACGGCGGCGGCCGTGCGCTATCCTGCGAGGAAAGGGACGCTGATTTGTGTGTTCTGAGGGAGCGAACAGGTGGTCATCCTGAGGTAGGGCGAGGCGTCTCGCCGAGCCGCCAGGCAAAGGCGTGCGACGCGAACGGACGCGGCTCACCGAGACGGTTCGCCCTACCTCGTTCCGACTCCCCTGTCATCGGTCGAGCTGATGTTCCTCTCAGACGGAGACCCCGTTTTCACTTCCGGACGTTTGCCGGACGCCGCCCAAACCATAAAACCTGCCATCACCGTTCAACATTTTACAATCGCGTCCCCCGACCGCCGGGCGGGCCGTCTTTTTTGGACAGTCCCGGGTACATGTGTTATCTTTAGGCAAAGGTTGGAGTTGCCATGCGGACGATACGTTACACAAACGGAAGAGAGATCCATCGCGCCGATGACTGCCTGCCGCTGACGCGGGCGGTCGGGGCGGGCGAAATGGAGTTGCACGCGCTCGGGAGGCACAGTTATCCGGGTGTGGCGTTGAAGGCCGCTGAGGCGCCCGGCGTCTGTTCTCTAGGATTGTGGCGGACCGTCGGCGAACAGCGGTGCGGGTTGCCGCCGCACCGTAATGAGGGCATTGAACTGACCATGTCGCTGCAGGGCGAGACGCCGGTGACGGTGGAGGGTAAGCCGTATGTGCTGCGGCCGGGCGAGCTGATGGTAACCCGCCCATGGCAAGTCCACTCGGTCGGCAGCCCGGTCTTCGCTCCCGGCAAGGTGGGCTGGCTGATCCTCGATGTGGGCGTGCGGCATCCGCACCAGGAGTGGGAATGGCCCGCGTGGGTGGTGCTCTCGAAAAGCGAGGTGGCCTCCCTGACGCGGTCGCTGCGGCAGAACGAGGATGCGATCCGCCCAGTCCCTGAAGCGCTTACCGAGGTCTTCGGACGGTTGGTGCGGATCGCCAAGGAGCCGGACGCGTCTCACCGCGGCTCGAGGGTCGTCGTGGCGGTGAACGCGCTGCTGCTGGAGCTGTTCGACCTGTTCGAAGCGCGTCCGGTCCGGTTCAGTCCCGCACTGACCGACGCTTCGCGCAGCGTCCGGCTGTTTTTGGAGGATTTGCGCTCGCGTCTCGCCGAGCCCTGGAGCGTTCGGGGCATGGCCGAGGCCTGCGGACTCGGCGTGACTCATTTCACGCGCCACTTCCAACTGGTGACCGGCGAATCGCCCGCGCGTTTCTTGCTCCGGCTGCGACTCGAGTGTGCCGCTCGCCGGCTGCGGGACGAGCCGAATGTGCCGGTCGCTGAAATCGCGCGCATGCTCGGTTTCCAGCACGCAAGCTACTTCTCCCGCGTGTTCGTGGAGCACTATGGTTGCGCGGCTATGGTTTGGCGAGTGACGCGGCACGGTGGGACATCAGGAAAGCCATCTGTGGAAACTATGCACTAAACGGCAAACGAAATGCACGCAGCGGCATAGACGCGGGTCCTTACAACCGGCATGCTATTGGCATTCGAAAGGGATGTAAGAATCATGAGCCGGAGAATTTTTCGTGCAATCGGGGTCGGGGTGCTATGTCTGGCGGCGTGGGCGGGCTTTGCGCATCCGCCGAAGAGCGCGGATCTGATGGAAACCGACGTGCGGCAGCGGCGCGATCTGAGCCTGCCGCTGTCACGCGTGGTGCTGAACTTTTTCGATTTCAAAAGCACCAACACGGCCTTCCAGTTCAGCGCCGCGCCGAACCTGCCTCTGCATGCCGCGTGGCTGTCCACGGAGAAAAACGACCCTAGCAAGAAGGCCGCGTCGCGTTTCAGCCGCACGGTGCCGGAGCTGTTCACGCTCTATCGGACTGACGGGACGGATTTCGAGGCTGCCGTGACGAACTCTGCGGTGTCGTTAGCGGCGGGATTCAAGACGGCGTGGACCCCCCATGCGCTGCCGTACTCGGCAGCCTACGCGAACGGTTCCGTGGTGGTCGGCGAGGATTTTCTTGCGGACGACCGGACGGTGCTGCGGACTCTGCGTTTTGCGGGGACGCCGTCCGCATTCTATGTGGCGGGGCGCTTCGCCGGGACGGCTGAGGTCCGCGGCGACGTTGTCGTGATCCACAACGGCCATATCCGGTATGCGGTGGCGGCCAGCGCAAAAGGGCGGTTCGAGGTGATTACTCCGGCCAAGCCGCTGCGCACGTTCGGCGATCCCAACGTGAGCGAAGCGGCGTGGGGCGGTGTGGCCGCCGGGGTTGAGCCGCAGGAGCGCGGCTGGTGGTTCTTCCGAGTCGATACGGATACGTTGCCCGACGGCGAACTGAGGTTTGCCGCTGCGTTCGCGGATGAATGTGAGTCGGACGATTCCAGCATGAAAGCCTCGAAAGTGGCCGTGAAGGGGACGCGTGCTGCTGAGGCGCGTTGCGCGCGCGAGGCGCAGTGGGACCGGCTGCTTGCGCTTGTGCCGGAGCCGCGGAACACGGACTTGCTGAAGCAGGTCGACGCAAAAGGCGCGTCTTCCGAGGGGATCAGGCAGGCGTATTACAAGGCGTGGGTGTTCACGATCCAGAACGTCCTGCCTCCGGACAAGAAGCTATATCCGTATCCGCAACTGGCGGCCGGCAAGCCGTCCCTATGGGATGAGGGCGAGGCGCGTGCGCCCTTTTCAGCAGCGTGGGAGAGTTTCTTGGGCATTCAGTTCTACGCGTTTGTCGATCCGCAGGTGTCGTGGCAGGCTTTCAAAGGGCTGATGTCGCTGGTCGATGCAGATGGGATGCTGGGCGGCGAGAGCCTGCCGTCGCGCAAGGCGCAGACCGCCATGATCCTCTATCAACTGACGCACGATAAGCGAGCGCTGGCCGAGACCTATCCAGCGCTCTGCCGCTACCTGACGTGGCGGATGAAAATCACGCATTGGATTTACGGCGACTACACGCCCGACCCGGACTGGAAGGACGCGGAGTTCGCGTTCTCGGCGATCATCGACATGGAACACGTGGCGGACATCGCCGACATTTTGGGTAAACCGGAGGATGCCGCACAGTGGCGGTCGAAGCGTGCGGCGTTCTTCGAGCAGGCGAAAACGTGGTTCTGGAAGACGCCGGCAACTCAGCCGGTGCAGAACTGGCACCGCACGAAGACGCCGCGCGACCAAGACAACACGGTTTGGGTGACCACGGCGTTGTACATGGACGGGCTGCTGAGGGGCGACTATCTGGCCAGCACGGTGGCGCGTTTCGACAGGGACTATGATCCGAATGCGAATTTCGCAGGATTCTTCATGCCCAAATACCCCGACATGAGTTATTCTGTCTACGGGTTGCTGAAGCACGGCCTGACCGGCCGCGCACGCGGCACCATGGAGGCGGCGGTGCGCGATATCGTACGTGCGGGCGCGCCGTTCGCTGAGCAGTATGTGGGCGATGATTTCCGGGCCGACGGCGTGCGCCCCTCGCTGTTCGGCTCGAGCATGATCCTGGACTTCACTCTGCTAATGAACGGGTACAAGTACGACCGAGGCGCGCCGGCCGCAGTGATCACCGCATCCCGGCAAGAGGGCGGGGTGTCGGGGCTGCTGCTGCGGGGACGCCGCTACGATTTGGAACTGGGACGCTCGGTACGGTTCGGGCGGCAGGGCCAAACGCTGCGGGCGTATCCGGCGCAAGCGGGGCAGATTGTTCCTTTGGAAGCTGAGTAAACGGGAGAAGAAAATGGCTGATATCGCTCAACGGTTCAAGAATAATCCCATCCTGCGGCCGGCGGATATCGCTCCCTCCCTGCCGGGTTTGAAAATACAGTGTCTGTTGAACCCCGGCGTCTTCCGCTTTGAGGGCAAGGTCTGGCTGCTGCTGCGCGTGGCCGAACGCACCCCGCAGGTTGCCGGGAAAGTCAGTTTTCCTGTGCTGGAGAACGGACAGACCAAGATCCTTGAGTTCGATGCCGACGATCCCGATCTCGACACGCGTGACCCGCGCGAGTACAAGTACAAGGGAGTGGGGTATCTCTCCACCCTGTCGCACCTGCGTCTGGTGTGCAGCGACGACGGCGTGACGTTCCGCGATCCCGGCCTTCCGCCTCTGGTCGGTGCGAACGATCATGAAGCCTTCGGGGTTGAGGATTGCCGCGTGGCCACGATGGCTGACGGGCGTTATGTGCTGACCTATACCGCGGTGTCTGCGAACGGTTATGGCCCTGGAATGCGTATCACACGGGACTGGCGCACGTTTGAGCATTACGGCATGGTCCTGTCTCCCTCGAACAAGGACTGTGCCGTATTCGAGGAGCAGGTGGGCGGGGACTATGTGTGCCTGCATCGGCCGAGCGGGGTGATCGTGGGCGGCCACTACATCTGGCTGGCCCGTTCGCCTGATATGCGGCACTGGGGGCAGCATGTGTGCATCGCCCGGTCGCGGCCGGGGATGTGGGACAGCGCGAGGATCGGGGCGGGGGCTGCGCCGATCAAGACCGAGCGCGGCTGGCTGGTGATCTACCACGGGGCCAATGAGCAGCACCGGTACTGTCTGGGCGCGATGCTGCTTGACCTCAAGGACCCCGTGCGAGTCCTGGCCCGCAGCGATGAGCCAATCATGGAGCCGGTGGAAACCTACGAGAAGACCGGCTTCTTCGGCAACGTGGTCTTCACCAACGGTCATCTGGTGGACGGCGACACGGTGACGCTCTATTACGGCGCGTCTGACGAGGTCATCTGTGGCGCGCGGCTGTCGATCAATGCGGTGTTGGAGCATCTGAAATGAAGAAGCTATTCAAAGAGATCGAGGTGTTCCGGCAGCAGCCCCGCAACACGCGGATCCTGCTGCTGACAACGCTGCTCTACTCGTTTGTTCTGCCGGTGATCAACATCTTCGTGGCCGCGTACATCATGCGGAACTCTCAGGATGTGTCCAAGGTGGTGCTCTATCAGCTCACGGTGTACTCCGGAATCCCGCTCACTTTCTTGGCGAACGGCTTTCTGCTGGGCCGCTTCAGGGGGTCTTATCTCTACGCCTTTGGCATGTTGTTGAGCGGGGTCTCGATGTTCATGATGACCTCCATCAAGTCGCTGGAGCTGTCGGGGATCGCCGTCGCCGGGCTTGTGATGGGCATGTCGTTCGGCTTCTACTGGGCGAACCGCGACTATCTGGTGCTGAAATGCACGGACGACCAGAACCGCAACTATTACTACGGTATCGAGACCTTCTTCAACACCCTGTGCAACGTGGTGGTGCCGGGCTGCGTCGGCTGGTTCATCGCAGTTTCGCCGCAGCTTCTCGGGGCCGACAATATCAATGCGGCGTACCGCGCGGTCACCGCTGCCGTGGTCGTACTGACGGTGCTGGCCTCGTGCATCGTGCTGCGCGGCGATTTCGGCCATCCGCGCCAGCCCGCGTTCGTGTTCTTCAGGTTCCAGAAGATCTGGTACGAGATGCTGGCGCTTGGCT
>CAYMLQ010000362.1:0-5797 GCA_964390795.1 uncultured Lentisphaeraceae bacterium
GCCCCACAGAGGAACTTTGGGCTGCTGGTGGCCGGGGAAGCGCGGCTTGGCGGCCTTGATCAGATCCCACTCGCTCCATTCCCCGCCCCTCTCCTTCAGATTGCGCGGATCATTGGGGTGATACTGGCCGAAGTAGTAGCTCGCCACCGTGATCTCCGAGTCGCGCGCCGCACGCCTCGCACCGTTGTTCGCCACGGTTGCACAACCGACAAGCAGAACCAGAACGGCCGTCCCAAGCGTCAACCATCGCATCTTACTCATCTTTGCCTCCTTAGAAATGATCGCACCTTGTTTGAAGGATGTTCCGACATACGTCAAAGTAATCCCCCGTTTGACAGCCAGTATAGCACCTCAAACGGAACAGGCGTTAGGCTGAGATTGACTTTCGCTTAGGCTATAATTGAACGCAGATACGCCCGCGTATTTGCCGCTCCGCCCGGATCAGTGCCGTCTGGTAGACCTGTCCCACTGTTGCTAAAATAACGCACTCCAAACGTTGAATAATGCAATAGGCACTGTTCCGCACAAACGTTATCCTTTCGGGGATGATCTTTGTCTATCGTGTAAATCAATTGGAGTGTGGCATGAAAACAACCGGTCTGTTTTTGAAGGCGTCTGCGACGATACTGACTCTGGCGACAGCCAGTGTTTCCATGGGCGTTGAATACACATGGGACGGCGGCGCGGGCACCGCCAACCTGCTCACCGCAAACAACTGGGACACCAACGCGGTGCCGGGCACGGGTGACCGCATGATCTGGAACGGCATGACGTCCGGCGCGTTGAACCTGACGTTCAATGCCGCCCCCAGGCACATTGATTCGGATTTTTTAACGGAAAAAACCGATTAAGCAGTACCTGCCCACAGCGGCCGGGTACGCGCTTGAGGCGATTGAGTATCCACAAAAAGGAACAAACGAATGAGCCTGTCAGCGAAAACATCCCGCAGAGAATTCATCCGACATGGCGCTGCCGCCGGAGCGGTCACCCTTGCGGTGCCCTATTTCATCCCGTCCGGCGTGCTGGCGGCGAACGGAAATCCCGGCGCGAATGACCGCATCGGAATCGGGGTGATCGGACCGGGCCGGCAGGGTGGCGGACTGCTGGCCTCGGCCGGCAAATCGAAAGAGGCGCGCATCGTGGCGATCGCGGATGTCAACCTGACTCGGGCGCGCGAGAAAGCCCTCAAATACAAGGCGGAAGTTTACAAAGACTACCGCCAGCTGCTTGAGCGAAAGGATGTGGACGCGGTCATCACCGCGACGCCGGAGCACTGGCGCGCGCTGACCTGCATCCATGCCTGTCAGGCCGGCAAGGATGTCTATGCCGAGAAGCCGATGACGCTGACGATCCGCGAAGGCAGGCTCATGGTCGAGGCGGCGCGGAAATACGGGCGCGTGTTCCAGTGCGGCAGCCAGCAGCGCTCGCAGATCGAGAACCACTTCGGCTGTCACTTCGTGCGCTCGGGCATGATCGGCAAGATCACAAAAGTGATCGCCTACAACTATCAAAGTCCGTGGGAGTGCGGGCTGCCGGCTCAGCCGGTGCCGGACGGGCTCGACTGGGATATGTGGTGCGGTCCGACCGAGCCCGTGCCGTACCACGCCGAGCTCTACATCCCGCGCGGGAAACCGGGCTGGCTCTCGTTCCGTCCTTACTCGGGCGGCGAGATGACCGGCTGGGGGGCGCACGGGTTCGACCAGATCCAGTGCGCGCTGGGAATGGACGATTCCGGGCCCGTAGAAGTCTGGGTCGGCGAGGGCACGTTCGAACCTCCGACGTACAAGGAACCCGAGCCGAGCACGCGCGGCAACGCGCTGTGCGGCGTGCCGCAGGTCTTTTTCAGGTACGCCAACGGCACGGTGATGGAACTGGCCAAGGGCCCGCGCGGCGGCGGGATCTTCATCGGCGAGAAGGGCACGGTCACGATTGACCGCGGCCGCTGCTCTTCTGACCCGGCCGAGCTGGTGGCCGGCCCGCTCGCGAAGGCGATCGCGGAATTGAAGGAGCGGGCGAAGGCCCGCAAGAGTTCCATAGAAGACCCCGCGCCGCCGCCCTCGCCGGTGCCCGGCGAAGCGGCCGTTGCGTCCACACCCCCGCTCAACGGCGGGCACATGCAGAACTGGTTCGACTGCATCCGCTCGCGCCAGAAGCCGATCGCCGACGTTGAGATCGGCCACCGGTCCGCCACGGTGTGCCATCTCGGCAACATCGCCCGCTGGACCGGAAAGCGGCTGAAGTGGGATCCGGTCAGGGAGCGCTTCGACGATGCCGACGCGAACACGTACCTTGACCGCGTCCGCCGCAAACCCTACGGACTGCCAGAAACCATCTAAGCACACGGGAAAAACATCATGAACACCCGCTTCCTTAAACTGATCGTCCTGCTCGCCGCCGTTACCGCGGCGCAGGCTGGGGAGCCGGCTGCGGCCGGCAATAAAATCCGGCTGCTGCTTCTCAGCGGAGCCAACAACCACTCGTGGAAAAACACCACGCCCGTCCTGAAGAAAATGTACGAGGACAGCGGGCGGTTCACCGTGGCTGTGACCGAAAACGTGCCCGCGCTAACGGGCGCCGATTTCGCCAAGTACGACGCGCTGGTCTGCAATTACACCAGCTATCCGAAGGTTGAAGGCCACCGCTGGCCCGCCGAAACCGAAAAGGCCTTCCTCGACTATGTCGCCGCCGGACACGGCTTCGTGCTGTTCCACGCCGCCAGCACGGCGTGGGGTGACTGGCCCGAGTTCGGCGACCTCATCGGCCTGACCTGGCAGAAGGACAAGGCCACAGGCAAGAACATCAGCGGCCACGGCGCGCAGCATCCCTTCGTCGTCACGATCACCGACACGCAGCATCCGGTGACGGCGGGCATGAAGGACTTCCAGCAGGTGAAGGACGAGCTGTATCACCGCCAGCTCAAGCATCCGGCCGCGCACGTGCTGGCGACGGCCTTTTCCGCCCCCGCGATGCGCGGCTCCGGCGCGCAGGAGCCGATGGTGGTGGTTACCGATTACGGCAAAGGCCGGGCGTTTCACTGCGCCATGGGCCACGACCCGAAACCCATGGCCGGCGTGGGATTCCAGACGCTGATGCTACGCGGCACCGAGTGGGCCGCGACCGGCAACGTCAAGATCCCGCTTCCCGACGCCTGGCCAGTCCCCGGCAGTCCGCAGGCGGAGCAGTTGAAGAATGTCCCGCCGGAAAAGGCCCGGAAATAAGCCAACCGACTAAGAGCTGTTTTAACTTAGCGCCATTCTGGACAAGTCTTATAAACATCTCATGATTAAAACTAGCGAGTCCCAAATGGCGGCAGCCTCCGATACGAGCGTGACCTCCGTCACGTTGGAACTACTAACCTGCTTCTCTCCCCTGTGCCTCCGCTGTCCAGCAAGCTTGTGATGGAAACGTCCGCTCAGCCCGCCCAGTCCAACCAGTGCGGCTTCGAATTTATCCAGGTGGTGGGCACCACCGGGAACCAGTCCGTCATCGATACGGATCTCTTCAAACCCGAATCCATTTTCGCCCGGAAGCCCGACGGCGGGGTGCCGGTCGCCATCTGGTTCGCCGGGCTGAGGGACTCGGAGATCTGTAACATCGACTCTGGCGACGGCGAAGTGCGCATCCACAGGACGGAAAGAGTGTTTATCTGGTTGGGTCAGGTCAGCGGGATCAGGATCGAAGGCTGCGGCGATCAGCCGCGCGCGGCAGGCTCATGGTCGATTCACCGGGGAAAAGATGTGTCCGGGGTGGTCTGCACGAACAATGTGTTTCACTCGAGGTTCTAGGGGATCTGAACCGAACCTCCGACCCTCCGTTGTTCTCCGTGCAGGCGCACTCGCGCCCACACGTCCGACCGGTTTTCCCTTCCCGACCGGAAAAAGTCCCCGTCATACGTCTTTTGACGCCCGCCATCAACGCCGGGCCTCGCTTCATCAGGGGGCCGAATAAATGGCTTTGAGGCGGATAAATTTTACCGGATCCATCTCGGTTGGAATGCTGAAGTCGCGCCGTTCACAACCGAACGGTACGTTGGTTTGACTGGCAGACGGCACCCCGTATGGATTGGTCGTGAGGTCCGACCAGAGGCGGGTTAGGTTGGTTGTGACCTGTCCCAAGACCCTCAGTTGCGGGTCGTTGATCCGGATGACGGCGGAAAGGGTAAACAGTGAACTCGTTGTGCGGACAGTAACCTGTTCGTTTGAGCCTGTCGGGCCGGTTGCTCCGCCGATCGCATAGTTAAGGAGCAATGCCGGAGTCAGGCTGACCCCTGTGCCGGCCCATTCGTTGAAAGAGGAAACGTCATCCGTGATCGTCGCGGTGACGGTGGCAATGGTGATGCCGTTGTAGCCCGGATCGGCGCTCACGGCCGCGTGGGTTACCGTTCCGCTGTGGGTGCCTTCCGCCACCGCGTCGTTGACTGCGGTGACGGTGACGGTCTGCGGGGTGCTCCAGTTGGAGAGGGTGAAGGTGAGGCTCGGCGGGGAGACCGTCAACTGGCTGTCCGGAGACGGTGTGATGGTCACGCTGGCTGTCGGCTCGCCGGTCAGCACCACCGTGTAGGTGTCGGTGGCTCCGCCCTCGGTCACAGCCGTCGAGCCACCGCTCTGGGCGATGTTCACTCCGGGGGCGGTGGAGGTGATCCCGAGCACCTCGACATAATCGCCGGCCACACCGCTCGGCACGGGATCGAGCCGCATTCGCGAGATCTGCCCGCTCCAGTTCGCATTGGTCGAGAGATTGACGGTATACATGCGGAATTGGCCGTTGTTCGTGACGGTGAACGACTGGCTTTGCGCGGCACTCACCGGAGAAGTGCCGTTTTCCCGTTCCCAGAAAAGCTGCGCCGACTTGGTGGTGCCGCTGGCGCAGTGGTAGGCTGCGCGAATATAAAGTCTGGGAACCTCTGCGGCTTGGAACGAACATTCCGGACCCCACATCTGCGGATCAGTTGAGTTCACGTTCACGCGCAACCGGTCAGATGGAACGGGGTAGCCCGAATCCGATGCCCCCCCTCTGTAGGCCCAACCCGCCCGGGTGCCGCGAAAGTAGAAGTGCGGCTTCAGGTTTGGCTGATGGGCGACGGCGTAGGAGCGGATGTCGGCAAGGTTCCCGAGGATCAGCTGATAGGTGAAGTCGTAAACGATGTTGTGATCAATCACCTCGCGACGAAGGGGCGCGATGTATCCCGTGTTGGCACTCGACTGGTTACCGGAGGTGGTAGAACCGGCGAAGCCGCCGATGAAGGAGCAGACCCCCGGCACGAAAATCCCGACTCCCCACTTGCTGCCGCTGCTCATGGTATAGGCCGCCCAGCCTTCCGTGGCGCGGTAATAGGCCCAGGGCGGGGCGGTCTTGGGAATTTGCGTGAGCGCGCCGCCCGTGAAGGGCTGCGTTCCCGTATAGGTCCAGAGTTGGCTCAGGGCGCGCCAGGTATAGAGCGCACCCAACTCCTGGTCCATGGCCTCATACTGGGTCGCATCGCTGCGCCCATTGATGAGACGGTTCTGCACCGTTGCCACGCTGCCGGCCAACGTGATCCACTGCTCAAGAACGCAGTCCGCGTCGTAGTTCTGCAGTGCCCACTGCTTGGGCCTGGACCTCACGTAGAGCGTGGTGCCGTCGTTGGACCAGCTAATCGTTGCAGACCCGGTTCCATAGCAATCCCCTCCTTGAACCGGGTTCCACGGCCAGGGGTTCCAGTTGGGATTCTGCGTGGCACCGGCTGGCAAATACTGCGCGGGCCCGGAGTAATAGGATTGCTGGCAATTGCGGCCACGGTCGTACGTGTTGATCACGC
>CAYMLQ010000363.1:0-5787 GCA_964390795.1 uncultured Lentisphaeraceae bacterium
CGCGTCGAGGAGTGCCGCAACAACGAGAGGCCCTACTGGTACAGCTACCTGAAAGACGTCAAGGAGGAGGACGTGGACTGGAAGGAGTTTCTGCATGACCGACCGATGCGCCCCTTCCGCGCCGACGTCTACTCCGGCTGGTACGGCCACTACGAATTCTCGCACGGGCCAACCCCGGGCTTTGGCGCCCATTTTATCGACATGATGACTTTCATTACCGGCGCCACTTTTCCTACCTCGTGCGTCTGCCTCGGCGGCACCTTCACTTGGAAAGACGAGCACGCCTTCACCGCGCCGGACTGCGTCCAGGCCACCTGGATCTACCCCGAAGGCTTCCTCGTCAGCATCTCCAACAACCTCGGCAACGGCGCGGGCTCAACCCGCAAGTTCTACGGCGACAAGGGCGTGCTCAAGGTGGACAACTGGAACGCGCCGACCTACCTCTGCGAGGGCTCGCCGCGACGCGACGGCACGATCCGCGGCGAGAACCCGGTGACGCCCGTCGACAGCCCGGACCACTTCCTCAACTGGCTCCAGTGCATGCGCAGCGGAGCCACGCCGAACGCGCCCATCGAGGCGGGCTACCAGCACGCCGTGGCCGTCATCATGGCCATGACCTCCTACGAGACCGGGCGCAAAACGGTCTACGATCCCCTCAAACGCACCCTAACAACGGTTTAAAACCATGACCACACGACGCCACTTTCTGGGCGGCCTTTCCGCCGCCCTTGCCGCATCCCCTATCCGCGCAGCCGAGCGCGGCGCAAGCGCGTGGCAGCTCGGCTGCTACACGCGCCCGTGGGCCGCGCACGATTACCGCGTGGCTCTCGACGGCATCGCCGCAGCCGGGTTCAGCTACGCAGGCCTGATGACGGCCAAGAGTAAAAACAATCTGATCCTCAGCGCCGAATCCACACCCGACGAGGCCGCCGCGGTAGGTGCCGAAGTCACGCGCCGCGGCCTCAAGGTTATCTCGCTCTGGGGCGGCGGATTCTCCCTGAATGCCAGCGACGGCCTGAAGCGCCTGATCGACAACTGCGCCGCGTGCGGCTGCCCCAATCTGCTGCTCGGAGGTGCCGACGAGAAGAACGCGTCCGCCTATTACAAGATCGTCGCCGAGTGCTGCGGATATGCCGCTGAAAAGAAAGTCGGACTGAGCGTCAAGCCCCACGGCGGCACCAACGCGAACGGCGCCCAGTGCCGCAAGCTGATCGAGCAGATCGGCCATCCCAGCTTCCGCCTCTGGTATGATCCCGGCAACATCTTCTACTATTCTGACGGCGCGCTCGATCCCGTCACGGACGCCGCCACGGTCGACGGCCTCGTTGTCGGCATGAGCGTCAAGGATTTCAAGCCGCCCAAGAAAGTCGACCTCACGCCCGGCACGGGCCAGGTGAACTTCGTCAAGGTGCTCGCCCGCCTCAAGCAGGGTGGCTTTACCGGCGGCCCGCTGGTGGTCGAGTGTCTGACGCCCGGCGATCTGCCCCACCTCGCTGCCGAGTCCGTTAAAGCACGCCAATTCGTCAGCCAACTGATTGCTTAGAGCATTTTCACATGAAACACCTATCCCATCGCCTCACATTAATTCTCTGCACACTCGCGTTGCCCGCGTTCGCTTCCACAGCAGTGTTTGACTTCGAGACCGTCGCCGACCTGGGCGCCCTGCCCTTCCGCGCCAAAGGCAAAACGGCGCTCGACGTGGTGCAGGCGTTCGCCACCTCCGGCACGAATGCCCTGCGCTTCAGTTCAGCCGCTTGGAAGAGCGGCATGCCGGAGTGGCCCGCCTTTGAACTCTCCCCACGCGTAAATGACTGGAAGGGCTACGACCGGCTCGTCGTGGACATCACCAACCCGAGCGAGGAGCGTTTCTCTTTCGCGCTCTTTGTGTCCGACAGCAAAGTGCCTGTGCGCAAGGGGCTGAGCCACACCTTCGCCGTGCCTTCCTTTGGATACGCGCGCTGCGTCGTGCCGCTTTCCGGTTTTCCCGACAGCGTGAAGCGCTCGGATATTATGACCCTGCACTTTTTCACCACGCGCCCTCAGACCGACATGGCGCTTTACCTGGACAACCTCACGCTGCTGAAAAAGGGCGAAGTCCTGCCAGATCCTCCGTCCGCCTTTGTCAGACAATTGGCCGTTCTTTCACAAAGCGCCCTCGTGTCCGCTGATCACGCGCTGGTCTCCCTCGGCGAGGCGGCACGGCCCTTTTGCGACACGCCCGGCGCGCAAGCGAATGCGACAAAGCAGCTCGTGCGGATCGCCGGCCGTCTGAAGCGCCTGCGCACCGACATTTCTGCGGATGATCTGACGCTGGCCAAGCTGGACACGCTCCAGAGCGAACTCTCCGGCATGTCCAATCGTGCAGAACGGCTGCTCTCCACGTTGCGTTTCCAGCAGGCCAGCGCAAACGCCGGTCTTCCGTCCGGCCCCATGCTGGTCGGCGTGGCCACCTCCATGGAGCAGCTCCTGCCGCGCGCAGCCCCTTTCAACTTGCGTCCGGCCCGCGAGGTCAGCGTACGCCTCGCCCGCAACGAGAAGGAGAGCTTCCAAATCGCCGTGCTCCCTGCCGACGCGGCGCTCAAGAACGTCTCCGTCCGCGTCAGCGACCTGACCTCGTCTGGCGGTGCGGTCTTCAAACGCGCGCAGATCGACTGCGACGTGACCGGCTATGTCGAAACAATAAAGCGCCCGCCTTATGGTGCGCCGCATGTGGGCTGGTGGCCCGACCCGCTGCTCAACTTCACGGGCCCCGTCGATGTCGAGGCAGGCGACCTCCAGAGCTTCTGGATCCGCCTGCGATCGCCGGCGGACCAGCCGCCCGGCGAGTATCGTGGCAAGCTGACCGTGACCGCCGGCAATGCTCCGTCTTTCGCACTCGATCTGCACGTGCGCGTATACGGTTTCACGCTCCCTTCAGCGAGCCCGCTCCCGCTTGCCATCACCTTCGCACCGCACGATTCGCCGATTCCAGAAACAAAGGAACATCAGTCTTTCTGGCGTAAAGCGGAGGAATACCCGGTCAATGCCTGGAAGAAACACAAACAGCGCTGGGCTGATTTCCTCGCCGACTATGACATCACCTACGACAGCCTCTATCATCACGAAAGTCCCGATTTCGAGATCCTCATGCGCCTGAAGCAGCAGGGTCGCTTGGGACGCTTCAATCTGGGCTACTGGTATTACTTCGACGACACTGCTGCCTCGCGCTCCAAGTGGCAGACCAACACCCTCGACCGCCTGCGCGCAAACTACGCGCAAGCCAAGGAGCGCGGCCTGCTCGACCACGCCTACATCTACGGCTGCGACGAGGTGCCGACCAACCACTTCGCCAGCGTGGAGGAGGCCGCCGCGCTGATCAAAGCCGCCTGCCCCGGCGTGCCGATCATGACCACCACCTACGACCACAGCTTCGGCATGGCCTCCGGCATCGGCTCAGTCGATGCGTTCTGCCCGCTGACGCCCAAGTTCGACATCGCGCAAGCCGCTGCCGCACGCGCCGCAGGTAGGCAGGTCTGGTGGTATATCTGCTGCGGCCCGCGCCATCCTCACGCCAACATGTTCATCGAATATCCCGCCATCGAAGGCCGCCTGCTGATGGGCGCGATGACCGCCAAGATGCGGCCTGACGGCTTCCTCTACTACCAGATCAGCATCTGGAATTCGCAGAAGCCCATCACCTCGGGGTCCTTCACCGACTGGGATCCGCGCAGTTGGACCACCTACCACGGCGACGGCGCCTGGACCTGCGTCGGCCCTGACGGCACGCCGCTGCCCACAGTCCGGCTTGAGAACTTCCGCGACGGGTTGGAGGACTTCGCCTACGTCCGCATCCTCGAAGCGCTTGTCAGCGAGCGCCAGGCGCAGCCCGTCACACCTTGGCTCGTCGACGCCCAAGCCGCGCTGGCCGTGCCCGAAGCGCTCGTGAGCAGCATGACCGACTTCAACCGTGATCCCCACGCGCTCTACGCTTGGCGCGACCGCCTGGCCGATCTCATCGAACGCGCCCCGGCGTCACTCGAACCCTTGCTCAACTAGGAGACTCCCATGAAAAACCGCTATCTGCCGGAGACGTTATCGGCCGCTACAGCCCTGTTATCTGCCGCTTGCGCCTGGGGTTGGGGCAGCCCGCACGCCACCATCACGCAGGCGGCGCTCAAGACGCTGCCCGCCTGGCAGCGGGAGGCGCTGGGCGACGAACTCGCTCCGCTCGGCGATCTGTACTGCATCATCCCAGACCTCGTCCACACCCGCAAGGATCTCAGGCCCTACGCCATGACGGATTCCCGCCCGGGGGTCGTCTACCTCGTCAACCTGCACCTGCCGGCCACGCCGTCCGAGAATTACGAGCTGCTGCGCACCTTCATGGGCAAGGCTGTCGCAGCACTGCAAACAAACAACATCGCCGATGCGTCCCGCTATTCAGGCATCCTCGCCCACATGCTGGAGGACTGGGGATGTCCGGCCCACGTTGCGCCGGGCGACAACATGTTCAATCTTTTCAAGCAGTTTCTCCCGCCTCCGCCATCTTTCAGCGGAACGCTGCTCCACAGCCCGATCGAAAACGGCACCTTCACGCTTGCGCCCGGAGACCGTCCGCCGTGCCTGCTGGGAACCTCGGTGGATGAGGCTGCGTTCCATCTGCTGCGCCGCGTCCAGGAGGCGACCGTTCATGCCCGCGGCAAGATCATCCCGATCATTCAAGCGCTGTATGCGGGCGACACGAATGCGGTCAACGCCGCACAGCAGTCCGCCGCGGCCTTCGATGTCCACGTCGTGGCGGACGCGCTGCACACCGTTTTCTGCCTCGGCCGCCAGAGGTTTGATGCCCGTGACCAGGCGCGTCTGGCTTCCGTCGATCTCTCAGCGCACACCCCCCTGGAAGCGCCCGACCTGCACTTTCCGCAAGCGTCGTTTTTCAGCAAGCCATATTGGGGCTACCCCACTGCAGGTCAGTTCTTGCGCTACGGCGACGAGGCGGCCCCTCTGCTGCTCAAGGTGACAGAGAACGGCCAGACGAACATGCGCACTTTCACATCAGGCATGGGAACCGGCACGCGCAGCACGCTGACCTATCTGATCCCCTCGAACGTGTACCAGCGCTTCACCGCACGCGTCGGGCTGCAAGCCGAACTGGGCGTGAGCGGCCACGTCATGTTCGGAATCTTCGGCAACGGCCAATCCCTCGCCCGCCTCGGCCCCGTTTCCGGCGACGCGCCCGCCCAGCCCGTTGACGTGACCTTGGCGGGCGTCACGAACCTTCAACTCACCGCGACGTCCGCATCAGGCGACGGCACCGGGAACTACGCCATTTGGGCGGAACCCACGCTGCTCAAGGCCACCGCTCCCGAAACGCCCACTCCCCGAAAATAATGCCGCTGTGGGGGCGGATCGTTTCAGCGGATCGTTTCAGCTTGCCGCCTGCCGTCCGATTCAGTATAGTTATGACCCATTCTTTCGCGGTATCGGTTAGTCTGCGCGTGCGGAACAACCCGATCCGACTAACACTGGAGACTGCCATGATCGTCACCACCAAAGACCTCTTCCACCAGGCTTACGGCAAGTACGCCATCGGCGCGTACAACATCAACAACCTCGAGCAGACGATGGGCCTCTTCAAGGGTAACGTCGACAGTAAGGCTCCCTTCATCGTGCAGCTCTCCAAGGGCGCCCGCACCTACACCCACAAGCTCATGCTCGAGACGATGATGACGACCGCCGACAAGATCTTTCCGGACGCCGTCTTCGCGGTGCATCTGGACCACGGCGACGAGGAGACCTGCCTGGACT
>CAYMLQ010000364.1:0-5759 GCA_964390795.1 uncultured Lentisphaeraceae bacterium
CTACCGGGTGCGCATTCTGGATCCGAAGGAGGCGACGCGCGCGGTGACGCGCGTGTTGATCGAGTCCGGCGACGGCGTGAGGCAGTGGGGCACGGTGGGCGTCTCGGAAAACATCATCGAGGCGTCCTGGCAGGCGCTGTCGGACAGCGTCGAGTACAAGCTGTACGAGGACCGGGCGCGCTAGTAGTCTGTACAGCCACAAAATTCGGTATTTTTGCCAGGATTACATGATTTACAAGATTGAATTCAATGGCTATTAATCATGTGAATCCTGTAATCATGGCCGAAATTTCATGTTGTACAGTGTACTAGGCACTCATGCGGGCTGAGTCCGCAACCCAATTTAGTGTTGTTGTCAGGCCGGGCCGTAAGGCCCTAAGGCGCGCGGGGTGCCGCGTCTGCGGGGGCGCGCGCCTGTCCGGCCGCGGCAGCGCCGTAGTAGGGAGAGGCCGGGCAGCGCGAGGTGCGGATGGGATGCGGCCAGAAATGAACCGTCAGCACGGCCACGGCGATGCCGACGGCCATGCCGGCGAAGACCTCTTTTTGCGTGTGTCCGAGCAGCTCTTTCAGGCGCGTCTGGCTCAGCTTGTGCTGTTTGAAGATCTCCTGGATCATCACATTCATGATTTTGGCCTGGTGGCCGGCGGCGCGGCGGACGCCGGCGGCGTCGAACATGGTGATGGCGGCGAAGCCGGTGGCCAGCATGGCGACGGGGGTGTCGAACCCCTCGGTGAGGCCGACCGAGGTGCAGAGGCCGCAGACCATGGCCGAGTGGGCGCTAGGCATACCGCCGGTGCTGAGCAGGTAGCGGAAGTCACACTGGCCGGTTTTGATGAACCCGGTTGTCATCTTGATCAACTGGGCCAGGTTCCATCCGACAAAGGAGGCCCAGAACCACGGGGTAGTGAACAGAAGCACGGGGTTGGTGTTGGCGATCATACGTTGGACTCGCAAGGTGTAGGGGGCGCGCGGGAAGGCCGGGCCTGAAATGCTGAAAGCAAGCCGTTATTATGGCATGCCGGGCAGGTGGAGGCAAAGGTTTTCTGCGGTCGGACGGGCTCAAGAAAAGCGTGCCGGGTGCGAAAAAAACGCGCGATTCGCGAAAAAGGCTACTTTCTTGCGTTTCGGTGTTGCAATCTAAGCCACGCGGGATTAAATTGGTCTAACTAATTGGTAAAGGCGTCGCGGCGTGCGTACTGCGGTGTCATGCATGGAGAACGTCAAAATGAATAGAATTCAGAGCGTGCCGGAGCGTATTACGGTTTGTGCGGCCTTGACCCTTCTTTTTGTGGCCGGTTCGGTTTTCGCGCAGGTCAACCGGCCTGGCGCCGGCGGCCAGGTGCGGCCGGGGCAGCCCGGCGGGGTGCGCGGCGGAGGCGGAAGCAACAAGGTGACGATCGAGCGGATCCCGCCGCCGAACAAGACCTCCCTGGTGCGCACGCCCGAATTTTCGGTGAACGTGCAGCAAACCATGCCCAAGACGACCAAGAAGCCGCGCGAGTGGGCGCTGTTCGAAATCAAATACGAGACCGAGGCCAAGTGGATTGATGAACTGGCTTTCAACTATCACGTCATGACCAAGGGCAAGAACGACGAGGGGAAGGAAGTCTTCAGCTATTATACGACGACGCTCCGCTATATCGACATCCCCAAGGGCTCGCACATGAGCTGCGTCGCGATTCCGCCGAGTCTGGTGGAGCGTCACGGGGAGCCGGTAGCGGTGGCGCTGGAAATCGTCGGCAAAGACGGCACGGTGCTGGACAGCAAGTTTGAGGCGATTATCCCGCTGCCCAAGGAGTGGTGGAAGGACAGCAAAGTCTTGGACAATCCCACGCTGACCCGTCGCAACGGAATGGTTGACCGTATGAAGACACCGTTCGCATTGATTAACGCGGACGATTACGAGGTGGTGCAATAGTGTTCTCCTCAGACCGCATTCTTGCGCTCAACGTTGGCGCGAGCAAAATCATTTTAGCTGAATTTATCGTCAAGAGCGGCCGTGCCCCGGAGTTAATGAACTACGGCATGTCTGCTTTGGGTATTGATCCTGAGAAAGAGACGGGGCTGGGGCCGCATATCGTGAGCGCGATCCGCGCGATCATGAAAGATCGCGGAATCCGTCCGGCGCCGCTGATGCTGTCGCTGTCGGGACAGGTGGTTTTCCCCCGCTTTGTGCGTCTGCCGGCCGTGGGCCGCGACAAGCTCTTGCAGATGGTGCAGTACGAGGTCGAGCAGAACGTGCCGTTCCCGATCAACGAGATCGTGTGGAATCACCAGTTCATCGGCGACGATTCCTCGGGCGAGCAGTGCGCGATGATCGTGGCCGCCAAAATTGAGAACGTGCGCGAGATCACGGATTGTGTTCTGGCCGCCGGGCTTGAGCCGGAGGTGGTGGACGTGGCGCCGATGGCGCTCTACAACTGCCTGCGGTTCAACTATGCGGAGCTGGCTGGCTGCACGGTGTTGCTCGACATCGGCGCGCGTTCGACCAACCTGATCTTCGTCGAGGACGAAAAGATTTACAGCCGGTGTATTCCGGTCGCCGGCAACGCGATCACGCAGGAGCTGGCCAAAAGTTTCTCGGTGTCGTTTCAAGAGGCCGAGGCGTTGAAGCTCGAACACGCGTTCGTGTCGCTGGGCGGCGTGTACGCGAGCGACGATGAGCGTGCGGAGCGCATTTCCAAGATCGTACGCAACGTGGTGACGAGGCTGCACGCGGAAATCAGCCGGTCGGTGAATTTCTATCGCAGCCAGCAGGGCGGAACAGCGCCGGTGCGCATGTTGCTGACCGGCGGCTCGGCCGTACTGCCTCATTTGGACACCTTCTTCCGCGAGAAGCTGCAGGTCGAGGTCTCGTATCTCAACCCGTTTACCAATGTCTCGGTGGGCAGCCGCGTCAATCGCGAAAAAGCCGGCGTGGACGCCTTTGTTTTGGCCGAGACCGTGGGCCTGGCCTTGCGGCGCTCGCTGGCGTGTCCCATCGAAATCAACTTGATGCCGCCTGAGATCGTCAAGAGCAAGTCGTTCAAGAAGCGCATCCCGTTCTTCGGTCTGGCTGCGGCGGGCGTGTTGCTCAGCCTCGGCATCTGGACGATGTATGAGAAACAGATGGGCGAGCTGTACGCGGCCCAGAACACGTCGGTTTCGAGCGAGCTGGCCAAGTGGAAGAAGATGCAGTCCGAGCTGGGCCGGGCCGAGGAGAAGAGGGCGGAAGTCCAGCGCAAGGCGGACGCGCTGCGCGACGTGATCGAGCTCCGGAGCGTCTGGCTGAAGCGTGTGGACGCCGTTCGCAAGAGCCTGTTCGAGGGCATGTGGCTGACGGAAATGGTGCCGGTTCGGGATGAGAGCGGCGCGGTCACAGGCGTCCGGATCGTCGGACGCGGGTGGGCGGACCGGTTCAAGGCGATCGAAGCGAAGGCACTGGAGTCCGGGCGCAAGGCGACGGCGGTGGAAGAGTTGCGGGACAGGCTGAAAAGCCAGTCGGTGTTCGGCAAGGAAGCGCAGGACGTCAAGATCGTTGGCGTGAAGGACATTGAGGCGTATTTGATTGAATTCACTATCGAGACGGTGTCGGCGACGGCGTCCGTTCCGAAGGATGCGACTGAACGATGAAACGTCAACAAATCATTTTGATCGTCTGCGGTGTGCTCATGGGTGTGGTCTGCCTGGGCGCGGGGTGGTTTCTTCTCTCGGCGATGAGCGTCCGCAGCGCGGCGGCTGAAGAGCGCAATCAGGCGTCTGACGAGCTGAAGCGGATCTACAACGCCAAGGTCTTCCCGAGCGAGGAGAACATCAAGCGCGTGCGCGAGGATAAGAGGGCTTTGGAGGTGTGGCTTGACGCCACCTCCAATCTGGTGCATAAAGGCGACCTTACGATTGACGATAAGACGCCTGCCGGGTTTAAGCAGAGCTTGCAGGCCACCGTGAGGGCGCTGTCGGCCCATCCGGGCGTCGTCAAGGGGAAGGTGGTCGAAAGCGGCTTCAAATTCGGTTTTGACAAATACCTCGGAGAGTCTGACAGTCTGCCTAAGCCGGAGCATGTGGGGCGGCTGACACTGCAGCTCACGACCATCGAAATGATCTGCAAGGAGCTTTACAAGGCGAATATCCTGAGCCTCGAGACGATCACGCGCGAGACCTTTGAGGAGGCAACGGCGGAACCGGTGCAGCAGGAGGAGCCCCGGCGGCGCAGCAACCGCCGCGACAAGCAGGCCGCACGTGAGGCCACCCCGGCTCCAGCGGCCAGCGCGGCGGGCGAGTTTTTCTCGAAGCAGCGCTACACCTTTGTGTTTCAGGCCCGGCCGGGGGCGTTCATCGATGCGCTGAACCGACTGGCCGCCATGGATCTTTTCGTGGTCGTGGCTGAGACCGAGTTCCGCAAGACGGACGATCCGCTACAGAAGTTCGACGCACGGAAAAAGAGAAGTGATCCTGCGTCGTCGTCGGAAGCGCCCGGAGGAGTTGCGGCGGTCGATCTGGCGAAGGTTCCTCATGTCGACCGGATCGTGACCGACCCTGAAATCGAGCCGCCTGTGAGCGTGAAACTCGACGTTGACATCTATTCATTTGAGGGAGTGTAAAGTCGTGGCCCTAAAAATCAACTCCGATCTGCCCATCGTCCGACAGTATGACAAGGTCATCGCTGTGGTCGTGCTGATCATCCTTCTGATTTCACTCTTCTATCTGACGCGTGCCAGTGCCGCCCGCAAGCGGGATGAGGCTAACTATGACCTCAAGATAAAGGAGCTGAAGCCGACTGCGGGAGCCATACAGGCGATGGATCTGAGCGCCTATGAGGCGGCGGCCCGACTGGCGCGCACGCCCCTTCAACTGTCGTCGCTCGACGGGCAGCAGGCCGGGCTCCTGACGCCCGAGCGCCGCGTGATATGCGTGAATTCCGCTTGCCAGAAGCCGATCCCTTTTGAGACAGAGGCCTGCCCCTTCTGCGAGGCTCAGCAGCCCCCCGCAAAGCCGAACACCGAGGGCTTGGATACTGACAAAGACGGCATCCCAGACAAGGTCGAGAACGCGCTCGGCATGAACCCGCAGGATCCGTCTGACGCCAAGGGCGATCTGGACAGCGACGGGTTCAACAACCAGGAAGAACTTGCGGCCAACACGGATCCCAAGGATGCGAAATCGCATCCGGCACTCGTCAATCTTCTCAGGGTTAAAGAACTTCGCGGTAAGAAGTTGCCGCTCATCTTCAGCGGTGTCAACAAAATGCCGGATGGCAAGATGCAGTTGGTCTTTAACCTCACCGGACAAAACGCTCGCACCTTCTGGGTTCGAGAAGGGGAGCGGATTGGCGAAACGGACTACATCGCGGGAAAAGCTGAGGTCAAGTTCGAAAAGCGAGCGAACCCCCTTATGCCCACGAACCCTAAGCAGGTGGATGTGTCGAAGGTTGTTGTCAAACGCAAGTCCGACAACAAGGAGTTGACGCTGAAGATCAACGAAGGCGGGCAGAACACAGATGTTGAAGCGGTCATCGTGTTGCCATTGGACAACACCGAGTATACGGTGTTGGAAAAAGGCACATTTAAGATGCGCGATGAAACATACCGTGTGATCTCCGTCGACGCTGCTGCAACGTCAGTTGTGATAGAAAACGAGGCGACCGGGCAACAAAAAGTTGTTCGCAAGCTTGATTAGTTTTCGGATTCAGGGTATATTGGTCTCTCTTTTTATTGTTCAGAGGGTTAAAAGCTGCCACACAAAGAGGAGTCTCTCCAGATGACGCACAGTTCAAGGTGGTT
>CAYMLQ010000365.1:0-5755 GCA_964390795.1 uncultured Lentisphaeraceae bacterium
CCCCCTTTTGCGGTATGCCGCAAAAAAGAAAAAAAAGACAGTTGCTCCGGGCGCGCCCTGCGCATGATTTCGCGCCTGTTTGCGAAAGTAACAATCAAATGTAGAATTGCTGGTTGTTTGCTGATATTGCTTGACGCGGATGCGAGAAAGGAGCTTAATAATACACATATATGTTTGTTGGTGTTGCGCTTCGGCGGATTAATGAAAGGCGGCGGACATGAGGCGGACGAAATTGGGGTTGTGCGGTTTGTATGCGGCGCTAACAGCCTCCGCGTGAAATGGTGCAACGCCCGCAGCCAGAAGGAAGGCAAGACGCCCGCCTATGACACGAGCCCGACACGCGGCTATCACACGTCCTTCGCCGTGGGCAACTATCCTTATACCAGCCCGGCGGGCTCTTTCGCGCCGAACGGGTACGGGCTGTACGACATGAGCGGCAACGTGTGGGAGTGGTGATGGGACTGGTACGGGAGCGGTTATTACGGGACATCGCTGTCATCGAATCCGAGTGGCCCCGCGACAGGCTCGGATCCCGTCATTCGCGGCGGGAGTTGGTACTACTTCGCCGGCTACTGCCGCTCCGCGCGCCGTATCTACTTCAACCCGGACAACCGGTACAACTACATGGGCTTCCGGGCTGTCTTGGCCCCAGGTCAGCAGTGAGCACAGGTGCGGAGCCGTCGGACGGGCCGTGTCAAGCGGAGCGTGCCTGCGAGCGGAGCCGCAGGCTGACAAGGGCCGGACGTGCGGCGTAGCAGGGGCGCAATTTTTGGAGTGCGTGCGGCACCCGCCGTCGCACCTGCGGTGCTATGGCGTGGCAAGAGCGGTATCCCGCGCGACGCCGCTTTTTGCGAGCGCATCGGGCGCGGAAGGGGGGCGAGCGGTGCGAGAATGCTCAACGTTCAACTTTCAACGTTCAACGCTCAAGTGAAAGAAAGCGGCGTCGCACGGGATACCGCTTGCCGCCGCACTCCAAGATTCGGGCGTCGCCCGCAGCCTGTAGGTCGGGATAGCAATCCCGACGTCACTGCAAGTGAGCGCTGTCCTGCCCCCAGCTCACCGGGCCCGGCTGATGCCGGCCCGCTGACCCGGACGGAATCCCGTTCCCGCGCGGGCGGGACGAAAACCGAAGGCTCTGGCGGCGCCGATCTCCGGTGTCCTGCGGACGCCTCGGGGAGGCGTCCCTACCGTGCTTCGCGTGTGCGTTGTGCCAGCCCTGTCGTCCCGGGTAGGTCGGGATCCCCGTAACCCGCCGCCGGTCTCCGTCACGCTCAAGTTTCCGACCAGGAGCCAAAACCGCTCTACCGCGCTCCGACCGGTCCGCCGTCGGTCGCCAGCTTCATGCCGGGGCTTTCCGGTTTCAGCCGATAGTCGTGGGCTGCGGAGTTAACGAAGAGCGGCTCCGCCATCTGTGACCCGGCGTCGAGCTTCAGCTCGGACTGGTAACGCGCGAAATCGGCGGGCCCGTAATAGGTTTTTCCGAGCCAACGCACCAGCGGCTTTTCCCGCTGGAAGTAGAGGTTGTTGCTCAGCGTGAGCCCGTTGCGCCAGTCGTTCTCCATGCGCAGGCAGACTTCGGACGAGGTGGCGAAAATATTGTTGCGCACCACGAAGTGCGTCGTTGTGGCCGAATTTTGGTAGAACATCAGATGCCCGCCGTTGATGTCCGGGCGCTGGTTGTGCGCCCAGCCGAAACCTGCGTCCACGCAGGTGTTATGCTCGAACAGAATGTTGCGTGTGACCGTTGTCGCTGGGCGATTCCAGTACTCGAACGAAAACTCGGCGCGCCAGATCACATTGTTGCGGTACGTGATGTTGATTTCGTCGTCGTTACTACCACTGCCCTGATTGGTGAGCGCCGCATCGTAGATCTCCCACAGGCGGTTATTTTCGACGAGGTTGTCTTCCGCGCTGCCCCAGAACTCGATGCCGTTGCCGAAGCGCACGGGGTGCCCGTTTGGCTTGAAGAACTGAAGGCCGCCGCCGATCCAGTACACGTCGCAGTTGCGGATGGTGATGCGTTTCGTGCCTCCGCCGCCGAAGCCATGTGCGCCGCCATAGCGAATCGCGAGCCCGTCGTAGGTCACATCGTGAACCCCGCCCTCGTTGACAATATGCTGGGTGAGCGCAAGCTCCACGCTCTTGAACGCTGTGGCGGGATTGACCGCACTGGCGACCAGGACGCGCCGCTTTTCGGCGTCATACCAGTAGTCCAGGGGAGACTTGAGCTCTTCCGGCTTCCATTTCTTCACGCCCCATTTTTCTCCGCCGTTGAGGATCAGGATACCCACGTCGTGGGAAATCGGCTCGCAGCGGTCGATGTTGGCGCGCCAGATGCCGAGCATGTCGAAGTCGAACACCGCACCGGTCGGCACCAGGCCGCCGATGCTGACGTGCAGGTGGGCCGAGGTCAGCGCGGGCTCCTGCTGGAGCATCAGGACGTCGATGGTCTGCCACGCGGGGCCGATCTCCGTCTTGCCCGCGACGCCCTGGGCGGCCGTGGTCCAAGGCGGACTGTTGCGCGACAGGGCCACCGCGTCCATCTTGAAGGGGATCGTGGAGCGCACGCGCATCCGGAGCACGAAGCAGGGTTCGATCTCTTCGATTTTAGGGCCCCACAGTTGGATCTGATGCCGCTTGTCGCCGGACGCCTCGCAGGTCAGGCGGTTGAACCAGTGGTTGTCTTCCAAGTGGCGCTTCACAACGCCTTTGGCCGTCTCTTGGAAGGAAGACGACCACTGCGAGTCCGTGAGGTCTGTGATCTGCCCAAGGATTTCGGGCTCGAAGGGACGCGTCGACCAGACGCCGGGAGTCGTTTGGGTCCAAGCCTGCTCCGTGTCGCGCGCGACCGAACCTTGGAGAATCGGCTTGTCGCCGGAGCCGTACGCGCCATAGACGACGCGCATGCCGTTCGAACCGCTCTGGGGCTTGAACTGCCCGCGCCACAGGCCGCCGCGCTTGAAGAGCACCTGGTCGCCCGGAATCAGGGCCGCCTTGTTGACCTTATCGAGACTCTGCCAGGCGGATGGCTCCGCGGTACCTTCTGCCGCATCGTTGCCTTTCGCGCTATCGACGTAGAATGTGGCCGGCGCCGTGCGCCCGGCCCATGCCGCCCCCGCCGCGACACAGGCAACGAAGAAAATAAGTTTATGTGTGGTCATTCGGTTTCACCTCGCTCTTGATCGCCGTCATTATGATAGGAAAGGGGAAGATGTCAATCGCCGATGCGCACAGATCGTCACGAAATTCTTCCCGCCCCCGGCATTATCATGCCCTTTCAGGCGCGGCATGAGAGTGTCTTCGTGACGTCGGGTAATAAGACAGAAGGGACGAAGGGGATGGAACAGGAAATAGAAGGAGGGAGCTTATGTTCCGAGGTATTTGGCGACGGCCTGGGCACGCGAGCGGACGTGGAGCTTCTGGTAAATGTGGGCGACATGCGTCTCCACGGTCCAGTAACTCATGGTCAGTTGAGTGGCGATCTCTTTGGACTGAAATCCTTTGGCCAGCAGGTCGAGCACCTCGCGTTCGCGGACGGTCAGATCCGAGACGTCGCTGGATGACGGGGCGGGTTTCTTAAAGGCCTGCACCACGCGGCGGGCGATCTTCGTGCTCATGGGCGCGCCTCCGGCGTGGACCTCCTCGATGGCCTCCACCAAAGCGGCGGCCCGCACAGGTTTGAGGAGATATCCTGAGGCACCTGCCGCCAGCGAGTTGAAGACGTCGTCATCATCATCGTAGACCGTCAGCATGACAATCTGAAGGCCCGGCATGTGTTGCGTCAGGTGGCGCACGCACTCAACGCCGCTCATGCCGGGGAGGTTGATGTCCATCAGTATCAATTGAGGGCAGAGCGTCGGGATCGACCGTAAGGCCTCTTCCGCAGAACCGAACGTGCCGACGCAACGCATGGCCGGCTGCCGTTGCAGGATCGCCTCCAGCGTGCGGCGCATGTCCGCATCGTCGTCTACAATCGCGAGGGTGATCGGCTTTTGCTTCTTCTCTGTCACAGGGTCTGTCCTTTCAACGGCAGTGTCAGTTCGACGAGGGTTCCTTTGCCGGCGCTTCCGGTTCGCGCATAGCTTACGCCGAGTTGCTCCAGGCGGCTCTTCATGTTGGCGCTGCCCCGGCTGAGCGGTACGTCGGGGCCGGGCACCCGGCCGGAGCCGTTGTCTTCGATGCGCAGGTGCAGCACGTTGTCAGCGACGCCGACTCGTAGCCACACCTCGGTGGCGTTCGCATGTTTGACCACGTTGTGGAAGGCTTCTTTGGCCGCCAGGAACAGGTTGTGGCGCTGCCCGGAAGTGAGCGCGCAGGGGGGCAGCGTGTCGGGAGCTTCAAGACGGAAACTCAGGCCTGCAAGCTTCATGTGGCTCTCGGCAAATTGGCACAGGTATCCGATCAGATGGTCCAGGGTGTCATTGGCGGGTTTCAGAGCCCAGACGATCTCGTCGAGTTTGCGGGTGGTATCGTGGGCGCGTGTGAAGATGTCGTGCAGAAGCGTGCCGACCGGCCGGGACTGTTGCTCATCCGCCTCGGCCAATTCACTGAGCATGGCGATCTGTGCCAAGGTGGCTCCGAGGTCATCGTGAATGTCGCGCGCGATGCGTGAACGTTCCGCCTCCAACATGCGCAGGTGTTCGCTCTGTGCCAGCCGGCGCTGCATGCGGCGCCACAGCACCAGCCGCACCGCAAGCAGAAGCAGGCCGCAGAAGGCTACGGCCATGGCGAGCCAGAAATCCGTCCGTTGGTAAAGGGGCGGCATGACCACGACCGGAAGGGTGACCTCGTGGCCGGTGGGGATGCCGTTCGGGTAGACGGAGGCGATCCGGAACCAGTAGTTGCCGGGCTTCAGGTTGGAATACGTCGCGGCCCCGGCATGGCCTTGTCCGATGGAATAGGCCGCGTTCCACTGCAGGGTGACCCGGTCGCCCTGCGTCAGGGTCGTGTTGACGTCACGGGAGCACCAGACGCCGAATTTTTGCGGGTCCGCATCATCCAGAAAGAGCGCCATTTTGCGGTCGGGCGTGGCGCGCCGCAACACCTTGGCGATATCCGGGCGTTCGCCCTCCCGCCTCCACTTGATAGGGATGTCCAAGGGATTGCCGTTTCCGGTGCCGGTTTCGCAGTCCAGCTCAAACGTCTCGGACGGACCTCCGGATGACCGGTTAACGCTCAGGGTGATGTCCTGCGCCACCAGCTGCCCCAAGTTCTTTTGATCCCCCCCCGAAATAAAGAAGACCATCATCCGGTCAGCCTGCCGCGGCGCCGTGAGCTCCAACTTGCAGGGTGCGAGCGGTGCGTCTTCCGCGTGTCCGTTCCATCCGGGCGACTCGCCTTGAAGCGCGAGGACATCGCCAGCGATGACACTGCCAGTCTGATCCCGCATCCGCAGCCACACGACCATCTCCGACTTCAACTCGTGCCAGCCAAGGTCATGGCCGTCCAGCTTGTACTTGAGCCGGATATTCTCGCCGGCTTCCGGCGCCCCCTCGAAATGAAAGGCCAAGGATTTTGTCGTGGACGCGAATTTGAGCGGGACGCGTTTCTCCTCCGTCGCCGTTTCAGATTGAGCGGAGAGCGGGACTTCACGCCCGTCGGCCAAGGCTTTCGTCACGCGGATTTCAGCCGACCCGTCTTGTGAAGACAGGGCCGACAGGCCGAGCAGCCAAAAGGCAAGCGTCATGTGGGTGTAACGCATGGTCAGACTATAGCATGTCGGTGAAACGCGGCGGTAGCTCAAAGTCGCTGTCGG
>CAYMLQ010000366.1:0-5750 GCA_964390795.1 uncultured Lentisphaeraceae bacterium
CCGTCTGGTGGACCCCCTTCCACTTCGACGGCGAGCACCCGCTCTCGCTGGCGCTTACCGCCGAAAACGCCATCACCTGGCGCGAGGTCTTCACGTTCGACAAGAAGTAGCGGCCGCGTCCGCACAGGAGTCCCACCATGCGTTTCTCGGTCGTTTGCGCCGCACTCGCGCCGCTGCTGTTTGCCGATGCCGTCCCTGAAATCGCAACCGTCACGGAGCCCGCCTGCAACGGCGAGGTGGCCGTCATCACAGGCGAAGGTTTTGTCACCGCAAAGACAATCGTCAAAGCGCTCTGCCTCGGCGCCTACGATGCCAAGCTGCCGCAAGACCCGCTCACCCTGCTCGACGCGATCGGCCATGCCCCTGAGCTTCCTGCTACGCCTCCCGCCGACGCGCGCGAGTGCAAGCTCCTCGGCAGTGGCGACGGTTTCCTGCAGGTCGAATTCAACTGCCTGCGACAGCCGTGGGTGCGCGCGCCCTTCACCTCGGCGGTCTGGGTCGGCGACGGCACCTCGTGGAGCCGCCCCTATCTCGTCAACCGCCCCCAGGCTCAGTGGCTCTATCCGCAGACCCAGGCGCCGGGCGAGCCCGTCCGCATCTTCGGCCGCACCCTCTCGTGGAGCTACCACCTCCCCCCTGCGCTCGCCATCGTCCGGCCACTCGGCTCCTCCAACGCGATCCCGCTGCGCGTCGCCGCCCAGCACCACGAGGACGGCCACACCGAGCGCTGGTCGCTCTCGGCCTGGCTGCCGCCCGACCTCGCGCCCGGCGCTTACGAACTCGTCGTCCACGGCCGCCACGGCGGCGCCTACGGCTGGTCTGATCCGCTCAGGCTGACCGTCGCAGCCAAACCCTCTGCCCGCCGCATCGTCAACCTCCGCGACCTCGGCGCGAAAGGCGACGGACTCTCGGACGACACCGCCGCGCTCGAAGCCGCCCTCAAGCAGGCCGCGCCCGGCGGCATCCTGCTGCTGCCGCCCGGCACCTACGCGATCACTAAGACACTCGACCTTCCTGACGACATCGTGGTTCAAGGCGCAGGCATGCACCAGACGATCATCGCAAACCTGCAGCTCCCCTCCACCGAGACGCGCACCCTCACAGAAACCCGCACCGCCTTCGCGGGCCGCGACCTCCTGCGCGGCATGAGCCGGTTCGCTCTCCGCGACCTCACGCTGCGCTTCATGCCCGCCAACGGCTCCGCGCTCTGCGTCGGCAAAGACCCGCTCTGGTCGGAGGACGCCTCGCTCTACCGCGTGCGTCTGGAAACCCAGCAGGACTTCGGCCTCGCCAAGGATCACGGCTATTGCGCCCGCCCGCTCAACATCGTCAAGGCGCGCCGTTTCAGCATGGTGCGCTGCGAGACCTACGGCCCCGGCGGCTGCAGTTGCGAGCGCAAGGTCGAAGACAGCCTCTTCTCGCAGAACCTCTTCCAGTCCGACCGCACGTGGCGAGGCCACGTCTTCAAGTTCTGGGGCGCGGAGCGTGTGATCTTCGAGGATAACCGGCTCACCGGCGACACGCGCGGCTTCGTCATGCAGACCCACTTCGGCGTGAACTACCAAAACTTCATCGCGGGCAACACGGTCGAACGCACCGTGCTCGGCGGCAACGCGGGCGAGACCTACCTCGTCGAAGGCTCCGGCTATCTCTACGAGAGCCGCGTCGACTCCGCCGCCGATGCCTCATTCACGACCGTGCGCTGGCCCAGCGTTCGCGACAAAGAAGCCTCAACCAACGACTGCGTCGGCCGTTTCGCCGTGATCGCCCGCGGCCGCGGCCTGGGCCAGTGGCGCCGCATCACGGCCTGCGATCCCGCCGCTCGCGAGCTGCGCGTGGACAAGCCGTGGCGCGTCATGCCCGACACCACCAGCGTCGTTGTCGTGATGAATGGCCTCATCGACACCGTCTTCGTCAACAACCAAGAGATCGACTGCGGCAAGGGTCTCTACCTTTACGGGGCGGGCGCGATCAACTGCGTGGTCGACCGGCACCTCTGCGACCGCACGCTGGGCGTCACGCTCATGACGCACGACGAGCGCCAAAGCGCCGACCCATCCGAGCATACAACCGCTCCCGACTTTTTCAATCTGATTCGCGACTGCCGCGTCCACCACGGCGGCGGTATTGTCTGCGGTGCTGGCGGGCGTCTCCCCCTTGAAGCCGAGCCCGACGCGCCGCTGGCGAACTTCGCGAACCGGATCATCGAGAACGAGATTCAGAACGTCACGCCCTTCAGCGGGGCGCAGTACGGCGCGAACTGGACCTGGGGCGGCGGCTGGGACAACGTGATGGCCGGCCTCAGCGTCATCCCCATGGACTTGGGCGCGAAGCCCGGCGGCGCTACCAACGGCCCCGCCCGCATCACGGCCAACGTCTTTCTCAACAACTGGGTCTCCGGCTCGCGCATCGGCGTCGGCGTCAGCCAGCGCGCCTCAGACACGCTGTTCCTGCGCACCGCGCTCTACGACGTGGCAAAGCCCTTGGTTGACCGCGGCCGCGCCACACAGAACCTGGAGACCTCGCTCCGCACCGACGACGCCTACACCCCCGAGCGCAGCCCGATCCGGTAAGCCTTTGTGGTGTCGCCCGCATCTGGGGCGAAGACCGAAACCCATGATCACTCCGAACGATGAATCGGGCTTTCAGCCCTTGACGGTCTGCGCTATCCAAACCCTAGGCCGGTGGCCTAGGCTGGGATGGTATTGGGCCGTTGGCCCTTCGGCGCCAAAGGCGCGCCACCATTCCAGCCTGGGGCAACGCCCCAGAACTATTGCCAGCCACGAGCCTGTCATCTTGCCCACTTCCGATAGAGGCCTCCGCACAACTGACCCACGAAAAAGGCGGCAATCAGCACTGCAAACGTGAGCGGATGCCAACCGAGCCGGAATGACAATCTAAGCGCGATCACGAGCGGCACGGGAAGATGCACCGCAAGAAACCAGGAGCGTGAGAACCTGGGCACACTCGCACGCCAGTATCCAAAAGGAAGATTGAGAATAAGAACGGCCGCAGCCACTTTCCACACCAGCGGGTTGAGCAGCACCTCCGTCATTCGCCTGCCCGATCTCTCAGGTCATACCATTTCGGATCGCGTCTCGGGCCGCGCAAACGGCGCCACACCTCTGACACTTTAGCACAGCCCCCCTCCTCCCCGTCAGCGAACGGGTTGTCCGCCTCAAAGACCTCGCTGAATTCCTCGTCGATTTTCGCGGGGTCTTCACCGGCCTCGATCCGCGCCATCGCCTCACGCACCTCTTGATTGAAGTGCAGACCTCCCGCAGACGCCATCTCCTTCATCACTTTGACCGCGTCGCGCGGGTCCGCGTCATCGTCATCCAGCGCCTGGATGCGCTCGCCCATCTGCGCCAGCACCAGATCCATGCGCTCCGCAGCGCTCCCGTCGTCCGTTAGTTCGGCCTCGCCCTTGCCCCGCACGAGATGCGCGAAGACCGACACTTCCCGCGTTAGCTTCTTGCTGCAGGCCGGACACCCCGGCACCGTCACTGTATCCACGCGCGGCGAGTGGAACGTGAAGACCGTATGGCACGGCTCGCAATAAAACTCATACAGCGGCATACCCCTCTCCTCCAAATGGCGGCGATTATACCGAAACCGGCGACGATTTCCTAATCGTAATCCGCTCCGCCTTCGCCTATACTTCAAATCGTCATTTGATTTTATATCGGGGGATCATCGCTTGAGCGCTTTCAACCAACAAGCTTTCTTTCTGAACACCGACGGGCATGCGCTAGCCGCAACCTGTTTCGAGCCCGATGCCGTCTGCGGCGCGGTGCTGCTGATTCCTCCCTTTGCCGAGGAGCGCAAAGGAGCCCTGCCCGTGTTCGTGCAGGCCGCACGCGACCTAGCTGGCAGAAACATCGCCTCCCTGCTCTTCGACTTCTCCGGCTGCGGCGATTCCGAAGGCGACTTCGCATCCACGCCGCCCGCGACCCTCGAAGCGGACTGCGGGGCGGCGCTCGCCTGGCTCTCGGTCGCTTTCCCCGCCGTGCCGCTCGCCGTGCTCGGCGTGCGGACGGGCGCCTTGCTGGCGTGCCGCCTGGCGGCGAAGCGCGCCGACGTCGCCGCGCTCGTTCTCTGGTCCCCTGTCACGGGCCCGGATTTTCTCCGCCAGCTTCTCCAGCGCCGCATGGTGAACGACATGGTCGCGTACGGCAAGGCGCAGGAGAGCCGAGCCGCCCTCGAAGCGCGGCTGCAGCGCGGCGAGACCGTGGATCTGGACGGCTACGCGTTCTCCGGCGCGTTCTACACCTGGGCGCACGCTCTCTTGCCACAGCCGGTCACTGCGCCCGCGCTCCTCATCTCTGGCGGACATGACGAGCGAACCTCTGCGGCCAGCGCGTCGGCGTCGCCAGCCGTCACGCGCGCCGAACTGCGTTACCCGCCCTTCTGGAACACAGTCGGACACGTCGATCTCGCCCCCCTCGTGTCCGAAACCGCAGACTGGCTGTCCTCACGCCTTTCTCCTGCCGCAGCCGCCCCGGCCGCACACTTCTCCCTCTGCGCGACCGCGCCGTTCGGAGAACTCGCGGACCTGCCCGCAGCGCAAACGGTGCGCGCGATTTTCGACACGCCCGCCGCCGCACCGGCCGGCGGCGTCCTTTTCCTGCACGGCTGGTCTGGCGACCGCACCGGGCCGCACCGCCTGTTCACGCGTTTCGCCCGGCAGCTCGCCGGACAAGGCTACCTCTGTGCGCGTCCCGATTTTATAGGTCGCGGCCTCAGCGACGGCGAGGCCTCCGAAGCGTCCATCGCCCGCATGACCGAGAACGCGCAAGCCGCTTTGAATGAGTTGCGCCGACGCTTGCCGTCCGGGGTGCCCGTCGCCGTGGCTGCGATCTGTTCGGGATGCAAAGTCGCAATCGCCCTGACGTCGCAAAATCAGGATATCGCCAAGCTCCTGCTCTGGTCGGCCGAGTCCATGGGCTCGCTGCGCAGCGCGGCCACCGGCCGCAGAAAAACCCTGAGCGCGCTCGCCACCTACGCACGCAAGCTCTTGCGTCCGGAAACCTGGAAGAAGATCCTGAGCGGCAAGGTGCAGACCGGCCTGGTGACCCAGGCGCTCGTGAAGCATGAGACCCGCAGCAGCGAAGAGGCCGCATGGGAAGACGGCGTGCTCAGGGTCTTCCGCACTTACCGGAATCCGGCCCTGTTCGTGTTCGGCGGCTCCGACCCCGACGCGCCCGGCTCCAGCCGTGCCTATGCTGACTACTGCCGCAAGAGCGGCATCCCTCACACGCAGCACATCATCGCGCATGCCGGGCACAGCTACTACGGCGAGGCCTGGACCCGCGACTTGCTCGATGTCAGCACCCGCTTCCTCAGTGATTCTAACGTTGCCGTCCCTCTCATCAACCGGAGAACCGCATGAGCCTGAATCTGACCCGCAGGAACGCACTCAAGCTTGCCGGAGGTGCCGCCGCCGCCTTTGCCGCGCCCGCCTCCGTTTCCGCCGCCACCCGGCGCCGCGCCATCGGCGCGAATGACCGCATCCGTATCGGCGTCATCGGCTGCGGCGACCGCGGCCGCAACGCCCACATGAAAGGCCTCTACAAGCACCTGGAGGCGACAAACTTCGAGATCGTCGCCGTCTGCGACCCGTGGCGCGTTGCACGTGAACAGGCCAACGCCATGGCCAAGGAGTGGTTCGGTCGTGACGCCCAGCAGTGCGTCTCCTACCGCCAACTGCTTGAACTCAAGGATCTCGACGCCGTGACCATCGCTTCGCC
>CAYMLQ010000367.1:0-5691 GCA_964390795.1 uncultured Lentisphaeraceae bacterium
TGATTTCGAGTCATGTGCATTCAACCAGGCTCTGCCACCTCTCCGGCAAAAGTGGGCACAAGAATAGCTGAAAGCGGGGGGTGCGGTCAAGACGGAGTTTGATTTTTCTTCACGTTTGGCATTGCTTTGACCGGTCGATCTCGGTATTGTGAAAGTTCGAAATGATGGCAATGCGGATGACCCGATATGGCAATTGACGTAATCGTTGTGGAAGACGACAGCCGGCTGCGGTCGGGGCTGTCGGAGATGATCAGCAGCGACCCGGAGTGCTCCTGCGTGGGCGCGTTCGGCTCCGGCGAGGAAGCGCTGGAGAAGGCGCCTCCGCTGAAGCCACAGGTCGCGGTGATGGACATCAACCTGCCGGGCATGGACGGCATCGAGTGCGTGCGGCTGCTTGCCGAGAAACTGCCTTCGCTCCAGATCGTGATGCTGACGGTCTATCAGGATACCGACAGCCTGTTCCGCGCGCTGGCGGCCGGCGCGCACGGGTATTTAGTTAAGCCGGCGCGCGCGCGCGACCTGATCGCCGCAATCCGCGATATCCACAGCGGCGGCGCGCCGATGACCAGCGCGCTGGCCCGCAAGGTGGTGGACGCGTTCCGCAAGCAGGCGGCTCCCGCGGCGGCGGCGCCGAGCGGCGAGACGGGCGAACTGGCGCCGCGCGAGCGCGAGATTCTGGATCTTCTGGCGCAGGGGTTTTCGTATAAAGAGATCGCCGACCGGCTGAATGTCGCCTTCGCCACGGTTCACACCTACGTGCTGAGGATTTACAAGAAGCTGCATGTGCGCTCGAAAAATGCGGCGGTGGCGCGGTGGCTGGGGTATCAGCGCGGCGAATGAGGGAGCGGAGGAGACATGAAGAGGGCGGTTTCCATGGGGCGGCGTGAGTTTGTGCGGTTGGCGCAGGCGGGCATGGCGGCGCTGCCGCTGTCGCCGCTCGCGGCGCTCGCGCAGGAAACGGGGGCCGGGCCGGAGTCCGGCGCGCAGGCCCCGCAGGGCCAGGAGGTTGCGGCCTTCGCGGCGGGCGGGCGGGCCTACGCCAGGAAGGTCAAGCTGGGGCTGATCGGCTGCGGCGGGCGCGGCACGTGGATCAGCAATCTCTTCGCCTCGCACGGCGGGTTTGCTTTCACGGCGGTGGCCGACTATTTTGAGGAGCGCTCGGTGCGGGCGGGCGCGCAGCTCGGGGTGCCGAAGGCGCAGTGCTTCTCGGGGCTGGATGGGTATCAGCGGCTAATGGCGTCGGGTGTCGAGGCGGTCGTGCTGCAGACGCCGCCTTACTTTTTTCCTCGGCACGCTGAAGCGGCGCTGGAGGCGGGGCTTCACCTCTATATGGCCAAGCCCGTGGCGATCGACATTCCGGGCACGCAGAGCATCCGCCAGCTGGCGGAGCGGGCGACGCAGCAGCGGCGCGTCTTTCAGGCCGACTACCAGTTGCCGCGCGACCCCGTAAACATCGAGGTTGCCAAGCGTATCCAGGCGGGCGCCCTGGGCAAGCTGCAGTCCGTTTTTTCATCCGGCTGGGCAGGGGGCAACGGCTATCAGGATCCGCCGCTGGAAGCGACGCTGGAGGGCCGGCTGAAGGATCTGGTCTGGTGCAACGACGTGGCGTTGGGCGGGGACTACCTGGTTCACTACGACGTGCATATCATCGATGCGGTGGTGTGGGCGCTGGGCAAGGTGCCTGTGGCGGCCATGGGCGCCTCGGCGGCGCACCGGCCCTCAGCGCACGGGGATGCGCGCGACTCCTGCTCCGTCGTGTACCTGTTCGACGATGGGACGGTCTGGTGCCATCAGGGTGTCTTGGGCGCCTATCACGACTGGATCAAGAACGGACGGCTGACCGCGTCGCTGCAGGGAACGCAGGCGTCGGCCTGCCTGTCGTATGCAGGAAAGTCCTTCGTGCGGGGCGGGCCGCGCCACTTCAGCGGGGGCGTGCCGAATCCCGAGGCGAGCGTGCGAACGAACATCGACGAGTTCAGGCAGGCGATCGAAGACAATGACTTTTCGAACCGCCAGGTGGCCCGTGCGGTTGACAGCAACCTCGCGGCCATTCTGGGGCGAGAGGCTTCGGCGCGGCGGACGCTGGTGACGCTGGACGAACTGCTGCGCGAGAACAAGGCGCTTGCGCCGGATCTCGCGGGGCTGAAGCGGTAAGCCCGACGGGCGGTTTTTAGCGCAGTTCAATCACCTTCGCGGTGCCTCCCGGGACGAGTGCCGTGACGCGCACAGGCGCGGCCGGGGTGGCCACGGGATAGAAGCTGGCCTCGTACGGGAAGCGCTCGCACACGCGTTCGACGCCCTCGCACGTGAACGTCACCTTGGCGCCGGGTATCGCGTCCGCCGTCAGCACGGCGTAGCGCGCGTCTTTGCCCCAGGGCGAGCGGATCGTGAAGGCGTGCGCCTGCCCGAACGCGCCCGCGTCGGCGCTCTGATGAGCGGCGGCCAGCGGCGCGCTCGCCGGAAACTCCTCGCGGGGCGCGGCGGGGTAGCCGAGCGTCACCAGGGAGAGCGGTGGGATCGTCACGGTGAGCGTGCCGTTCTTCAGTTCGGGCGCGACAGCCGGATGCGACCCTTTCTCGGCGGCGAGAAGCGGGCCCGAGTCACCCCTGTGCAGGACGCCGGTGCCCTCCGGGAGCAGACCCGCCTTGGCCGTGTCGATCGTGGCGGTGACGGTGTTGGTTGCGCGGGTCTGGTTCATGAGCATGACCCAGAAACGGTCGGGGCTGCGGGCGGCCAGCCAGTCGGTCTTGGCGTCGCCGGTCGTGACGAGCCCGCGCTCGACCCAGAGCACGGCCTTCGTGTCGTCATACACGCGGCCCGGCTCGGCCGAATACACGCGGTTGTTGAACCAAGCGTAGTTTTTCTGCTTCACCCACGGGAAGGCGATCATGCCGCCTGAGCGCGCTTCTGCATCGGCCAGCAGGTAGTCCATCGTGAAGGCGTAATGCACGGGGATGTGATGGTAGTAGAGGCTCGTGATGTCCGGCCCGGTGTACGGGTAGCGCGGGTCGTGGACGCGGTCGGTGAAGCAGGTGAGGTAGTAGCCGGGGTAGTTGGCGAAGCGACCGATGACGCTGTTGCGGGCGAAGGTGCGGTAGATCTCGCGGCCGGTGTGGCGGTAGACGCGCAGCAGGTGTGGCGCCCAGGTCGACTGCATGATGTTGTTCATCGCGCCGCGGAAGCAGGTGTAGGTGGAGGGCTGCTCCAGGCCAAGGCCGACCGGCGAGACCTGCCACGCGGGCACCGCGTGTTCGGGCGTGTCGTTCGGCTGGCGCGGCCAGCCGAGGCGGAAGAGTTGGTCGTTCTTGTGCCAGACCGGATGGTAGGTGACCTGCAAGCCGCCGGGGTGTAGGGTGACGTCGCCCGCAAGGACGCGCGGGTGCGACCACTGCCCGGCGATCGTATGGAACGCGCCCTCCTCGGCTGCGGCGAGATAGCGCGCCTCGTGCGTGGCCTCGTAAAGGTCGAGCAGGTCCCACCAGTACGGGTAGAAGTGGATGTTGTAGAAGCACTCGTAGTCGACAGGCCGGGTCTGGCGTCCGTAAACCTCTTTTGCGAGCCACACGTCGGCGTTGGCGGTCGCCTCGGAGAGCGGCGCGAGCGTGGGGTTCAGGCGGTAGCCGGCCAGCCTCTCAGTCCACGGCCACGAGGCGTTGTAGGCCTGCGCGTGCCGCACCTTCCCGTCGGAGAAGGCGAGTTCCCCCAGCCAGGGGTTGAGTCCGCGCGTGAGCCGCGACAGTCCCTCCCAGCACGTGGTGCCGTAGAAGTCGGTGGGCACGCGGAGCTGATTGCGTATAGGCTGGCCGTCGCGGGTCACGCCGTTTTGGAGAAGGTCGGAACGCTTGCGGCTCAGCAGGAACTCGAGGGTAGGCAGCGCCCGCGAGGCCCAGAAGGTCTCTGAGCGCGTGAGCGTGGCTGCGGAGAGCAGCGCGAGCGGGGCCGCGTGCTTGCCCATGGTCGCGCTTTCGATGTCATAAAAGCCGCGCAGGTCGGCGTTCCAGCCGCCGAACTCGTCGCTCAACATCAGGTCAACCATGTTGAGCGCGGCATCGGTCAGCGAGGCGTTGATCGGCTCACGGTAATCGGTGACTTGCATGATGTTCGCGACAGCCGCCTCGAGCGTGGTCTTCCACTCGGCGGGCCGGGTCATGACGCGCCAGTTGATGACCCGTGTGGCGCCGGCCTCCAAGCGCGAGCGGGGACTTCCTAAGACCGGGCTGAAGAAAGTCGGCTGCACGCGGGCGCGGCTGTTGAGCAGGGCGAAGCCGCAGACCGCGTTGGTGGCGTCGGGCCAGACGAACGGCAGGTCGGCGGGCTCGGCGATGACGGCCACGCAGAGCGGGGCGCCGTTTGTCTGCCACGGGAGCTGCGCGAGCGCCAGCGGGTGCGGCGTGAGCGTGTTGCACAGCAGGTCCGGGCTGGCGGGCAGGCGCTGGAACTGGTAGAGCGGGGGAAGCTGCACGAACTGCACGTTGTCGCGGTCCGTCTCCTGGAGCGCGCTGAACCCGAGCGAGTAAGAGGCGGCGGTGGGCGCGGTGAACCGCGCCTGTGCGCGCAAGGTGTATGGGTCGTCTGAGTCGAGGCTCCAGCGCACGGGCAGCGTCTGGCCGTCGGCCGAGCGGTAAAGGAGATCGGCGGAGACCGCGTCGGAGGCAACGAGTTCGCTTGGCACGAAACGGGTGGCGGGAGCGGACGTGTAGGGGTCGGCTCCGGCCGTGCAGGTCCGCGTGCGCACGCCGTTGAACGCGAGGTCGACGGGCACGCGCGCACCCTGCCAGGTCGCGACGCGCAGGAGGTCGGCCACGACGCTTTCGGCCCGCAGCACGAAGAGCGCCTCTTGGCCGGCGGCGTCGGGGATCGGCAGCCAGGCTTCGCCGACGCGCAGGTGAACCGAGCGGACAATCCAGGCGCGGCCATCGGCGCTGCTGGCGGTGCGGAAGGCCACGCGCATCGTTTTCGACTCGAGCGTGGCGAGCGGCGCGTCAGCACTGCGGGTGAGCGTCGGAGATCGGAAGGCCGCGGGTTCTTCGGAGGCGAGAGGAACGGGTTTTGTGCGGAGCCGCGCGCGCTGCTGGGGCGTCATCTCGCCGGGCTTTGACGCTCCGCGCGTGACGAACACGGCGTCGCAGCGCCCGTAGCCGTGCGTGGTGTCCTGGAGGGCGAGCAGGTGGGTGCCCGCGGTCAGGGGGCGTGATCCGAGCGCCTGCCAAATGAAGCCTTCCTTGCCGTGGTTGCCGGCCTCCGTCTCCAGACGCGTGCCGTCCACGGCGAGGGCGAAGCGGCGCGTACCGGGGCGGTCGGAGGGGAAGTCGCGGGCGAGCGCCCAGAAGGTGTAGTCGCCCGGCGCGTCGGCGCTGAAGGCGGTGACGGCGTCGTAGAGCGGCTCGCGGCGCGTGGCGGCGGGGAAGACCTGGAGCATGTAGCGTCCGGAGCACGCGGCGTCGCTGACCCGCGCCCACGCGCCTTGGAACTGGAAATCCTCGGCTTCGATGAGCAGAGACTCGGCTCCGGCGGCGGCAGAGGCGACCCCCAGTACGAGACACACGAGGCGCAACGAGAAAGTCATCTAAACTCCTTTGATCAATTGCGTTGGACTATAGCACAGGCGCGTCGTTGAGGCCAGATGGAGCTTGGTGAGGGTGCGATTGAAAAGAATTGAAGTCTGATGGCCGGTTTAGAGTGATTTCGATG
>CAYMLQ010000368.1:0-5658 GCA_964390795.1 uncultured Lentisphaeraceae bacterium
GACGCTGCGTCTGCGCGGACAGCAGAGTTTTGGCGTTGCAGCGAACAACAGCCTGCTCTTCAACGAGGCGGGCGGGAGGATCGACGTGCCGGACGCGGGCGACCGCGCCATCTTTATCGGGCGCACCGGAGCGCAGGCGCACGGAGTGCTGACCAAGACCGGCAAGGGGATGTTCACCATCGCCGGCAACTGGTCTATGATGGCCAATGAAAGTTTCTTAGACGATATGGACAAAACGTTCGTTGTGGAGGAGGGGACGCTGGACATCAGCAAGAACCTGGCCGGCCCGAGGCTGATTTCGGGAGAGAAGCGGGGGACCGTGGTCGTCAAGAATAACGCCGTTCTGCGCGGCGCCTTGTTCCTTTCCGGCAACGGTGCGACCAACGGCGGCGGAAGCTCGGAGGACGAGCAGGGCGGCTACCACCTGCGCGTGGAGGCGACGGGCGGCGTGGTGGACTTGGACGGGGTGTCTGTCAACATGGGTGTCAAAGGCGACGAGACCTACTCCTGCGACTTCATCTCGGGAACAGGCCGCCTGACCATCACCAACAGCTCGGCGACCGCGGCGACGGTCTCTTTCAACGGGGCGTATCTCAACCCCTTTACAGGCGTCTTTGACGGCGCGAAATATTACCTCCGGAATGTCGGCGGCGGCGTTCCGAACGGCGAGTTCTCGGTGCCGGACGGTGCCGCGGTCGACTATGGCTGGGGTTCTTTCCCGTATACGATCGCGCTGGGCCGTCTGACCGGCACAGGTGTCTTCGGCGGCAAATGCCCCGACAACCAGGCGCAGCCGCCGCTGCTGGTCGGGCGCGATGTGGCGGAGACCTTCGAGTATTCCGGTTATCTGTGGGGCACGTATAACGGCCCCGGCAACAGCGCCTTCCCGTTCCGCTACACCAAGGTCGGCTCCAACGCGTGGCGCATTTCCGGCACGACCAACGCAATGACCAGCGACGTCACGATCCGCTGCGGCAAGATCCTGGTCGGCGCGGACTCGCCGGGCAATGGCAGCGTGGGTGCGCTGGGCAAGGCGCGCGTCCTGCTGGGCGACGCCGAGACGGCGTCGGGCAACAGCTTGGCGCTGCTGACGGACGGACCCTACACGGTCGGCAACGCGCTGCTGCTCACGAACACGAATCCCGGCGTGACCGTGACGCTGGGCGGCAACCAGACCGCGGGCTCCTCGGCGTTCACCAACGCGCTGGTCCTGTCGCGCGACGTGGTTCTGACCTCGGCAAACGCGGATTCGCCGAACGGTGTGACCTTCTCGGGCCGGATCACGGGGCCTGGAGGCATCACCAAGACGGGCGTGGGCACAGTCTACCTGACGGGTGCAGTCAGCAACACCGGCCCCACCGTCGTGCAGCAGGGCAACCTCGTCATGCAGGGCAACGTGGCGCTGACCAACGCGCTGACCTTGACGGCAGGCTCAAGCGCAACGGGGACGCTCACGGTAAACGGGAACCTAACGCTCGGGTCAGGTGCGACGCTCGCGTTGTCCCTGGGGACGCTGGACCGCGGCCAGATTTACACGCTCGTGTCTTGCACGGGCACGCTCAGCGGAGCGTTTCCGCCGGTCGCGGGTCTGCCCGCGAACTGGCATGTGGGTGTCCGTTCGGGCAGCTACGTGCTGTACTACGCGGCGCCCGGCACGATGATCAGTGTGTATTAGCGCGTTTTTTGTGACCAGTTTCGCGCAACGTTCACTATTGCTTGGGAGCGGCATGAATATACGGATTCTCGCGGCGGCGGCGATCATGACGGGGCTTCACTCCGCCTACGGCGCGGTCGAAGGCCGTTATGTGCGTGTCGAGGCCCTTACGCATACCATGGAGAATTCGGAGTTCGAGGTCTTTTCAGGCGGGGAGAACCGGCTGCGCGGCCATCCGGAGAGGCTCTCCTCCGGAGACGGGTGGGGTGGGTACGGAGCTTACGACAGCTCCTCGTCGCAGCATTACCGGCGCCTGCTCACGGATGGCAACACGAGCCCCGACCAGCGCGGAAGCGTCCGCGCTCCAGACCCGAAAACGAGCTTCGCGCACATGGAGGCGGATCTGGGGAAACGCATGCCGATTGACACGGTCGCCTTTCACGTGTCGCGCTGGGACAACCCGCAGATCAAGGTGTGGTTCGACGACCCGGACGGCTGGCGTGTGGTGACCGTGATGGACGAGAACCGCAAGGTCGTTTGCTCGTACCTGGTGACGCTCTACACGCCGGAGTTCAAGAAGCAGAAAGGCGTGATGAGCGTTCAGCCTGAGCCGGGCGCCGGTCCGTTTGCGGGCCGGTTCATCGACCCGGCTTCGCGCGGCTGGTTCAGCCTGGGCGAGTTCCTGACCGGCTATCTCGGCGTAGCGGCGGTCTCGACGCCGGCTGACGCGGAGCGCGCAGCACGCGTCGCCGAATTCGCGCAGCGCAACACGCCCGAGGCGCTGGCGGCCTTCGCGCAGCGCTTTTTCGCGGACGTCGACCTCAGGCGGCCAGAGCTGGCTGTGGCGAAACAGCGGCTCGCGGAAGGCAAGCCTGTGGAGGCCCTGGACGCGTTCAAGCGCGTGTTCTTGCAGCGGCTCGCGTATTTCGACACGCTGACGCCAAGCGGCGAGCTCTACCAGTTTCCGGCAGACCGCAACTCGGGTGCGATCATGGCTGCCGAGGATTTGCTGAGCAACCGCAAGGTGGATCGCAAGGCTCGTACGGTGTGCGTGGACAAGCCGGGCGAGGTGCTGGACTTCAGCCCTTCCTGCATCCCGTGGGGCGAGCCGCACCCACGCTGCCTGCTGCTGGCCTACGTGGCGACCGGCGAGCGCAAGTACCTTGACCGCTGGGCCGAGCTGCTCGACGAGCGGTCGATCCTTTTTCAGCGCTGGGCCGACGGCGGCGACCGGCGCGACTTTTTTCCGCTGAGCCAGTTGGGCGGGTTCGTGGGGATGCTGCGCGATATGCGCGAGGCGCAGAAGGTGAGGCCCTCGTTCGCCGATGACCTGCCTGCCGTGACGTTGGCACGGTGCTTGAGTCTGAACGTGGAAGAGGCGCTGCCGGCCTACTGGCGGCTGGCGCGCAAGACAGTCTTCAACCACCAGTTCAACATCTGGGGCAGCGCCTACACGCTCTCGCGCGTGCTGCCGGATTTCTACGTGGGGCAGCGGCTTGAGCAGGAGATGAGCCAGCACTTCGAGCGGCTGTGGACGCTGGCCCTGACGCGCGACGGGTCGATGATCGAAGTCGCGGACGTCGGCCACGTGCCGTGTCCTCTCGGCACGCCCGCCTACCGTTATTTCCAGATGAAGCGCGACAATCCCGCGTGGTTCACGCCGGAGCTGGAGTCGTGGTTCCTGCATCAGTATCGCGGGGCGGCACGCTATGTCGTCAGGTTCATTGCGCCCAACGGCGTGGAGCACCGGTCCGGCCAGGATTCTGACACGTTCTGTTTCGAACAGGTGTATCAGCTGTTGTTGCGACGGTCGGGAGAAAAGTATCCTCGGCCATTTCTGTCAGAATATCCGGATTCGCCGGGGACCGACGAACTCGCTGGCGTGATCGTGCGCGAACCGGAGGTGCGTGCCGTAATCGACACGGTCTTCGGGCGCGGACGTTCGTACGAGGCGCTCTCGAAGCGGCTGCAGGGCTGTTACAACATCGTGACCAATCGTATCCCCGGCGGATACCAGGGTGCGCCGAAAACAGTCTCGGACTACATGCCCTACGCGGGCATCCACTACCTGCGACGCGACTGGTCACCGGACGCGTCGTTCATCGAGATGGTCTGCCAGCCGCCGGGCGGCAGCGCCAACGACCGGTACATGGACACGCTCAGCGACGCCTGGTACGGCAACGATTTCTGGGACACGCAGTTCCACTACTGGGACTTCGGCGAGCCGCTGCTGCTGTCGCGCCCGCTGCTGGTCGATGGACAGAACCAGTGCCAGTCGTTCGAGACGCACGGCTGGAAGCCCGGTTCCAAGACGGAGCGGCTGGTCGAAGCGCCGGAAATGCCGCTGCCCAACCGCTTCCACTGCTCGGCGCGCTACGACTATCAGGAGTGCTTCTACTCAGGCACCTATCAGAACTGGGACCTGACGTACGATAAAGCAACTCCACCTCGCAAACACTTGGTGACTTCCGACACGGCGGTCACAAACGTACACACCACGCGCCAGCTCTTTCAGCTCCGGGAACCGCGCTTGATCGTGGCGGTCGACCGCGTTCGCTTCAGTGACAACGCGCCGCATCAGTTGAGCGCGAAGGTTTTGCTCTTGCCCGTGGACAAAGACGCGCGTTGCGAGGCCGACGCGGCCAAGGGCGAGTTCCGTCTGATTCGGACTGCCGGAGCGCAACTGACGGTACGCCAGTTTGGCGTGTCCGGCCTCGCGTACGAATCGCTCAAGCCGATCAAGGGGCGGGCCTGCCTGCAGGCGCAGTGGCAGGCCAAGGGCGAGACCGTGCTGGTCAGCCTGCTGGAGCCGCGGCGCGACCCGTCAGCGCCCGCCACGCTGACCGACGTGCGCGGCGTCACGACAGAACAAGAGACCGGCTTTGAGGCGACAACCCGCGACGGCGCAAAGATCGTTTTCCGCGTGCCGTTCAAACTCGGCGAAACACGCGCGTCACTGGCGCCTGAGCAGGCCACCTTGGTGGTCACTGCTTCGGATGGCACGGGGAACGGCCTGGCGTTAGGAACGGAAAAGGTGGCGCTCGGAGGGCTCAACGTCAAACTGGCAGCGGCCGATTGCGAATTTGCGATCGCGCACGTTGGAGCTAAGCCCGCACTGACGCCTGTCTGGCGGCCGATCCATCCGCCGCAGTTCCTCCCCGAGTCGGACGTCTTTACTGACACGTTGGAAGTGTCTGTGGTGACAAAGACGTCAGGCGTAGAGATCCGCTACACGCTGGACGGCAGCGAGCCTTCGGCTCAGTCGGCATTGTACACGTCGCCTTTCAAGATCGATAAGAGCTGCCTGGTGCAGGCGCGTGCGTTCAGGCAGGGAGAGTCTGAGGTTCCGTTTGCGGTGGACGGCACGCGCGTGAGCGATATCAGTTTTGCGCGGTACCGCAAGGAGCCCTTGCGTCCGGCCGTGAAGGCGGATGAGATGACGCATCCGGGACTCAAGTACGACTACATGGAGGGGCGCTGGTTCCGGTTGTTTGGAGCGGCAGACCGGATAACCGCAATCAGCACAGGAACGGTCGAACGGCTGCTCGACGTGAGCATGCGTCAGACGGACGGGCCTTTTGCGGTGCGGTACAGCGGGCTACTCAACGTGCCGTCAGCCGGCGTCTACACGTTCCATGCACCGAAAGAATACGTGGTCAACGGCTGTGAGCCGGGGTATGATTTACGGGTATTTGTAGATGGAGAGGAGTGGCGTATCGGGCAACTGTGGCATGGACGCGGAGGGTGGTCGGTGCCGCTCGCCAAAGGGCCGCACCGCTTCCAGGTTGTGTTCGCCGACGCGCGGGCCAAGGACATTGGGCGTCAGCGGATCGACTACTGGTGGGGGTACCCCTCGCCATGGGTCGTGTGGCGCGGCACGGCGCCGGTGCTCGAACTCTCTGGGCCGGGTATGGCGCGACAGCCAGTACCGGCGGCGTGGCTGAAATGCAATCACTAGCATCCCATAGGAGCTGAAAACGGGCACACTGCCCCCTTTCCCCCGT
>CAYMLQ010000369.1:0-5655 GCA_964390795.1 uncultured Lentisphaeraceae bacterium
TCAACGATCAGCAGATCGAGGGCGGTACGGATACGATTGCCAGCGGCAATAAGACTGACCCCAGTGTGACCGTGCCGATGGGCGATTCCGCATTGGGAGCACTCGGCACGTTCTTCTCCGGCCTGGTTAAAGGCGGCACGTCCACAGCCAAGGCTTCCACGGCGGCTCCCGTCGCGGCGGCTGTAGGTGGGGCGGCATGTTCAGACGGATCCTGTACTGTTCAGTAGGCATGTTGCAACTTAGATGTTCGCGGGAACGTCTTTAGGGGTGGCGGTCGGGGTATTCCGGTCGCCGTCCCGTTTCATTTCAATGGTGGCGTATGGCATCAACGCGAAAACACGACCCAAAGGCTTCTTTTATGACCCTTGTGGGGGTGTTGCAAAGAGCGGCGGTGGGCTACAGTTGGGGGGGGGTTACCAATACTGTTACCAAAACTGTCACCAAAAGTCTGCGGAAGTGTTACCAAACTGTTACCAAATTCGAGGTTGAAAAGGGGTGAAACGGACCGAACCCGGTAGACAGGAAATAACCGCAGAGGGGCTATAAAAACGAAAAAACCCCAATGATTTGGGGCTTTTTTGATGGTGCCAGGAGAGGGAGTCGAACCCTCACACCCTTTCGGGCGGCAGATTTTGAGTCTGCTGCGTCTGCCATTTCGCCACCCTGGCCGGATGGAGCGGGCGAAGGGAATCGAACCCTCGTAACCAGCTTGGAAGGCTAGCACTCTGCCATTGAGTTACGCCCGCAAAAAGAAGTCGCAAATATAGCGTTTTATTGCGGGCGGGTCAAGCGGACAAGCGGCGCAATTTATTTTTGTTTTCCGGTGCGCGTTGCGTTTGGGTCGGGCGGTATGGTAGGCTTTTCATGTGCATTTGTTCACATCCAAAACCGTGATTCTGGCAAACGGCGCGTTTCCGGTCCATGCGGCGCCGCTGGCGGCGCTGCATTCGGCGAAACAGGTGGTCTGCTGCGATGGCGCCGCCGACGCCTTGGCGGGCGCAGGCCTGACCCCGACGTGGGTCGTGGGCGACCTGGACAGCTTGTCCGACGCGGCCCGCACCCGGTTTCACGCGCGGCTGGTGCCGGTGCGCGAGCAGGAGACCAACGATCTCTCGAAAGCGTTCCGCTTCTGCCTGTCGCACGGGTGGGTCGATCTGGTGATACTGGGGGCGACTGGGCTGCGCGAGGACCATACGCTCGGCAACCTTTCGCTGCTGGCCGACTTCGCGCGGGAGGCGTCGGTGCTGATGCTGACAGACACGGGCTGGTTTACGCCGCTGCTGACGTCGGCCCGGCTGCCTTCGAGCGCGGGACAGCAGGTGTCGGTCTTCTCGCTTGACCCCCGCACGGCGGTCGGCTCAGAGGGGTTGCGCTATCCGCTGGACGGCGTGCGGCTCGACCGCTGGTGGCAGGCGGCGCTGAACGAGGCAGACGGGGATGCCTTTTCGCTGACGTTCACGGGCGGCCCTCTGCTGGTGTTTCAGACGTACGCCTCGTGAGGGTGCGTCTGCGGAAAGGACACAGCAATTCTAAATTTGGCTTGAGACAGCCTGAAGGCTGCACTACAAACGCTTCTTTCCGAAAAGAGACCGTTCGTAGTACAGGCTTTAGCCTGCATTCCCGTGGCTCAGAAGCCAAAATTAGAATTGCTGGAAAGACCATTCCCGCAATTGTGTCAGACGCAGCTTTGCGTTACACTAGCCGGGAATTTACGTATGGGAAAGACCGGCAAAGAAAACGCGGATGCGCCGCTGATCGAACTGAGGGGGCTCGCCAAGACCTATCAGGCGGGCGGCGTGCAAATCTACGCCCTGCGTCCGACCGACCTGATCATCCGCTCCGGCACGTTCCTGACGGTGATGGGCCCGAGCGGTTCGGGCAAGTCGACGCTGCTCAATCTCTTCGGCCTGCTGATGCGGCCGACCGGCGGCGCGTATCTGCTGGAAGGGCAGGAGGTCTCGCGGCTGAACGACGACGCCACCTCCGCCGTGCGCTGCAAGATGATCGGCATGGTGTTTCAGTCGTTCAACCTGCTGTCGCACCTGACGATCCTGGAGAACGTGTGCGTGCCGATGCAGTACGCGGGCGCCTCGCGCGCGGCGATGCGCAAGCGGGGCAAGGAACTGCTGGACCAGCTGGGCTTAGCGGGGCGTTACGGTTCGCGGCCGAACCAGCTCTCGGGAGGGCAGTGTCAGCGCGTGGCCATCGCGCGCGCGCTGGCCAACGATCCGCCGGTGATCCTGGCTGACGAGCCGACCGGCAATCTCGACGAGAAGACCGGCCAGGAGGTGCTGCAGATCTTTCAGGAGCTGCACGGGGAGGGCAAGACCATCATCATGGTGACGCACAACCCGGTCTACCGGAAATACGCCACGCAGGCCGTGACCATCCATGACGGGAGGGCCGTGGAAGGATGAGCCCTCTTCAAATGGCGGTCACCGTCTATGCGAGTCTGACGCGGCACCTGATCCGCTCGCTGCTCGCCACGCTCGGCATTGTGTTGGGCATCGCGGCGGTGGTGGCGATGCTGGCCATCGGCGAGGGGGGGCGGCGCGAGGCGCTGCTCCAGATCGAGTCGCAGGGCGTGGACAACATCATCCTGCGCTCGCTCAAGCCGGCCGAAGGTAACGTGCAGCAATCCTCGCGCTCCTACACCCAGCGCTACGGGCTCACCCAGGCCGATGCCGACCATATCCTGAACGTGTTCGAGAACGTGCGGCTGCTGGTGCCGATGATGGATGTGCGGCGCGACATCTTCCTTGGACAGCAGACGACCGATGTCGAGGCTGTGGCGACGACCCCTGAGTTCATGGAGGTGACGCGCTGCCGGCTGGTGGACCGGCGCAGCCGGTTCATCAGGGCTTCGGACGGCAAGGTGATGGATCCGGTTTGCGTCGTGGGGGTGAAGGCCGCCCGCAGGCTGTTCGGGCATCAGGACCCGATCGGGGGAACGGTGGTGATCGGCAACGTCTCGTTCCGCGTGGTCGGCCTGATGGAGAGCCCGGGCGGCGGGCGCCTCGCGGGACAGTTCGAGATGAACAACATCGTCGTCATGCCGATCGAGACCGCGCGGTCGCTGTGGGGCGGCGTCACCTTCCGGATGGGCCGGGGCGTCGCCGAGCAGGTCGACTACGACTTCCTCTACCTCGCGGCCAAGGAGATCGAGGCGATTCCCGGCACGGCGGGCCGCCTGCGCACCTACTTGCGGGCCGCGCACACACAGGCGGACTACGAGGTGCAGGTGCCGTATGAGTTGCTGCAGAGCGCGCGCAAGACGCGGCGCATTTTCACGATCGTGATGACCTCCATCGCCGCGATCTCGCTGCTGGTGGGCGGCATCGGCATCATGAACATCATGCTCGCGAATATCTTTGAGCGGACGCGCGAGATCGGCGTGCGCCGGGCCCTGGGCGCGCGCAAGCGCGACATCCTTTTTCAGTTCCTGACGGAATCGGTGCTGCTCACCTCGATCGGCGGCGGGCTGGGGGTGGGCTTGGGCATCGGCACCTCGGCGGCGGCGGAGTGGTTCTCGAAAATGGGGGGCGACGCCGGCATCAAGGCCGTGGTGACGCCGGAGTCGCTGGTGGTGGCCATCGCGGTGTCGGTGATCACGGGCATCACTTTCGGCACGCACCCGGCGTGGAAGGCCGCGCAGTTGGATCCGCTGACCGCGCTGCGGCATGAGTAGGGGGCGGGGGGAATTGGTCAGTGGTCAGTGGTCATTGGTCATTGGTCATTGGTCAGTGGTCGGAGGACTGAGGTCGGAGGACGGAGCCACTGACACTTAGTCCCACACTTCGTCGGTTACACTTCGTCGACTCGCTTCGTCGTTTGAAAATGTGTAACGCCATCTCCTGGAATTGTCGCCTAGTCCCGTTCGAGATCAAGACGTCTGAACCTGAAAATCGCGCCCGGCGAACCGGCCGTAGCGGCCGAGCCACTCCAAGTAGGTCTGTTCGGTTCGGTAGGCGTAATGGCGCAGGCGGAGCAAGGTCCGCGTCTCGCACAACGCCGCTGCGAAAGTCTGCGGCTTCCCAGTGGTGTTATTGCCAGTCTATAAGTTGTGACTTAATAGAGTGAACGCTTGACCGCATACCGCTCGTCAGTGTATCTTTCTATCTATAGGTAAACTGTACCGTTTTACCGGTTCGACCGGTAGATTGCGTCTGGACGCCTATTTAATGTTGGGAGAGAAAAGAATCACGAAAGGTACTGGGTTTCTAGACCACGAAGGTCTTGCGAATGCGTATTCACTTCTCATGATAAGTGAATATGACAACCGAACGACGGACGGCTAGGCACCGGGTAGATTGGTTCACGCCAAGAAGACCCGAAGACGCAAAGGTTATTGGATCCCTTGGCGTCTTGGGGAAAAATAGCTGCTGGGAGAAATCTGAACTCAGGAAATCAGGAAACCTGCGGATGCGGCAGTCACGGAGAGTTATCAGAAATGAAATCTTGGGCATCCCTTCCTGATTTCCTGATTTCAGATTTTCCACACTTCGAGAGGTGTGAAAAGACCGGTGAGACATGCGCAGCACCAGACCGACCGTTTGGGCTGTCACCAAAGCCCTCGACAACACTGAAGAAAAGAGAGAGACTATTTCCCAACAAGGCGACCGAACCCTCGTTCGCCTTCGGCTCACGGGTTCGGTTGTCGCTGACGTTGGACACATGAGATAATATGCATGAGACGGTTCCTTCGCATCTTTGCCATAAGTCTGATTGCAGGATCAGCATCCGCCCTTTCATACTTCACTATCCGACTAGATCGTAAGAGCGATATTCTTCAGTTGTATGTCAACTCTGATCGCAAGACACCAGCAGAAGTGGGTAAACTCGCTGCCCAGGTAGCGAGGATACCAAGCACACCCGTCCGTATTCAGATCGATGAATCGACCAGGGCCGTTGACCTGCTTGATGTCATCCACCTTCTCGCTTCGAACCGCGTGCAGACTGTCTCCATCTTCTGGCTACGGGATCTCAGTGGAGATCACGTTTGTGGCTCTGACGAAAACTCCGAACTTCTCCTGACGATCGACAAATCCATGCTGCACGGCTGTCTCGAGGGTGAGTACTGGGGGTACCGAACACGCGAGGCGACCAACCAATTTGTCCAGCCTAAGCACAGGTAGAAAGGTCGTGTCGGGACTTACGGACAAACCAACTTGTTTTGGGATGAGCGCTTCTGTGGCGGTGATAAACAAGAGAAAATGGTGGCCCAACACGGCGACGTTCCGAACCCCCATTCGCCTTCGGCTCAGGGGGGCGGAGGTCGCTGACGTTGGGTCAAAGGGGAAATAATAGCCATGGATGACATACAGACAAGAAAAGCGCTCGAGTCGATAGCGCATGCTTTCCACACCTCACTAATACAGGCTGGGCTCACTCTCATTGTCGTTATCATCTGCACCTTGGGATTGATTAAATGCGCAAGCTACTCTCTGATGAATCTCCTCGATGTTGTTCTGATTCTAGGGCTGGGATTCGGTACAAAAAGAAAGAGCAGAGTTTGTGCAACGTTGCTCTTCGTTTATCAGGTCTGCAATCTCATCCTTTCCTGCACGTCAGGAAGGGGGGTAGCAATCGGAATTGTTGCGCTTCACTAGCATCCCATAGGAGCTGAAAACGGGCACACTGCCCCCTTTCCCCCGT
>CAYMLQ010000370.1:0-5633 GCA_964390795.1 uncultured Lentisphaeraceae bacterium
CGCAGATCAGCATATCGCTGCCGACCGCACTGCTGGAGGCGGTCAACGTTCTGGCAAAAGAGGCGCAGCGCCCCCGGTCGAATCTGATCACCGTGATACTGACCAAGGCGGTCGAGGCCGATGCCGCCGCGAAAGCGCTCGCGCAAGCCACCGCAAAACCCAAAAAAACCAAGTAAAACCACTGTGGCTAAACTGTGCCAAAACAACTTAGGCTATATGGACCGAACGGTCAAAACAACGGCTTTTTGTGGTGAAATACCCGCAAAAAGCCGCAAAATATCGTGTTTTTGAAAACCATGTCCAAACAACATACGGACGTCGCAGGCCTGTTCTGCCAAGGTATGTTGTCCCGGCTTCAGCCGGCCCAGAGCATGGCGAGCTGCCTCAGCGCTGCTGACATGCGCCCAATGCGCCTTGAAGAGATAAGATGAAGTGACAGGGCAAACGCTCGGGAGGGACGAGCGTCTGCTCGTCCGGGCAAGCAGACGCTTGCCCCTCCCGCCCGGTTCAAAGCCAAACGCTCATCCGAAACGCGAACTCCTCGCACATCCCCAACCGATTACTGCGATCCTTGCCTTTGCCGGACGCGGCTTGGTATGATGTCGCGCATGTACCTCATGTGGCCATCTTTTGAGCTGAGTCAGGCCCGCATCGCAAAGGACGTTGACCATGCCGCAGACCAGTGACCGCACCCGCCATTTCACGGAGTCCGTGATCCGCCGCATGACGCGCGTCGCCAACGCGTGCGGTGCGGTCAATCTCTCCCAAGGGTTTCCCGACTTCGACCCGCCGCCGGCGCTGCTCGCCGCCGCTGAGCGCGCGGCGCGCCAGGGGCCGCACCAGTACGCGGTCACGTGGGGCGCGGCGAACTTCCGCCAGGCCTTCGCCCGCAAGCAGTCGCGCTTCATGGGCGTGCCCGTGGACGCGGATGCGAACGTGGTGGTCACCTGTGGCAGTACCGAAGCCATGATGGCGGCGATGATGGCCACGTGCAACCCCGGCGACAAGGTGGTCATCTTCTCTCCGTTCTATGAGAACTACACCGCCGACACCGTGCTCACCGGCGCCGTGCCGGTCTACGTTCCGCTGCGCCCGCCTCATTTCGATTTCGATCCGGCCGAGCTGCGCGCCGCGTTCGAGACGCATCGGCCCAAGGCGCTGATCCTGTGCAACCCGTCCAATCCCTCGGGCAAGGTGTTTACGACGCCTGAACTGGAGCTGATCGCCGGGCTCGCGCAGGAGTTCGACGCCTTTGTGATCACGGACGAGGTCTACGAGCACATCGTCTACGCGCCGCACGCGCATACCTACATGGCTTCGCTGCCGGGCATGTTCGAGCGCACGGTCACGTGCAGCTCGCTTTCGAAGACGTACTCCATCACCGGGTGGCGCTTGGGCACGGTGGTCGCCGCGCCCGCCGTGGTGGATGTGGTGCGCAAAGTTCACGACTTCCTGACGGTCGGAGCGGCCGCGCCGCTGCAGGAGGCGGCCGTGACCGCGCTGGAGTTTCCGGACAGCTACTATCAGGATCTGGCCGCGAAATACACGGCCATGCGCGACGTGTTCACCGGCTGGCTTGACCGCGCTGGCCTGCGCTACACCCGGCCGCAAGGCGCGTACTACGTGATGGTCGACGCCAGCGAGTTCGGCGTGACCGACGATGTGGCCTTTTGCGAATGGCTGGCGCGCGAGGTCGGCGTGGCGGCCGTGCCCGGCTCCAGCTTCTTCCGCGAGCCCGTGCGGCATCTGATCCGCTTCCACTTCGCCAAGCGCGAAGAGACCCTGAACGCGGCGGGCGAACGCCTGCTGCGTCTGCGTGAGCGTGCGATGCTTAAACGTTGATCAAACGGAAACAGTGGGGGGCGTATGCGGGGAACATGGGCGTGGGAGGTTGCGGTTTTTTTGGCGGGGCTCGCAGGCCTTGCCGGTGAGGTGCGGCCGGATCTCTGGATCACGCTCGGCGAGCGTAACGAGGGTGCGGGGCTGCGGGTGCCGTCGGGGGGCGATGGCGAGAATGTGCCGGAGACCTTGCAGGGAGCGGCAGTGCGGCGCGTCAAAGGAGAAAACGCGCATTACCTCTATGTCGCGGTCGACCATCCGGAGTATCGGCAAGGGCCGGTCGATCTCTACATTTCGGCTGAGGTGTTCGATGACGGCGTGTCGCGCGTGACGGTGCAGTATGACCGCGCTTCAGAGCATCCGAGTATCGGCACGTGTTACACGGTGGCGGAGAGCACGTACCTGCTCGTCGGTTCGGGCCGCTGGCGCACGCTGCACTTTCCTCTGCCGCAGCTTCGGCTTGGCCATGGGCAGAACCACGGTGCGGATTTCCGCTTCACCGCGCCGAATGTGGCGTTCAGAAAAATTGCGGTAAGCCCGGTCAGGCCCGCTGGGTTTAGCGTGGAACAGGCCATTGATTCCGACGCGCTGCGGCACGTCGCGGTGTCGCGTCCGCCGGGCATGGAGCTGACCTACGGTAACGACGCCAATGCGGCCGACGCGGCGCTCTTCAAGGCGCTCACGGTCACGAGCGTGGAGAGCTATGTCGACTGGGCGGGCGTGGAGCCGGCGAAGGAGCAGTGGGATTGGAGCAAGTGGGACAAACAGGTTGCCACGCTTCAGGCGGCTGGGCTCAAGTGGGTGCCGTTCCTCATCGCCGGGCCGGCCTACGCGACGCCGCTCTGGTTCCAGAAGACGGCCAACTCGCGCACGTACCGCTGCCTTGAACACGGCCAGTCGAGCAAGGTGCAGAGCCTCTTCAACCCGGCGCTGCGGCCTCAGGTCGAACGGTTTCTGCGGGCCTTCGCGGAGCGCTATCGCGACACGGGCGTGATCGAGTCGGTGCTGCTGGGCGTGACGGGCATCTACGGCGAGAGCATCTATCCGGCGGGGCCCGAGGGAGGTTGGACTGCGCAGCTGACGGGCGACTACCACAACCACTTCGGCTGGTGGGCCGGAGACGCGGATGCGGTGGCCGCGTTCCGCGCTGCGATGCGCGAGAAGTATGGCCGCGTCAAGCGGCTCAACGCGGCGTGGGGCACGGCCCACACGTCGTTCGATGAGGTGGCGACCTTCCTCCCTGAGAAGGCGTCCAACGACCGCGCCCGCGCGGATTTCGTGGAGTGGTATCAGCAGGCCATGACCGACTGGGCCGAGTTCTGGGTCAGGTCCGCCCTCACGGTGTTTCCCAAGACCGCGATCTACCTCTGCACGGGCGGGGACGGCAACCCGGCGTTGGGCGCGGATTTCACCGCGCAGACGGCGGCGATCGCGCGCTACGGAGCGGGCGTGCGCATCACCAACGAGGGCAGCGACTACGCGCACAACTTTTCGGTCACGCGCGAGGTCGCCACGGCCACGCGCCATTACAAAAGCTTCTGCGGATTCGAGCCGGCTGCGAAGGTGGACGCCGGCGGCGTGGTCGCCCGCATCTACAACGCGACGGCGTCGGGGGCGCGGCAGTTGCACGACTACATCCCCAACACGCTCGGACAGGGCGTTGCGGCACTGGAGAGTTTCCGCACGAACGCGCGGTGGCTGGCGCCGCGTCAGCCGCGTAACATACACGTGGCGCTCTACCTCTCTCGCGAGACCTGGGCGCTGGAGCCGGAGGCGGTCGGCCGCACGCTGTCGCTGTCGCGCACGCTTCGCGACGCGACGGATCTCGACTTTGTCACGCGCCGCTCGCTGGCGGACGGGCACCTGCGTCACTACTCCGTGTTGGTGCTGGCGGCGTCTTCGGTGCTGGAGCCGGAGAGTGCGGAAGTGATCGAGAAGTGGGTGCGCAAGGGCGGCATCTTGATCGCCGCCACGCGTCCGGGCGAGACGCTCGGCGGCCGGCTCTACGAGCACGCGGACTGGCGGAAACGAATGCTCTCGGATGCACTTTCGAAGGGGGCTTTTCTGAAGCCGGAATTGGACGGCGAGGCCCCTTCGCACTGGGTGCTCAACGTCGGCAGCCGCGAGGATGAGGGGTGGCTGGAAGGCGACTGGCACCTGCGCGAGAGCGGCCGCGAATGGGCGAAGATCCCGGACGCCACAATGCGCTGGAGCGGGGCGCGGCCAGGCGTGTGGGTGCCGATGGCGCCGGGGGCAGACCAAACCGTGCGGCTGAGCCTCTCGGTGCCGGGGCTCGCGCTGGGCCCGACCGGTGTCGCGGTGAGCGTCAACGGTAAGCGTGTCGGGACGATCTCGAAGCCGGGAAGGCAGGAATGCGCGTTCGCCGTGCCCGCTGCGCTGCTGGGCTCCAACGCGGTGGCGCGTCTCGAACTCACGGTGTCGACGTGGACGCCCTCAGCGCTTCAGGCCGGCAACACGGACACGCGCGACCTGGGCGTGTCGGTGCGGCAGGTGGAGGTGTTCCGCGCCGGGGCGGAGCAGGTGCCGGCTTCGTCCGCGTCCTTGCGCATGGTGGCGGACCGGGAGGCGCTACGGCCGCTCACGCGAGTGCTCGGCAGCGGCATGACGATCTTCTTACAGGGGTTGGCGGACGACGAGAAACTCATTGCGAGCGTGTTGCCGGGAGCAACCGACGGCCGGCTCGACCGCCGGTACGCGACACTGACGGATGATGGCATGCTGTGGCTGGACGCCGACGAGGCAAAGATTAGGTTATCGACCAGCACATGCGACCTTCGGGATTGCATATCAACTCCCTTTGAATAACCTCACGAAAGTCCGTGTATCTCATTCATTCGCTCCTAACGTCGGCCACCACCGAACCAGTGAGCCAAAGGCGAACGAGGGTTCGGTGTCGCCTTTTTGAAAATAGTATCTCTCTTCTTCCTCCAGTTCAACCCATGATCCATTCTTCTTGCTCATACCACCAACGAAAAGTGCCGAGACTATAATGCGGGCACTAGGCACACGGGAGGGCCGGGTTACACCCCGGCCGCGGACGGCGTGGATCCGCCTTCGCCAAGGCTTCCTCCTACGCTCTGCGAGCATCGGAGGACAAGTCGGTGGACAAGAGCCGTCCCTCCCTGTGTGCGGCATCGCCCTTTAAGCACAACCACTTTTCGGCAGTGGTGTCAGTCCCTCGATTTCCACACTTCATGAAGTGTGAAACAGCAAGCGCCCTTCTTCATTACAACGGAGGTCTTTAGAGAAATTGGCCACAGGCTGTTGGCGGTGATCGGAGAGCTTGCGGCGGCAGGGAAACGATCAGCCTTCCCGCTCTCAGATCCACATCAGGCGGTCGAGGGAGCGGTACTGGATCGCTTCCGAAATGTGGGTGGCGTCGATGGTCTCTGCGCCGGCCATGTCCGCGATGGTGCGCGCGACCTTGACAATGCGGTCGTAGGCGCGGGCGCTGAAGTTGAGTTCGTTCATCGCCATCTTGAGCAGCTCGGCCGCGTCCGTGCCGAGTGCGCAGAAGGTCTGCACCTCGCGCGCCGACATGCCTGCGTTGCAGGTGACGCGCGGCAGGTGCTTGAAACGCTCGCGCTGGCGGGTGCGGCACGCGGCCACGCGCTCGCGGATCGCGGTGGAGGGCTCGCCACGGCCGAGCCCGCTGAGATCGTGGTAGCGCACCGGCGGCACCTCGATGTGGATGTCGATGCGGTCCAGCAGCGGGCCGGAGATCTTGTTGCGGTAGGCCTGGATCTTGGTCGAGGTGCAGCGGCACTCGCGCT
>CAYMLQ010000371.1:0-1826 GCA_964390795.1 uncultured Lentisphaeraceae bacterium
AGCCGCTGGGGATGGACAAAGAAACCGTGATTGCGCCCGGTTAATGCGTTTGACGCTCCCGGCACATCGGCTTATTATGATTAACTCTTTTCACCCCATGGCGGATGTACGCCGTGCGAACCTGAACGGATCAAGGAAGATCATGTTTGCATCGAAAAAGAAAACGCAGGAACCCGAAGCGATGACAGGACAAGAGGACAAACCGGTCGAGACCCAGGCGACCGGAGAACAGCCCGTACCCGCGGTTGATGCCGCAGCGGAGCCGCTCGAACACCCTCAGACAGAGACGTCGCCGCAACCCGCTCCGCTGGAGGCCGAACTGGCAGCCTGCAAAGACCGGTATACCCGCCTGCTGGCCGATTTTGACAACTTCCGTAAGCGGCAGGTGCGCGAGCGCGAGGAGACCGTCAAGCGCGCCAACGAGGCGCTGATCCTCGAATTGCTTCCCGTGATCGACCATTTTGAGCTTGCCCTAGCCACCGCGACCGATCCCGAGGACCCCTTTGTCTCCGGTATCCGGATGGTCTCCGACCAACTGCACGCCGCGCTGGCCAAGTTTGACTGCCAACCGGACAATGCCATGGGGGAGCCCTTCAACCCCTACCGGCACGAGGCACTGAGTGAGATGCCCTCCAATTCGACGCCTGCCGGACACGTCGCGATGCAGTTTCGTAAGGGTTGGAGCCTCGCTGGCCGCATGATACGGCCCGCACAGGTGATGATTTCGAGCGGCGCGGCGACACCCGATCCAACTTTAGAGCCCACTGCAGAGCCGCAATCCGAATGACCCGAACCCTGACCCCCTAACCTTGAATCCTGAACCTTGAACCTTGAACCCTATACGGACGCCGGCAGGATGTGACTATGGCTGCGAAACGTGACTATTACGAAGTGCTGGGAATCGCGAAGACCGCTTCAGCTGATGAGATCAAGAAGGCCTACCGCAAGTTGGCCATGCAGTACCATCCTGACCGTAACCCGGACAACAAGGAGGCTGAAACCCGATTCCGCGAGGTGTCCGAAGCCTATGAGGTTCTGAGCGACGCGCAGAAGCGGCAGAAATACGATCAGTTCGGCCATGAAGGGATGAAGTCGGCCTTCGGTCCGGGCGGGTTTGATTTCGGGCGTGATTTCACCCACATGTCGGATATTGAGGACATTCTCGGCAACCTGTTCGGCGGCGGCGAGGGGGTCTTCGGCAACATGTTTGGCGGCGGCCGCGGCTCCCGGCGCTCGCGCACGGGCGAGGAGCGCGGCAATGATCTGCGCTTTGATCTGGAGATCGACCTCGAGGAGTCGGTGTTCGGTTCCGAACGCGAAATCGACTTGCCGGTCAACGACTCCTGCGACGTGTGCCAGGGCACCGGCGCCGCGGCCGGAGCGAAACGCGAGGCGTGCCGCCAGTGTGGCGGCCACGGCTTCGTCATCGCCGGCGGCGGCTTCTTCCAGATCCGCCAGACCTGCCCCGTATGCAACGGCGAAGGGACGATGATCCGCCACCCCTGCCAGAAGTGCGGCGGCTCAGGCCGTATGAAGGCACGCCGCAAGCTGACGCTGCGCATCCCCCGCGGGGTCGAGACGGGCTCGCGCCTCCGCCTGCCCGGCAAGGGCGAGGGCGGGCTGCGCGGCGGCGGCTCGGGCGACCTCTACGTCGTGCTGCACGTCCGCGACCATGACCTGTTCGAGCGACAGGGTGACGACCTTGCCTGCACGGTCCCGATCTCGCCAGTCGATGCCGCCTTGGGCGGCACGGTGAAAGTCCCCACGCCCGAAGGCTTCGCCGAAATACGCCTCCCCGCCGGCACACCGAACGGCAAGGTGTTCCG
>CAYMLQ010000371.1:1836-5626 GCA_964390795.1 uncultured Lentisphaeraceae bacterium
CCTGCGCGACAAGGGCGTGCCGAACATCGAGGGACACGGGACCGGCGATCTGAACGTCCGCATCTCGATCGAGGTGCCGGCGCGCCTGAATTCCAAGCAGCGCAAACTGCTTGAGGATTTCCGCGCCGCATGCGAAACAGACAACTTCCCGGATGCCGAGCGGATGCGCAAGACAGCCGACAAGTTCTTCGCCCACCGGGACGCGCTGCGGAAAAAAGCCTAATCGGCCCGCGTGCCGTTGCTTCCGGGCTATGGCGTTCGCAGGAGAACAGGCCGAATCTCTGCGGCAATCGCCTCGCACGCGGCTTCGAGCGCGCGGCTCATGGCTGCGACAGTCGCCGCAGTGTCAGGACCCGTAGTCGGTTCTGAAAGCTGCAGGTCACCCGAGCGCGCCACGCCCCGGCTCCCCTCCGCTCTCATGAACCAGGCACCCTGCAACACCACGGCATCGGCGGTGCGCTCAAACCGGTTCAGCGAAAGCTGGAGGCGGAAGTCGGTCACCGCCGTATCGGCCCACGGTAGCGCGACCACGTTCTCCCCGGCAAGCGCAACCGCCAGATTGCCGGCAACCGCGCGGGTCAGCGTGTCGCGGAACGACCCGCCCCAACGGTCAAACTCCGCGCGTGCGAGCGTGTGCTCGCCGCTGCGGACAGTCACATACGGCTGGTTCAAATAGTCGGCCAGCGCCACGGGGCCGACCCCGATCACGCGGGGCGGGAGGGTTGCTTCAGCCGCACCTGACGGCTCCGGCCTGAGCCGGACTGCAAGGGTGTAGTAGCGCACCTCCGGCGAGCTGGCACAGCCAAGTGCGAGCAGGAGCCCGCCGCCAAGAACCACAACTGCTTGTTGGATTTTCATTCCCGCTCCTCTTCTGCCACCTTCTTGCCGCGCAACAGCATTTCCGGACGCCGTTCCAAGGTGTCCGCCAAGGTCCGTATCGCTTGGGCCGCCAGCCCGAGTTCCCGTAACGCCTCCCGCAACTCCACCACCGGGCGGTCATCCTGCAGGAGCCCGTCCGCCGTCTGCAGCGCCTTATCGAGCGTCGCGAACGCGCGCTGAGCCTCGCCAAACGCCTCGGTCGCGCTACGCACGAACACCGCTGGCGGCCCCTCCTCAAACGCGAGCGCCCGTTCGGCCGCGGTGAGCGCAGCCGAGGCCGAGGCTAAGGTCTGCCGCAGATCCGCAGAGACCCGGACCACCTCCTGATCGACATTGCCGACCAGCCCGCGCGCCTCGGCGACCAGCCCGGTCACGACTGTCGGCAACCGCTGCAACGCGGGATCGCGCAGGAAATGGTCCAGTCCGTCAAAAGCAGAGTTCGCGCGATCGAGCAGTTCCTTCAGCGGCAACCCGTCAAGCCGCTGTGTCAGCTCCTGTGAGGCGGAGGTGATCGTCGGTATCTGGAGGTACCGTTTGCTGTCGGGCGTCATGCGCATCGGTCGGCCGGGATGGAAATCGAGGTTGATCATCAACTGGCCGGTGACGAAGCTTTGCAGCTGCAACTGCGCGCACAGCCCCTTCTCAATCAGCGCCTGGTGGGCTTCGGCGCCGCGGCCGTCCTGGATGCCAAAAGGAAACGCGTCGGTGTCGATCTCCGTAATCACCGGTATGGCGAATTTCAGTTGATCAAAATCACCCTCCAGCCTGATTACGACCACTGACCCGACCTTCACGCCGCGGAACAAGACGGGCGCGCCGACGCTCAACCCTTTGACCGACTCGTCGAAATAGTGGACATAGGTCTGTGTCTTGGAAAAGAGTCGTCCTGAGCCCAAGGCGATCACCCCGACGACGACCAACGTGACCGCGCCGATCACAAACGCGCCGATCAGCGCTTTCTGACTCCCCGCTTTCATCAGGCACCCCCTTTTCTATTTTGCAAATCCGCCCCGTCCCGCGTCAAAAACCGCAGTACGCGCGAATCGCCAGCCCGCGTCAACAGCTCTCTCGGCGAACCTGAGGCCAGCATCGTTTGCGCCTCGGCGTCCAGAAATATTCCGTTCGAGCCGATCGCAAAAATACTGGCCAGTTCGTGCGTCACCACAACAACGGTCGCGCCCAGGCTGTCCCGCAGTTCCAGAATCAAGTCATCCAACCGCTTCGCGCTGACCGGGTCAAGGCCGGCCGACGGCTCGTCAAAAAACAAGATCTCAGGATCGAGCGCCATGGCCCGCGCCAACCCCGCCCGCTTCTTCATTCCGCCACTGAGCTCGCTTGGATAGCAGGCCTCACACCCGGCCAGCCCGACCAGCGCCAGTTTGAGTGCCACACGGGCGGCGATCTCTTCCGCTGCAAGCGTGGTATAGAGCTGCATCGGCAGCGCCACGTTCTCCGCCACGGTCATTGAACTCCACAGCGCGCCGCTTTGATAGAGCACGCCGAAGCGGCGCATCTCCTGGCAGCGCTGCGCATCCGAAATCGCCCAGAAATTCAGATTCCCGTAGAAGATCTCTCCCGCCGCGGGCCGCTGCAAGCCGATCAGATGCCGCAGCAGCGTGCTCTTGCCGCAACCGCTGCCGCCCATAATCATGAAGATATCGCTACGGTTGACCGTAAACGCGAGATCCCGCTGAATCACCCGCTCCCCATGCGCCAACGTGAGGCCGCGGACCGTGATCGCCGCCGCCGCCCTCTCCGGTGTCTCTCTTTGCGCAGTCATTCGTTTCCCGTGTCAGATCCCCAACGCATTGCACATGACCGTGATGATCGCCGTCGCCACAATGATGCTGATGATCCCGTTGACGACCGCGCCCGTGGCCGCCTCGCCGACCGCTGCGGCATTGCGCCTGCAGCGCAACCCCTGGTAGCAGCCGGTCATCGCCACCAGCACGCCGAACGTGGCGCTGTGTGCAAGCCCGACCCACAAATCCTGCAGTCGTACGGTCGCCCGTGTCATGGCGATGTATTCCAGCGGCGTGATTTCAAAAAGCGACACGCTCACCGCCATCCCGCCGAGAATCCCCATCAGGTTGGCATAGAGACAGAGCAGAGGCGTCATCGCCGCCAAGGCGACCAGCCGCGGCAGCACCAAGAAGTCGACCGGCTCCACGCCCAGCGTGGCCAGCGCGTCGACCTCTTCATTCACCTGCATCGTACCCAGTTGGGCGGCAAAAGCCGCGCCGGTCCGCCCTGCCAAAATGATCCCCGTCATGATGGCGCCCATAATGCGCACGACCGCGATGCCGACCAGCCCGGCCACGTAAATCTGGGCGCCGAACATGACCAGTTGCACAGCGCCGACAAACGCAAAGATCACGCCGACCAGCAGGCTGATCAGCGAGATGATCGGCAGCGCCTCCACGCCGCAGGAGACCATAAACACGCGCACATCGGAACCGCGGAAACGGGCTCGACCGACCAACATCCTGCCCAACGCGGCAGTCACCTCGCCGACAAAGGAGACGCCGTCCCAAGCCGCCAGTCCGCGCGCACCGGCCCCATGCACCACCCGCTCCAGCCAAGGCACGCCTGTCCGCTGCTGCGGCGCACCGTTCCGCACCGGGGCGACCGCTGCCAATTCCAACAGCCGACCGACTCCCTGTGGCAAATTATCCGCACGGTAGGCGACCCCCGCCGCCTCACAGCCGCGCCTGAGCTTGATCAGGAACGTCAGCAAGGCACTGTCCCATGCTAGGAGCCCCGAGGTGTCCAAGCAGAGCTCATGGCAACCGGCCGCCTCTTGGACCACCGCTTCGGCCGACAGCGTCGCCCGCCCCGAAAGCCATTCGCCGCTCAGGCGAAACACGCAGGTTCCGTCCGGTTTCCGCGTTAAGGCTGGAACTTCCCAATC
>CAYMLQ010000372.1:0-5625 GCA_964390795.1 uncultured Lentisphaeraceae bacterium
CCAATCATGGGAACTGGTTTGTTGCCGGCGAATCCTATGGGATGCTAGTGATTTTATTCTACAAAGATGACCTTGTATCGCTTCGCTAAAGCGCATATGGGTCAGTCGTTGTTTGACGCATTTGGGGGATAGAGCAGGATGATCACCATGAAAACGAACGGAAAAGAGAGCTGAAGATGTCTAATCCGTTTTTCGAACACCCGATCCTGAACTCGCCCTACGCCTGTCCTCTGCGTCATTGGGAGCTTGATGGCGACGGTCAGCCGACCCAGCAAATCATCGATGAGCGCCGCAAGGCCGAGTTCATCTCGCCGATCCCGAAACCCAAGAAGCGTAAGTCGGCTTCCGACCAGACGCAGTTTGTTTTCGATGAGGGCAAAGGCCTTTCGACCGAGAAACAGCAGTACGATCCGACGCCCATCATCAACGAGCTTCGCCACTATGTGAACCAGTGGCGTTCCCTCCCTAATCCGAATCAATGGCAGGTCACCCCGGAAACCGCCCGACTCCTGCAGCATTGGCGGTACCATAGTTTTTCCAGTATACGCCCTTTCTTTTGCCAGGTTGAAGCCGTCGAAACCCTGATCTGGCTGACCGAAGTCGCCCCCCAGTCTGGCAAAAACGGCAAGAGCTTTCTGGAGCACCTCTCCAACGCCAACCACGACGCGAACCCCGAACTCATGCGCCTGGCCCTGAAACTCGCCACCGGCTCGGGCAAAACCACGGTCATGGCGATGATTATCGCGTGGCAGACCATCAACGCTGTCCGCCGTCCCAGCAGCAAGCACTTTACCCGCGGCTTTCTTGTTGTTTCTCCCGGCTTGACCATCAAGGACCGCCTGCGCGTTCTCCGGCCCAACGATCCCGATGCCTACTACGCCGACCGCGAACTGATCCCCAGCGACATGCTGGAGGACGTCAACCGCGCCAAAATCGTCATCACCAATTACCACGCCTTCAAAATGCGCGAGCGCATCGACCTTTCGGCCGGCGGCCGGGCGCTCCTCAAAGGCCGGCGCGGCGCGGATCTGAACACACTCGAAACCGAAGGCCAGATGCTCCAGCGGGTCATGCCCGACCTCATGGGCCTGAAGAACGTTCTCGTGATCAATGACGAGGCTCATCACTGTTACCGCGAAAAACCGGAAGAGCCCGATGATGAGTCGCTCAAGGGCGACGAGCGCAAAGAGGCCGAGAAGAACAATGAGGCAGCCCGCCTCTGGATCTCCGGCCTCGAAGTCGTACACCGCAAACTCGGCGTTGCCCGCGTGATCGACCTCTCCGCCACGCCTTTCTTCCTGAGCGGTTCCGGCTATGCCGAAGGCACTCTCTTCCCGTGGACCATGAGCGATTTCTCGCTCATGGACGCCATCGAATGCGGCATCGTCAAGCTGCCGCGTGTCCCCGTGGCTGAGAACATCCCCGGCGCTGAGCTTCCCGTCTTTCGCAACCTCTGGGAAAACATCCGCAAGGACATGCCCAAAGCCGGTCGCGGCAAGGGCGGTGTGCTGGACCCTCTCAAATTGCCGACCCGCCTTCAGACCGCGCTCCAAGCGCTCTACGGCCATTACGAAAAGACCTATCGGCTCTGGCAGGAGCAGAACATCCGTGTTCCGCCCTGTTTCATCATCGTCTGCCAGAACACCGCGATATCCAAGCTCGTTTACGACTACATATCGGGCTTCCAGCGCCCGAAGGAGGACGGCACCTCCACGCTCGAAAACGGACGCCTTGCTCTTTTCCGCAATTTCGATGAGACCACCGGTAACCCGCTCGCACGCCCCAACACACTGCTGATCGACAGCGAGCAGCTCGAAGCGGGCGACGCGCTGGACGACAACTTCCGCTCCATGGCCGCCGACGAGATCGAGCGCTTCCGCCGCGAGATGGTGGAGCGCACGGGCGACGCCCGCGCCGGAGAGAACATCACCGATCAAGAGCTGCTCCGCGAGGTCATGAACACCGTTGGCAAGCCCGCCACCCTCGGCGGCTCCATCCGTTGCGTGGTCTCGGTGTCCATGCTCACTGAAGGTTGGGACGCGAACACCGTCACACATGTGCTCGGCATCCGCGCGTTCGGCACGCAGTTGCTTTGCGAACAGGTCATCGGCCGTGCCTTGCGCCGCCAGTCCTACGACCTCAACGATGAAGGCCTCTTCAACGTGGAGTATGCCGACGTGTTCGGCATACCCTTCGATTTCACGGCCAAACCGGTCATCGCGCCGCCGCAGCCGCCGCGCGAAACCGTCCAGATCAAGGCCATGCGCCCCGAACGCGATCCCTTGGAAATCCGTTTCCCGTGCGTCGAGGGCTACCGCGTCGAACTTCCGGAAGAACGCCTCACCGCCACCTTCAACGACGATTCGGTTCTTGTCCTCAGCCCCGATCTGGTCGGACCCTCAATCACCCACAATTCGGGCATCATCGGCGAAGGTGTCGACCTGAGCCTCCAGCATCTCGGCGACATGCGTCCCTCCACGTTGCTCTTTCACCTGACACACCGCCTGCTCTACACCAAGTGGCGCGATCCCGGCGAGGAACCCAAACTCTACCTCTTCGGCCAGCTCAAACGCATCGCCAAGCAGTGGCTCGATACCTGCCTGGTCTGCAAAGGCCAAACCTACCCTGCGTTACTGATGTATCAGGAGCTGGCCGACATGGCCTGCAACCGCATCACCGCCGGGATCACCGCCGCCCATGGCGCTGCCTGTCCCATCAAAGCCTTGCTCGATCCATACAATCCCACCGGCTCAACCGCCCACGTGCGCTTCAATACCTCCAAATCCCTGCGCTGGGAAACCTGCGCGGACCGCAGTCATATCAATTGGATCGTGCTCGACAGCGACTGGGAAGGCGAGTTCTGTCGCGTCGCCGAAGAGCACCCGAGCGTCCGCTCCTACGTCAAGAACCACAACCTCGGTCTCTTCGTCCCTTACCGCTACGGTTCGGAGACGCGCACCTACATCCCGGATTTCCTTGTGCGGGTCGATGACGGCCACGGCGCTGACGATCTCCTGAACCTGATCGTCGAGATCAAAGGCTACCGCCGCGAGGACGCGAAAGAGAAGAAGTCCACCATGGACAACTATTGGATTCCTGGCGTGAACCAGCTTAAGACCTATGGCCGCTGGGCCTTCGCCGAGTTCACCGATGTCTACGAAATCGAGTCCGATTTCGCCGCCAAAGTCGACGCCCGCTTCGACGAAATGATCGGGAGGGTCACCCGATCATGAACCAGCGACAGGCATCGACAGGAACGACCGGCCTCGACAGGCCGGTTGTCGGCGCATCTCGTTCCAGTCGCCCCGTCGACACCGGTCGAGACCCGTCGAAACAACAGGAGGCAGCATGAAATTCGATCCGTCGGGCGGCTACCGGCGTTTGGATTCCTGGGTGATGGCCAGTATTGTCCAGTTTGCGAATTTCCGATTCTGCGAGAAATTCGTCACACGCGTGATCGACCCCACCGGGCGCCAGTACGACCAGATGACTCAGGCCGCGCGCTCCGGCAAGGTGAACATCGTCGAGGGCTCGGCCCGCGCCAGCACATCCAAAGAGACCGAGATGAAGCTGACCGATGTCGCCCGCGCCAGCCTCGCGGAACTGCACAGCGATTACGAGGACTGGCTTCTGAGGAAAGAGCTTGTGCCGTGGCGCAAGGACTCGCCGGAAGCCCAGGAAGTCTATGCGATGCGACTGGACAAGCCGGAGTATGGGGACGATGTCGTGCATGACTCGTGCGTCCACCTGCTCGCGCAAAAGAAGAAATTCGCGCGGTGGTTGCAGTCCGACGATCACGAGGTGTTCGCCAACGCCATGCTCATTCTCCTGAGCCGAACCATCAACATGCTCATCCGCCAGAAGGAGGCGCAAGGCGAGACCTTCGCTCAGGAGGGCGGCTTCCGTGAGAAGCTGACCGCCGTCCGTAACGAGGCACGGGCGCTGGCCGAAGGCGCACCGGTCTGTCCCGAGTGCGGCAAGCCCATGAAACGCCGCACGGCCAAAGCCGGCTCGAACGCGGGCCACGATTTCTGGGGCTGCACTGGTTATCCGGAGTGCAAGGGCGTGCGACCTATCGAGCGACAGGAATCGACGGGAACGACGGGTAACGAGAGCGCCGCTAGCCACTAGCCACTTCTCCCCATGAACTTCCTTATCGCCGAAACCTTTACCGACAGTCTCGCCCGCCTCACGGGTGACGAGCAGAAAGCCGTCAAGACCACGGCCTTTGACCTGCAACTCAATCCGGTCAATCCCGGCAACAGTTTCCATAAGTTGGACAAGGCGCGGGACAAGAACTTCTGGTCCGTGCGGGTCAGCGGCGACATACGCCTGATCGTCCACAAGACAGCAGGCAGCCTGCTCCTCTGTTATGTGGATCACCACGACAAGGCCTATGAGTGGGCGCAGCGCCGCAAGCTGGAGACCCACCCGAAGACCGGTGCGGCCCAGTTGGTTGAGATCCGCGAGACCGTTCAGGAAGTCTTGTTACACTATAAGGTGCTCGATGATCATGTGGACACCACCACAGGCCACCTTTCGCTCTGCACCATGCACCTGGCCAAGGGACTGGAATTCCGCGCCGTGGTCGTTATGGCATGTGATGACGAGGTGATCCCCCTGCAGGAGCGTATCGAGACCGTCGGCGATGACGCCGATCTTCAAGATGTGTACGACACGGAGCGCCACCTGCTCTACGTCGCCTGCACCCGCGCCCGTGACCACCTTCTGGTCACGGCGACCTCACCAGCGTCCGAATTTCTCGACGACCTCGTCACCCGCGTCTAAAATCATCCCAGACTGAAAGGTTCCACATGACCGACATACATGAATCATTACTCACCGAATGGGCAAACCGGCCTCATCATCAAAACCAACCGTTCTTTCCTGACGGCATAATCGACCCTGAGCGCTGGGCAAAGACGCCCCGCAAAATCTTATTCATCAATAAAGAGGCGCACGATAGCGATGACCCGAATTCCGAAGGCTTCGACCTGCGTAAAATAATTCGTGATGTATGGAACGGGAATCCAACTAACGGCGCGTACCGGGTAGTCGCGACATGGGCCCATGCGATCCGTCAAGCTTCGGCTAAACCTGCTGACCCGTTTCCCCGTTGGGATCAGATCAGGCAGGAAGATCAGAGTGAAGCGCTGCTCTCGTCCGCCGTGATCAACATCAAGAAGAGCGGAGGGAGGACAACGTCTGAATATCAGGACCTGAAGTTGTACGCAGAGAATGACGGCGACCTCATCAAACGCCAAGTTGATCTGATTGATCCTGAGATCGTCATCTGCGGAAACGTCTGGTATGGCTTGATCAACAGTCTTTGGTCTGACTGCCGAAAAGTTTATGACGATGTCTTTGAGGCCGACAAGCGCACCTTCATCGCCTTCTGGCACCCCGCAAACCACGCCCCAGAGCAAATGAACTACTATGCCCTCGCCGCCCTCTTGCAGAACTCGAAAGCGTTGGCCCGTTATTCAATTTCATAGGAGCGCAGTTGCCGGTGGAAATCCGAGAGATTATTCAACAGTGCTTATCATTCAACAGTAACGTAATTAAGAAAGAAGACACTAGCATCCCATAGGATTCACCACGGGCAGCAGAATAAGCGCTGACCGG
>CAYMLQ010000373.1:0-5577 GCA_964390795.1 uncultured Lentisphaeraceae bacterium
CCGACGGCGCGAAGACCCTTGCCCGCCACTTCACCGGCGTCCGCGCCCCGACCGTCCAGCGCCTCGTCGACGCCCTTGCGGCCTTGGGGCATGTCGGATAGTTACGCCCTCATGTGCGGCGTTTGCGGCTGGTCATGTTTGTTTCTTCAGTGTTGCCGCCCATTGGACGATGTTGCCGCGAATGGCATCACGAATCTTGCGCACTTCTGCCATCTTCTCCTCATCCGTACCCGACAGACTGGCGGGATCCGGGAAACTCCAATCCAGTCGCTGCGTTAACCGGGCGCTCGGTTTATGTATAGCCGCGCTTTGTAAAGAACGGATGAGTTTATCGTGGAGATTTCACCAAGGATTGCGGCTCAGTCCTTCTTCTCGTCTTCCTTCTGCCACTTCTTTTCCAGTTTCTTGAGCACTTTAGAAAAGGTCATTTCGGTGTATTCGTCACCTTGCTTTTTTGCCGAGTCGATTTGCTCCTTTAGCAGATCTCTCATGTCTCCCCGGCATTTCTTAATGTCAGGTCCCTTTTTCAGCGGCTTCTTGGCAGCCTTTTTGTCTTCCTTCTTCGCGGTCATACCCGATCCTCCTTCCGGCTCGAACACTTCGAACCTTGATTCATGCATTATATGCCCAAGACGGAGCCGGTGAAAGGGCAATTTCTCCAGTGTTGAATGGGGTTGTTCGCAAAGGGTGGACTTGTGGTAAGATTACTAACAAGCAATGTTCCGTCAATCACAACGCAGCATCGTTCCGATCTCACCCCAACCATTGAACCCGATACCTGGACTTCGTCAACGAGGTGGCCCGGGCCATCGGCAAGATATACCCGGACAAGAAGATCGCCGCCATTGCCTACACCGAGGCGACCTCGACGCCGCCGACGCGGGTCAAGCCCGAGCGGAACGTCTTCGTCGTCTATTGCACCTACCCGCCGCACACCACATGCCAACAGCATGACCTGATCTGCGATCGGAACAAGGAGGGGCTGGCCGACATTGAGGGCTGGTTGACGCTCTGCCCGGGGCAGGTTGGCATCTTCGACTATCCGAAGATGTACGGGCTGTACCACGAGCCGTTCAACCCGTTCTACGGGATGAAGCGGAAGATGGACTACTACGCGAGCCGGGACATCCGCTGGATCGGTTGGTGCGTGGCTCCCCGGAGTTTCCTGGATCTGTTCCTATACGCGCAGAGCAAGCAGGCCTGGAACCCGAAGGTGGACATGGACGATCCCTGGGTTCAGCAGTTGCTAGCCACCCCGCAGTTAATCCTGCCGAAGTAGCCGCTAAACGCGCGTCAAAGCCAGGCCTCGCCCACCAAGACATCTTGAGCGCGGGCCGTGCCGTGCTTGCCAGTGGCGCTGAGCGTGAACGGATCGCCGGCCTCCCATCGGTGACAGCTTGGCGAGCCATTGGCCGTCGGCGCCGGTAATCATCACTCCAGAACAACACAGAGCTTCCGTCCGCCCTTGGGCAGCGCGAAAAGTTCGCGTTTGACTTCGGCGCCCTTCTTCACTGTGACTTCGTAGTCGCCGAGGAACGCGCGGAGGGCGTATTGCCCCCGGCCGTCGGTTGTTCCTTTCTGGTCTGTCCACCATTGCTTGAAAACCAGATCCAGAAAGGCCTGGCCGTTCGGCTTGGGCGACCAGTCTTTCCGGAACAGCGCCGCCCGGGGCCGCCAGTGAGACGGTTCATAAAAGCCCCACTGCTGTAGCACCTGTACCGACGGATGGCCGCGCGGGTGGTCGAGCTTGGACACGAATGCGAACCGGCACTTTTTCCATTCCTGATCGGAGTTGGCCAGCGTTACGAAGGAATTCTGCCCCGGCGCCGTCGCCGTGCCGAACGCAACCGTCGCCGTCGCCTTCCCATCCGCCGCCGCTGATTTCACGCAGCGCATACTGAAAACGATGAGCAGGACATCACCGGTTTTGACCGTTTTTTTGGTGAGCCATCGCACGCTGGCGGACCATTTGTTCTCCGAGCCGCGCGTCTTGGATGTCATCCGCATGGCTCGCTGAAAATCCGGATGGTTGATCGCAAGTTCCTCCATCTGGGCGGCCGGCGTTGGGGATACTCTGGCCGTATCCAGAATCGGGATTCCGTCCTTCAACAGGTCATCGGTTGCGTGTAAGACCTCCAGCGGAGCCAGCAGAATTGAGGCGAGAGTGAGGATGGTATATTTCATGGTTCATCTTTTTTGGGGGTGGGCAGCGTCGCCTTGAAGATCCAAGCGGTCGGGCCGGTGGCTCCAGCGCCGCGTGCGCCGGTCTGGTCGAAGCCGCAGAAGTAGAAGACGCGTCCGGCTTCCTCGGGGAACGGTGAGGGACGGATACTGCGGCAGCCGCGCAGGCCGTAGGGCGAATTCGTCAGTGGGTTCTTCCCGTCCCAGATGCGCTGGTAACGGTACGTGCCGTCGGCGTAGCGGACGAGATACCAGGAACTCTTGCCGAGTTCGTTGGCCTCGCGGTCGGGATGCACCAGCCACAGCCCGATGAGATGCGCGCGCTCGCCGGTGACGGGATGCGTGACGGGCAGGATGTCGTTGTAGGCGAAGGTGCCAATGCCGACACGGCGGCCCCAAGCTTTCTGGAAGAAGTCGCGCACGTCCAGTTCGACGGTGACCTTGAAGCCATTGCGCGGATCAATCCGTTCGATGACGGCGTCGCGCGAGTCCCAGGCGTAAAGCAGCACCTCGCCCTTGCCGTCGGGCGCGGGCACCGCCGTCATGCCCCGGAGCTGGGCGGTGCGCAGCGAACGGCCCGGCTGCTTCGGGTCTTCCCATTCCTTGATCGGCACCCATTCCCAGCGTGCGGCCGACCCGTCGACACGGCGGAACAGGCCGTGATCCTTTACCGGGCGTTCGCTAGGCATCAGCACATCCTCCTTGTTCGGGCCATAAGCCACGCCCACGTACTGCACGCCGTTGGCTTCCGCCGCGCAGAGGAAGTATCCGGCGAGGCCATCGAGTTCCGGTTTGGCATCCCAGGCAATCAGCCCCGGTTGCGTGGGATCGTAGACGCCCCGGAACAGCCGCCCGGACCCTGAACCGGCAAACACGGCATGCACGCCGGTCACGCGGTCCACATGCTCCCAGATGCAGCGGACATCGGTCGTGTGGTTCGTCTTCTCGCGGTTCCAGCGGTTCGTCGAGAGAACCGACTTTGTCCAGTGCCCGGTCGCGTCGTTGCGGGAGAATACGGCTACGCCGGTGGGCTGCGAGCGCCACGCGCCGGTGCCGCACACGAGCACGGACACAGGCTTCGGTAGTTTGTGGCCGTGGCCATCGGTGGTGAACGCGACGGACTTCATGAAGCTTAGCCGGATAAACTCCGGCCCCGCCTCCAGATCCACTTCCCACGGCCCGGTGGCGGACTTCTTGACGAGCACCTTGGGATTCACGTCCCCGACACGTTTCGACTCCGGCATGTAGCTGGTGGCGCAGTAGAGCTTGCCGTTGTGCGGCACGAGCGCGTTCGCCTCCGTGGCCTTCGCGAGCGCGCTGTCGGGCGTCTGCGACCCGGCGAAGTAGTCGGTCGTGAAGGTGAGGTCAAGGAACGCGCGATCAGCGGGCGGATGCGCTTCCGGCTCCTTGCCGGTCATGGCGCGGGCCGGCCCACCGACACCGCCGCCCTGGGCGAATGAACGCGAGGCCTCTTCCAGCGTGACAAGGCCGCCGCCGACAGGCTTGGCCGGTTCCTGCGCTGCGAGAGTCAGGCAGGCGAGAATGGCTGACAGGCTTACTGTTGTGCTGGTTGTCATTGTCTTGTTTTCCACAGTGTTTGCATTTCATCTCCGGTCACAAAGCCGTCCTTGTTCGCGTCGAGACGGTCGAACAACGCGCCGGGCAGTTCCTCGCGGCCGAGTTTGCCGTCGTTGTTCTTGTCCCGCTGCTTGAACGGTCCACCCGTGCCGCCTCCGCCGGTCATTCCGGCGCGTCCGCCGGCAACGCCGGCGGCTTCGTTGGCCAGCGCGAGGAATGCCGGATAGGTCGGCGCTTTGTAATTCTGCGTCTGCACCATGAAGAGAACGAAGAAGCTGTTCTTGCGATCAATCGCGAACTGCGTGCCGTCGGCGCCGCCCCAGCCGTAGCTGCCCTCGCCGTTCACGACGCCGCCGAGGCCGTATTTCTGGCCGGGGGTCTTGAGATGGTTCTGGAAGATGAGGTCCACCGTCTCCGGCTTGAGCACGCGCACGCCATCGAGTTTGCCGCGATTGAGGATCATCCGGCAGAACCGCTCGTAGTCGCCGATGGTGCTGCACAGGCCGTGGCCGCCGAGGAACAGCGTCGGCTTGTCGGTGAGCTTCGCGCCGTCGCGACCCGGTTCGAGTGCGCCGGGCGTAAGTTGACGGTAGAGCTGGCAAATGCGGCCCGTCTTCTCCGGCGGCACCCAGAAGTCGGTGTCCACCATCTTTAACGGGAAGAACAGCCGCTCTTTCATCACCTGATCCAACGGCTTGCCGGCGACCGCCTCGAGGTAGCGGCCGAGGATATCGATGCTGTGACCGTACTGGTAGCCCTCGCCCGGCTGAAACTTCAGCGGCTGACGTGCCAGGGTCTCGGAGAACTCTTTCAGGGTCGTGCCCGGCGTGCGCGTGGCGCGGAACGCCAGGGCCGCCGCGCCCTCGCCGTCCCGAGCGGGCGCGCCTTCCAGACTACCGTAGTAGAGGCCGCTGGAGTGACTCATCAACATCCGCGGCGTGATGGCGGTCTTCGCCGTTACGAGTTGGCCGTTTTCCAGCACCTTCAGCTCCTTCCACTCCGGCAGGTGTTTCGAGATCGGCTCGTCGAGCGTGAACTTGCCTTCGTCGAGCAGCGTCAACGCCGCGAGCGCGATGACCGGCTTGGTCATGCTCATCAACCGGAAGATAGCGTCCTTCTCCATAGCACGACCATTTTCGATGTCCGCCATGCCGAAGGTCTCGCAGTAACCGCACACACCGTTGTGGTGAATGAGCGCGGCGATTCCCGCGACGTTCTTCGCGGCAGCGTGGCGCTGCATCTCGACATCGAGCTTGGCGAGCACGTCCGGCTTGAGACCCGCCTTTGCGGCCTCGTCGCCGTGAGCGCGTGGTTTGAATTTTTCCGCCGGCGGCAGCGTCGCTCCGGTTGACACGCCCATGTCTTTCCATTTCGAGGCCTGGCCCATGCCCGCCGCGCCACCTGGAGCCGCGCCGCCTTTACCCATCGTGGCGATTTCCTCCTTGGTCACGCTACCGTCGCCGTTCTTGTCGAGTATCTTGAACAGTTCCAGCTTCGGCACTTCTTCCGCAGTGAGCTTGCCGTCACCATCCTTGTCCCAAGTCGTGAAAAGTTGCGTGGGCGACCACTGCTGACCCTGTGGTGCGGTCGGCGGCGTGTTTTGCGCCAGCGCGCGCGAGGCGATGGCGAGCGCTAGAGTCACGATGAATATGTGACTGGTTTTCACGGCTTCTCCTTGTTGATGCCGGTGCGGCAGCGGTGGAACTGCGAGGGGCCGTCGCCGACCACGTTGTAGTAAACGAATAACTCGCGCTCGCCGATGAAGCTTTCGGGGTCGAGACGACTGGCAGGCTTGCCGGTCTGCGCGCCATCATCGAG
>CAYMLQ010000374.1:0-5555 GCA_964390795.1 uncultured Lentisphaeraceae bacterium
TGGCTTTGCCGCCACCGCGAGTGGCTTGTTCGCGCAAACGGCGAAGCTGTCCGTCCTCGGCAAGGTCGCCCCGCGCGACTCGCTCGCTATCGACGCGTCGCCGTTGTCGGTCGGGTTCGAGACGCTCGACCGCAAGATGTTCGACCCGGAGCGCACCTATCCGCATCTCGCCCGCCTCGGCGTGAAGTGGGCGCGCGTCCACACCGGCTGGTGCCGCACGGAGCTTAAGCGCGGCGAGTATGACTTTGCGTGGCTAGACGCCGTCGTAGACCGACTGCTGAAGATCGGCATCCAGCCGTGGTTCTGTGTCGGCTTCGGCAACCGGCTCTACACGCCCGAGGCGCCGTTTGAGTCCGCCGTGGGCTGGGTGCCAACGCGCACCGAGGAGGGGCGGCGCGCGTGGCTGCGTTACGTCGGCGCGCTCGCCGAGCACTACCGAGGGCGCGTCCGGCATTTTGAGATTTGGAACGAGCCGCAGGGGAAAAGTTTCTGGCAGCCGGAAGAGCCCGGCGCGGCGAAATACGTCGAGTTGGTCAAGCTCACCGTCCCCGCCATCCGCGAGCGCCTGCCCGACGCGGTCATCATCGGCGGCGCGGTCGCCGGGATGGACACGAAGTTCTTTCAAGCCTGCATGGAGTGCGGTCTCGGCGAGCACATCCAGAAGGCGTCGTTCCACTCCTACCGGCCGTTGCCGGAGCACAACTACGAGGCCGACGTCCGCCAGTGGCGCGCGATCATCGCCAAGCACAAGCCCGGCATCGCGCTCTGGCACGGCGAGGTTGGAGCGGCGTCGCAGCCCGGCGGCGCGGGCGGGCGTGCCAACTACGCGTGGACCGAGCAACGCCAGGCCAAATTCATGTTGCGCCGCTTCCTCTCCGACCTGCGCATGGAGATCGAACGGGTCTCGTACTTTCACACCGTGGATCTCGTGAACTACTTCGGCAGCGAAGGCCCCAGCGGCAAGACCAACTTCAAGGGCCTGCTGCGCGGCGCCGACTACACCCCCAAGCCCGCCTACTTCGCCTACCAATGCCTCTGCGCCCTCTTCGACGCCCAGACCGTCCGCGCCGACCTGCCGATGAGTTTCGCGCCGGTCGCGGGTGCCGAGTCGGTGAAGACCGACGAGATCGTCTTCGCCGGCTTCGCCCGTACCGGCAAGGCGATGCACGTCTATTGGCACCCCTGCGGCCATGAGATGGAGCGTCCCGACGAGCGCATCAGCCTCACGCTCGCCACGCGTCCCGACGCGCGTCTGCTCCAGCCCGTTCTCGTGGATCCGCTCACGTCCACCGTCTATCAACTCGATGGCGCAGAGCCTCACGGTGACAGGTGGGCCATTGCCGACGCACCGCTGGCCGATCATCCGCTTATCGTGACCGACCGCGCGGTGGCGCTGGGGTGAGAGCCCGTGCCGCGCCTCACTCGTCCACCCTTCCTGTATCCACCCCCTTACCGCGCCGTGTAGAGCAGATACAGCCCGCCCAGCAGAACCAGCACGCCGCAGACCTTCTTCAGGATCACCGCGCCCCTCGACTTCTCGTTCCAGTTCAGGTAGTTCTGCACCGCCTCGCTGAACGTCCCGGCCAGCACGATCACGCCGCAGTGCCCCACGCCGTAGAGCACCAGCAGCAAGACGCCGTAGACCAGATTCGTAGAGGCCAGCCGGAAGGTCACGCCCAGCATCGGCGCCATGTAGGCGAAGGTGCATGGCCCCAGCGCCACGCCGAAAACCAGCCCCAGCACGAACGCCGCCAGCATGCCCTTGCTCTTGATACCCGGTTGCGCCGCGCTGGGCAACGGCAGGTTGATCACGCCGAGCAGATAGAGCCCGACCGCGAAGAAGATCACGGCCACACCATAATTGCCCCAGCGCCCGACATCGCCCATCATCCGGCCCGCCGCCGCCGTGACCGCCCCGATCACGCCGATGGTGATGAGGATACCCAGTGAGAAGAGCAGCGAGATCGTGAACGCCCGCCGCGTGGTCATCTTGCCCTGTTGGTCGATGAACCCCACGATCAGCGGGATGCTCGCCAGATGGCAGGGGCTCAGCACGATGCTCAGGATGCCCCAGGCCACCGCCGCCGTCATCGCGATCGCGGGCGTGCCCTCCACCGCATGGGTCAACCCAGCAAACAAATCACTCAACATTTTCGAATCCTTTCATGCAGCGAGACGGGAATGATGGAAGACTGGAATGGTGGAATAGTGGACTCTTGAGGATCCCGTTTGCCGCAATCCGTTCTCAGACACTCCGCGCCTCCGCGTTAACCACCAGCGCAGTTTCAAGTTTCCAGTCTCCTTGTGCATTCTTCCATCATTCCTCTCTCACCCCCACGCCCAGCTCCTTCCACTTGCCGAGGATGTCCTCCTTGGAGAAGAAGCCCTCATGGCGGAACAGCTCCTTGCCGTCCGCACTGAAGAAAATCTGCGTGGGAATCAGATTGATCGTGTACTGCGCTTTAGCGGCTTCGTTTTCCCATACGTCGATGAACTCGGTCTTGAACGTCCCTGCGTAATTCGCCATCAGGTCGTCCAGAATCGGCTTCATCGCCTTGCAGGGAATGCACTTCCCCGCGCCTAGATCGACCAGCCGCGGCAGCGCCTTGGATTGAGCCGCCCCCACGCCCGCCGGCGCCGCCGACCCGGCCGGCTCCGCCTTCTTCCCTTGCTTCAGGTACAGTATGGCCGCAGCCGCTACGACGACCGCCCCGATAATCGCCACGTTCTTCACATTCATCGCACAAACTCCTGATTAAAGATACTCGGAAAAGGGGAATGGTTGAATACTGGAATGTTGGGGGAGAAAGAGCCGAACCGAACCGCTCGTTCACATGCCATCATTCCAACCTTCCAGTATGCCATCATTCCAAGTATTTCCTGATATCATCCGCGCTCAGCACCTTGCCGACGCTCTTGACCACGCCGTCCACCGCCAGGGCGGGTGTGATCATCACACCCATCTTCATGATGTCCGCGATCTGGTCAACCTTTTCGACCGTCGCCTCGACCCCCGCAGCCTTGACCGCCGCCTCCGCGTTGGCCATCAGCGTCTTGCACTTCGGGCAACCTGTGCCCAGAATTTGGATTCGCATGTTGAACTCCTTTATTCACATCATTCCAAAAAAGAACCCCACCAGCGTCGCCAGTAAAACCACCAGCGACACGAACGCCACCGTCTTTTTCAGCCCCAGCACACTGTTGATGACCAGCATGCTCGGCAGGCTCAGCGCCGCGGGACCCTTGCCCATCCCCGCCCCCATGAGCCCCTGGATGATCGGCACCTCCGTCAGCGTCGCGAAGTACATGAACGCGCCCGCGAACGAGGCGAGGAAGTTCGCCCGCAGCGAGTTACCTCCAACCGCCTTGGAAATCCACTCCGAAGGGATCATGCCCTCTTGTCCCACGCGGCCCAGCAGGAAGCCCGCCACGACCACGCCGATCAGCAGCAAAGGTAGGATCTGCTTCGCGAAGGTCCAGGACGAGTCGAACCACTGACCTCCCTCGCCCTTGTCCGTCGCCGTCAGCCACGCCAGCCCCAGCGACCCGACCGTGAAGGCCGCCAGCGGGTTGCCAGACGTGCCCAGCGCCGTCAGCGCGGTCGCGGCCGCCACGAGGCCGACCTTCCACAAGCGCATCCTGAACCAGGCCACCAGCATCACGCCGAGGCCCGCCGCGCAGGCCGCCGTGAGTATCCACTTGACCTTGAACAGCGTGGCCCAAACCCCCTCGGGGTTCTGCGGCTTGCCGAAATTCGCAAATACCAAAATGAGAACCATCGAGGCGAAATAGAGCGACGTCTGCCACAGCGGACGCCCGCCCTCCTCCTCGGGAAACTGCATCGCCGCCGCAGCCTTCTCGGCCTCCTCGCGCCGGAACAGCAGGTGCATCGCGTAACCGACCACCACGCTGAACACCACCGCTCCGACCGCCCGCGCGATGCCCAGCTCCGGCCCCAGTATCCGCGCGGTCATGATCATCGCCAGCACGTTGATGGCCGGACCCGAGTAGAGGAACGCGCACGCCGGCCCCAGACCCGCACCCATGCGGTAAATGCCCGTGAAAAGCGGCAGGATTGTGCAGGAACAGACCGCCAGGATACTGCCCGACACAGCGGCCACGCCGTAGGCCACCAGCTTGTTGGCCTTGGGTCCGAGATACTTCATCACCGCCGCCTGGCTCACGAACACGCCGATTGCGCCCGCGATGAAAAACGCCGGGATCAGGCAGAGCAGCACGTGCTCCTGCGCGTACCACCTCACCAGATGCGCCGCCTCCAGCAGCGCGTGGTCAAACCGCGCGACGCCCACCGGCAGATAGAAGCAGGCCAAGAAGCCCGCCACGATCCACGCCAGCTTCTTCCACTCGCTTTTCCAGTCCATGATTATAGCCTTTTAGCAGTTTAGCGGTTTAGGCTGTTAGGCGTAGAGGCCACTCGATAGGTAGGCAATTTCATCTGCCTAACAGCCTACAGCCTAAACACCTTCTCACTCTCCCTTGATCACCGCCTCCACGCAGTGCATGAAATTCAGCACGCACGGAACCTTCAGCGAATAGAACACCTGTTTGCCGCGCTTGTCGTCGGCCACAACGGACGCGTTCTTCAACACCAGCAGGTGCTTTGAGACCGTCGAGAAATCCAGCTCGAGCCCGTCCACCAGCTCGCAGACGCAGCGCTCGCCGATGGCAAGCTGTTCAACCATCCACAGCCGGGCCGGGTGGGCCAGCGCCTTGAGCACCTTGGTCTTCGCCGCCAAAACTGATTTTTCTTTGCTGTTCACAGGCCTCGTTTCGTTTTGTTGCTTGGCATAATAACCAAATGTTAACCAGCCCGTCAACCCGATAAGGTGACGGATAAGGAGTACGTCTATTTAACGGGCGGGGACAACCATTCTCCAAGTCGCTTCGCACACGATACGCGCTTCAGTCGCGCCCTAACGGCTCGTCGTGCTTGACATCGGAGTGGTGTGGATCGACCTCATGGGCCGAGGCATGAATCGGCACGATCTGGTCATCGTCGCCGTGGATGATGAGGGTCGGCACGTCGAACGACTTGAGGTCTTCGGTGAAGTCCGTCTCGGAAAAGGCTTGGATGCATGAGCGGCCAGCCATGGCTGAAGACGACGGGCGCTCCAGATCCCCAGTCCTTGTAGAAAAGGGTGGTGCCGTCTTGGGTGGTGATCGTGCTCATTGTGGCTTTTCTCCGCATTGCTCGTCTTGATGACCTTCAGCGCATCGCCCTCCGCTACGAGCCACGCCCAGCCATTGCCGAACTGCGTCGTTGCAGCAGTCGCCAGCTCTTTCTTGCAGACGTCCACGGTGCCGAAGGCGGCCTCGATCTTCTTTTTTAGTGCGGCGGGCGGTTCGCCGCCGCCGGTCGGACTCAGACTGCGCCAATAGAATGTGTGATTCCAAGCTTGAGACGCATTGTTAAAGATCGCGGCTTCCTCGATTTTGCCGGCCGTATCGCTGATCAAAGATTCCAATGTCAAACCAGCATACTCCGTTCCCGCAATCAGTTTGTTCACCTAATTAACCGAATTCAGATTCGTCTC
>CAYMLQ010000375.1:0-5454 GCA_964390795.1 uncultured Lentisphaeraceae bacterium
CCGTGGGAGGAGTGCCGCGGCATCGGCGGTTCGTTCGGCTTCAACCGCTTCGAGACCACCGCCCACTACATAACCTCCGCGCAATGCGTCGAATCCCTGATCGAGAAGGTCAGCCGCGGCGGCAACTTGCTGCTCAATATCGGCCCGCAGGCCGACGGCCTCATCCCCGTGATCATGCAGGAGCGCCTGCTGGACATGGGCCGGTGGCTGGAGGTCAACGGCGAAGCCATCTACGCCACCACCGCCTGGCAGCGCCGCCCCAAGAACATGCGGGAAACCAAAGTCTACTTCACCCGCAAACCCGACGCGCTCTATGCGATCTGTACGCGCTGGCCGCAGGCGCCGCTCGTCATCGGACACATCGCCAAGGCGGAAGCCGTCACGCTGCTCGGAAGCGCGCTTCCCATCGCCTACGCCTGCGCCGACGGCAAGCTCACGATCCAGCCGCCCGCCATCAACCCCGGCACCATGCCCTGCGACTTCGCCTGGACCTTCAAGATCACCAACCCGCAAGAATAGAGCGATCCGCCCCCAGGCGTACCCGTCCGCGACATTTTCACGGTGACCGTCATGCCGGGCAGCACGGGAGCAGCGCGGCTTCCCGCGCCGGCCGGAACGCGAAGGCGTTCCGCCCCGCATGGGCCGCGCCGTTTTCTCCTTGCTACTCCCGCGCTCTCTGCGGATCGTCATAGAGGCCCACCTCGCTCAGCGGCAGCGGGCGAAACGGCGTCTGCGCAGCCACCGCAGTCAGGTCGGGCATTGTGGCAAACACCTGGTTGTCCCACACGTCGAGTCCCTTCGGCGCACGGGCATAGGTCTCCTCGCATCCGACGAACACGTTGCGCCACACGCTGTTGATGTTGGGTTTGCGCGTGAGGTCAGCCAACTCCGGATAGCGCTTGCTGTAGGGTGGCAGCCGAATGTTCACATCTGTGTACAGGAGTTTCTTGACGTGCTCGCGACCGAGGTATTCCTCCCACCGACTCGGAGCCCACGTCGAGAAACTCACGCCGTAGCGACAGTCCGTGAACACGTTGTTGTCGATGATATTCAACTGTCCGCCATGTATCTGCACGCCTCCGAAGTGCCCGTTCGACGTGCGCTCGAAGAGGTTGCCGTGCACCAGCATACCGCTGATCGCGTCGTCGAACCGGATCGCCGCCTGCCCGCACGGGATCTCCCCGCCACCGATGTCCTGCCAGCGGTTGTAGCGGATCACCACGCCGCGGTAGGAGGGGTTGCCCCACATATCGATGCCGCCCTGGTCATCCGACTCCTGCACCACGTGATCCACCTGGTTGTACTCGATCAGATGGTCGTTGCCCTCAATCCGCATCGCGCTCGAAGGCGCGTGATGGAAATGGTTATGCGCCACGCGCGCGCCGCACCCCTCCAGCAGCAGCGCGGGGTTGTACGTGCGCGAGCAGCGCCCGAAATCAGACACCTCGTTGTTCTCGATCACGATCTGACCCGAGGTGAGGTTACTGCGGTTACCGCCGCTCACGCGCATCCCCGTATGGCCCAGCGTATGCAGGCGGTTGCCGTAGATCTTGACGTTCGCGCCTTGCGCAACCGTCAGCGCCGTACCGCCCATCCGGCGGATCACGCAGCCCGCGACAACCGCGTTGACGCACCCGTCCATGACCAGCCCATGCTGCTGGCCGTACTCGAACGTCAGCCCCTGAAACACGACCTCCTGCACATGGGTCGCCTGCACAAACGGCTGGGTCCAGCGAGACAACACGAGGTCGCTGAACCACGGGTGCTTTACCGGCCAGACATAGAGCAGCCCAGTCGAGCGGTCGAGATACCACTCGCCCGGCCGGTCGATTTCTTCCAGCAGATTGAGCACGTAGAACGGTCGCTCTTTAACCATTCCGTAATCCGGCTTCTCTTTCAGCGTCAGCGTGCCCGCAGCCGGATCGATGGCCGCCACCGGCACGGTGCATCCCGCCCACAAGTGAACCCAGTAGCCGTTCGCCATCAGATCCGCCGCCGCCGTCCAACGCGCCAGGCGGTCTGTCTTGCACGCGAACACCCGATTGGTGGCGTCGAGCACCTCATCGATCTTCAGGTTGCCCACATTAGGCCAGCGCGCGATCGGCAGCGGTTTTCCGTCCTGGAACAACTCGCGAACGGTCGTATTGTTCAGCCCGTAACCGTAGCTCTTCTGCGCCTCTAGGCCCGCAAACCCCTGCGCCTTGAGATCGGCCACGCGCACCTGGCCGCGCGCCTCCGCCGGCAGCCGCGCCAGAACCGCAGGGTCACGCACTCTCCCGAAACCCCGCACGCGGTACCCGCCGTCGAACACGGGCGTCTCGTCCTGCCATGCGCGGTACACCACCGGAGCACCGAAACTGCCGGAGTCCGCGTCCGTCAGCACAAAGGTGTTGGTCACCGCGTACCGACCGCCGCGCAGCCACACCGTCGCTCCGCCCTGCGGCAGCACCCCCCTGGCCTTGTGCGAGCGAACCGCGTCCCGCGCGCGTCCCAGCGTCGCGAAGGGCTTCGCAAAGGTGCCTGGATTCGTGTCGCGGCCTTTGGGCGCGACAAAGTACGTGACCGCGGGCGCGGGCAGCGGATGCAACCGCTCGCGGTGCGACTCCGGATCGCAGGCGGGTTTGCCCGCACTCAGATTGGCGCATTCTGCCGCAGCCGCCTCGGCCTCGGCTTTGAAATGCGCCACCTGATTGGTCATCGCCGCAGCCACGCGATAGGCTGCGGCAGCCTCGTCCAGCCGGTTCTCCAACTGCCACGTCTGCCCCACGGCCAACGCGGCCAGCCCGCGCTGCGACTGCGGGAGCCGCACGTCACTCATGATCGCGGCATACTGCTCGCGTGCGGGCGCCCACCTGACCGCCTGCCGCAACGCCTGGGCGAAACGCTGCCGCACTTCTGCGGTGTCTGACGGCGCGGCGTCGCTCCCCGTCAGCAACTGCCCGTACACGAGGGCTGCGCCGTCCGCGTTCCCCTCGCGAGCCAAGCTCGCACCCAGCGCCATTCCAAACAGGCGCTGCTCTTCGGCACTGAGTTCCAAATACTCCGGCAGCTTCGCCAGGACGCGGCTGGGCAACTCCCCTCCGCCGCCCTGACGGCAAATCTGCACCAGCGACTCCGCCGCCTGACCGCGCAAATGCGCGGGAGTTGCGGGATTTTCGAAGAGCGCGGCGCACGCGTCGGCGCACGCGACCCTGCCCTCTTTAGACAGCCGCGCCGCAGCCAGCCTAGCCCATAGCTTCCATGCCTCCGGCACAGCCGCCGAGCCAGCCACCGAGCGATAGGCCAGATCCGCAGCCGCGGCGTCTCCCGGCACAGCCTCTTGCGCCCGGCGCACCAAAGGCTTCAGCGTCTCGGGCAGAGGCGCGCCCACCAGCGACAGCGCCGCGACCTCCTCGGGCGGCAGCGCCGTCCCGAACACGGCCAGCTCGTCCACGGCCATCCGCAGCGACCCGACGCCGTATCCCGAAAACCCGATGCGCAGCCCAGCCTTGGGCGCGATCAACTGCCCGTCGTACCGTTTTTCATCAGAGAGCATGCCGTTGAGATAAATTCGAACACGCTGGCCATCCCACGTTGCGGCCAGATGATTCCAGAAGCCCGCGCTCAGCCCGTCGTTTGCCCGCACGGAGAACGAACCCTTCTCCCGGCCCAGCTCAATCGACGGCTGGCGCGTCTTCCAGTCGTACACCAGCAAGCGCCACCCGTCGTTGTACCCGCTGCCACTGGAGGCGATCATGCCGTTCACGCTGCCCGCATTGCCGGTTTTCGACCCCATGGCCAGCGGCCGCAGCCAAACCGCCACCGTGAACGCATTGCTGGCGAACGTCAGCGCCGGCGCTTCGAACGACTCCCCGTCCAGAACCACGGCGGCCCTGCCCGCGACGCGCCCGACCTCGGTCGTCAGCGCTGAACGGTGAGCCGGCTTAAACGTCAGGTCTGAAGCCTCGCCTGCGAGATTGGGCTGAACCGCATCGCCGCTCTTGAGCGAATAGAAACGCACCAGACCGGGCAGCCTCTTGAGCGCCTCGGCATCCGCCTGCCATGCGCCCGCCGGCGTCTGCTGCCCCCATGAAAAGGTAGCCGCTGTCCCCACTGCCGCCACCCAATAACACGCCTGTGCTCTCATAACCATCAACTCCCCCTTGTCGAAAAAAAACCATGGGCAAGAACGGCCTTTTCGCCGCCTTCGCCCATGGCGTCTGTGTTCTTGCGCAACGGCTCGACTAGCTACGGCCGCGCTTGCCGAGCTGCTTGTCGGCCATGAACAGCGCGCCCTTCGAGCCCGCGCTCATATCGAGCATCCAGATGATATCGGTCGCGTTCGCTTCCTCTTCCACCTGCTCGTTGATGAACCACTGTAGCATGTTCTGAGTGGCGTAATCCTTCTCCTCAATCGCGAGGGTGTTGATCTCGCCGATCCACGCGGTCACCTTCTTCTCGTGCGCCAGCGCGTCCTTGAACATCTCCAGCAGGTCTTTCCACTCGGTCTTCGGAGCCGCGATCGCGGCGAGTTCTACCTTTGCGCCCTGCGTCTGAAGATAGTGGGCGAACTTCAGGGCGTGCTCCTGCTCCTCTTTGAACTGGATGTTGAACCAGTTCGCCGCGCCTTTGAAGCCCTTGTCCATCGCGTCGTTCGCCATGGCCAAGTACAGGAACGCCGAATAAAATTCGCGGTTAATTTGCGTGTTGATCGCTTTCGCTGTCTTTTTGCTGAGCATTTTATGCCTCTCTTTCGTTTCTCTTCTCGTGTTAACATCCCCAAGAAGTAAGCCTAGGTTAACAAATGCTCCCGGCCGTGTCACGAACATACGGCCGGAGATTTGTTTGCGGAAGAACTCAGAGCTGCGACGCTTTGGACGGGCGCAGGACGATGTTGGTGATCTTGTTTGCCGTGTCTTTGTATTGCGGGTCAGCCTTCAGCTTCAGCCATTCCGGGTGATCGCGGAACCGCTTCCACGCGAGATCCTTCTCCGTCTTGTTGTCGAACGCCAGCAGGTAGGTCAGGTTAGGGAGTTTATCTCCCGCCAAAGCCTGCCCGAACAGCACGGGCTGCATGCCGCTCGCGCGGAAGACGCCGATTTCCCCACCCTGCTCGAACATCGAGATCTTCTTGGCGTTACGCTCGATCGTGTAGCTGTTGTAGATGCGCATCTGTAGCAGCCGGTCGGCAGATTGCGTCACCTGCTTCACCTGCGGGCAGGTCGCAAACGTATAGAGCAGCGAACCCGAACAGGTGTCGAAGAGCGGGTCTTTCATGGGCGCCTCAAAAATCGGCGCCGCGTCCTTCATGTACTGCGCGTCCGCAAGCAGCTTCTGGTCGCTCGACTGGAAAGCCTCGCCAGTCGGGAATGCGGCAACCACGAACACCGTGGTGTTGTAATTCGTGTTGCCCTCGTTGACCTCGCCGCTGGTCCAGAGCACGCCGACCTTCTTGGCGCCCTGGCGGTTCAGCGC
>CAYMLQ010000376.1:0-5422 GCA_964390795.1 uncultured Lentisphaeraceae bacterium
CCTTGGAATAGAAGCCGGTCACCTTCACCGACTCGATCGCGGCGGGAACCTGGTACGTAATCCAATCGTTGGTGGTGCCTTGGGCGCGGAAAAGGTACTCGGCGTAGAGGGCGTTGTAGTCGTTGTTGAGCTTCAAGCCGGCCGACTTTGCGTAGGCGCGGGAAAAGTCCTGGAGTTCGTCCGCCAGGCAGACGCGCTTCACCGGGACCGGCCCCACGACGTTCGACGGCTGCGACGCGCCCGACTCGTTGCGGGCGATGACGCGATAGCAGTAACTCTGGCCCGACCGGGCGGTCGTATCGCTGAAAAGCGGCCGGTAGGCGATGTCCGCGTCCGAGACATCTTGGGCGATAGCAGCCCACGGGCCTGCGGGCCCTTCGGCGCGCTGGATATCGTAGCCGGTCGCTCCGACCGAGCCGCGCCAGGAGAACATTGGCACCTCGCCGATCGGCAGCAGATGAGGCGCCTCCGGCAGCGGAACAGGCGGAACAGGCAAACCCTGAATTTTGAAGCCCGCCTCACGCAGGGCACCCATCAGGCCGATCTCGCGCTGGGCCTCGGCGCTCGGGAACCCGGGATAGTGATAGGACCAGGCAGCCGGAAAGGTCATGATCTGGTGCCAGTAGAAGCCGCCAGCCTCGTGGCGAAAAAACATGCTCCAGATGAGCGAGCCGCAGATGCCGGGCTCGCTTTCAACGTAGTTCAGGAACTCCCGCGTCTTCTCGACGGCATCCGCATGGCGGAAGTTCGTGCTGTTGATGTAAGGGCCGAACTCGCCGATGAACAGCGGCCGCTGGTCTTTGAGCACGGCCATTTCCTTGCGCAGGGCTTCTGGCCAATCGCCGCCCACGCCCTTGTAGCTGGTGTAGAGGTGGCGGGTGACGAGATCGATGTTCGGGTCGATGGTCATCGGCTTGCCCGGGATGTGCACGGTCTCGGCGACGAGGTGGTTGGCGTCTATGCTCTTGATGTAGGCGGCCATCTCCGAGAGCCAGGCGGCGGGCGCGGTGTGCATCTCGTTGCCGAACTGCCAGGCGAGCACCGCCTTGTCCTCCTTGTAGGGGACGCCGGTCACGGTGTTCACGCGGCTGAGCACGAAGCGCACGGTGGCCTTGTAGTCCTCCTTCACCTGCGGGTCGGTGAAAAAATCCTCGCGTTGTTTGCCGCGGTGCTCAGCGTACTGGCCGATGCCGCCGAGATAGTCGCCCGAGCCAGCGGTGAGCGCGAAAATCACCCGCACCTTGTATTGGTTCGCCAGGGCAAGCATGTGGTCCGTACACCGGAAGGCCTCTTCGTTGAACTCGCCGGGCCCGAGCACATAGTGCCAGGGCTTCTTCTGCTCCTTGGGAGCCCGGATCGGTAGGTTCCAGGTGCGCAGCACGCGCAGGTTCATCTGGTCGAGCGTCTTGAACGCATCCTCCTGCTCCCAGGGTGTGGGCAGGTTCATGCGCTCAGGCAGGTAGAGGGTGAAGTCGTAGGGCAGCATGATGCCGGGCATGTTCGCGCCGGCGAAGCGGAACAGTTTGTCGCCGTCGTAGAGCTGGTTGCCTTTGCGTGTGATGAAGCGCTGGAAGCCGGCCTCTTCCTGTTGAGGGGGTTTCTCGCCACGCAGCGCGGCCAGCGCGGCCAGCTCTTCCGCGTTCAGCGCGCGGTCAAACACCGCCACGCCGCCGATCCAGCCGGTGAAGCCGACGCCACGCCCGCTGTGGATCACGCGGCCGATGGTGAACGGGCCGCCGCTGCCGTCGCCCTTCGGCGCGTAGAGGTCGTGCGGATACCACCAGGGGTTCAGGCGCAGGGCCACGAGGTCGCGCGCGGTTTCGCGCCCGTCCCGCAGCGTGACCCTCACCTTCGTGTAGCCGTACTCGCGCAGCTCGACGCGCTCGCCCGCAGCATCGCTCACGACCTGCACCGCCAAGGGTTTCTCTTCTGGAGGGTTGTAGAACTGGTCAGGCGGGAAGTTCGGATCCTCGCCCGGCTGGAGGCCCGGCTCGCGGCGCAGGCGGCCCTGCAGCCAGGCGTTCGCGGCGTAAGACAGCAGCCCGTCCTTCTGCGGCAGCTCCAGCCAGCGGTCGCCGGCGACGCCGTTCAGCCAGCCGGTCAGCTCGTCCTTCTCGTGGTCGAAGGTCATGGCGAAGCACTGCCATGACTTATCGAGCACGGCCGCGGGCGCGTCCGCCGGAACGGCGGGCGACTGGGCGGCGGAGTTGCACTTGTGAAGGGCGTACTTGTTCAGAAACGAACTCGCGCCGTTCTCCGAGACGTGGCCGCAGGCGCTGCCTTGCTTGTTCAGGCCGGCAAAGAGCGCGTACTGCCGCTGGCCGCGCTCGACTTTCGCGATGCCGGCGGTCTCCTGCTGCTTCAAGTCGGTGCCCTCGTGCCAGATGCCCGCGAGAGCGTGGTTGCCGCTTTCGCGGATCGCCCACACGACGACGGTGACCGACTTGCCGGCGCCTTTGATGTCGAGCGGCGTGTCGTGCAGCCGAGAGCGCGGAACGAAGAGGAACGGGCGGAAGTCGGGGTCGGGCTCTTTCACGATGCGGACGGCCTGCCCGAACGGCCCGCGCCCGAGGAGCGGAAAGTCCGCGTAAGTCGCCTCGCGGCCCGCGCCCCAGTGGTCTTTGATGTAGTTGGCGGCATCGAGGGGATAGTCCGTCTTGGCGCCTTCAGGCACGTGGGCGGTGAAGCGCCGCGCGCCGTCCGGCTCGCGCTTCACAAAGTCCCAGAAGGCGACCAGTCCTGGGGTTTGCTTGACAGCGGCGGCGCGGTCGCTTGCGGACTCCGCGGCCGTCAAGACGCTAAAAGCGCCGAGCGGCAGCAAGGTCATCAGGATTCGGGCATACATGACATTCATGGCTTGTTCTCCGACATATTACCTTTGTCTGGCACCGATGTCGACAGGGTTTGCGAACACTTCGGCCAGGGCTGAGAGATTTCACTTCAACTGTTCGCCCAAGAACTGCAACAGCGCAGGCAGGGTCCTCTGTACGGTTGGGAAATCGTGGGTGCCCGTCTCTTCATGGAAGGAACATGAGAGGCCTGCACGGCTGAGAGCGGCATGGAAATTGCGGTTCATCTGCAAGTCGAAGGCCTCCTTGCCCGTGACCAAGAACAGACGTTTCCCCCTCAGAGCTTCGACATGATTCATGCAGTTGAACTGTGGCCACGTGCGCTCGTCGGCACCGAAGAGTGGCGAGACGGGATAATTCTGCTCCTTCGGCAACTTCGCGTTGGGAAAATCGAGCAAGGCGATCATGGTGGCAACGGCGCCGACCTCCTGCGGAAAGGTCTGCGCAAAGCGGATTGCGCCATAGCCGCCCATGCTCCATCCTGCGATGCCCGTATGCTCAGGCCTAGGCGAAACGGGAAGCGCATGCCGGGCGTGGTCAAGCAGTTCGCGGAGCATGGATTGATCGCGCGACTTCGGCTCTGCCGGGCTGTCGAGATACCAGCCCCTCCCCCCATCCGCGAAAACGACGACAAACCTTTGCTTGAGGATGTGCGCACAGGCCACAGGATCATCCGCAATCGCCCGGTGATTGCGCCCGTCACCGTGCAGGAGCAAGACCAGTGGCCAGCCTCCAGCGGGCGGCGCGCCCTGAGGCACGAAGGTGGAGAAGCTGACCTGACGGCCAAGGGCCTGACACGAAAACGTGTGAGCCTGAATGTCGCGTCCTGCGCCGACATCTGCAGGCTCGGTGTTGCCGCGGATGATCACTCGCTCACAGCCTAGCGCAGGAGCGATGTCGCGCACCGGTCCGGCAAACGTATTGTCCGCGATCAAAATCGTATCCCCGCCGGGGGCGAAGGTCATCGCGTGGGTTGCTTGCGGGCCGCTGGTGAAGACGTTGCCACGCACGGTGACGTTGCCGTACCGGCCGCCTGGCTCATGCGTGGTGAAATAGACCTCAGCGTAGCGCTCGTAGTCGCCGGTGACGAACGTACGGCGGCCACGGCGCGGGTCGCGCTCGCATTTGGTTGTGTTGCTCACAAAGATGTTGTCGGCAAGGATGAAGTTGCGCGGCTGGTTGATCCACGAGCCGCGGCCGCCGTTGCGGAAGGTGTTGCCGACAATCGTCACGTCCTCGCACGACTTTTCCACGCTGATGACGCGCGAGCCGTTCGAGCCGTCCACGGTGTTGCCGGTAATGACCGCGTTCTTACAAAACTCCGCGAGAAAGAACGCACCCATGCGAGAGCCGGTTATGTGATTGTTGGCAAAGATGACGCTGCGGCTCTTCTGGATGTGCATCGTATCGCCCAGAGCGCTGAACCGGCAGCCGCGGACGATGACGTTTTCGCAGCCCACCAGATCGAACGCGCCCTTGCCCGGCCCGCTTCCCGCAGGGGCGTAGAGCGCAAGATGGGCATGGAACAGTTTGCTGATGAGCCGCGCCTGCGGCCCCGCGTCGCTGGCAAACGTCACCGGTGCGCCGCCCGCCGTCTCCGCGATGCGAATGAACTCCGGCGTGCTCTCAACAACGAAGTACTGCCGTCCACGAACGAGGTTTGTCGGCAGGGTGTCTCCGAAGAAGCACACCGCATCGTGGCCGCGCTCAGCATCCGCCCCCTCGCGTTTCAGCGAAACCGGCAACGGCTTCGCATTGTCGAAGAAAACACGGTCATCCCCAGCCCGCATCCTCAGCGGCCCGCACACGAGGTCATTCAGGAAATACTTCGCGGCCATCGCCCGCTCGGCGTCGTTATACTCCTCGGGCCAAACGGTGATTTGCCAAAGGTAGCCGTAATCCCACATGAACTTCCCGCTGCGCTCCAGCGTGCAGTTCTCGATGGTCACGTTGCGCGCCAAGGTCTCCACCTCGCGCTCGCTGCCCTTTTTCTCCGCGCCGAGCACGGTGATGACCGCGCCCGCCACGCCGTCACTCGTGATGTCGCGGAAGGTCAGGTTCTCCGTGCACCCGCCGGGCGCCGTCGTGACGAGAATCGCCCGCGTGTTCACATTCGGCTCCCACGCGTTGTCCGCCTTCGCCGGGTCGAACACGCGCCCGGTGAAATGTCCCCCGAACCAGCGAACGTCGCGCAGATTCTCCCCTGCGAACATCACCGCACGCGCCTTGTCGCCGAGTTTTTCGGAAAAGTGAAACCGCGCTCCGTAGGCCATCACCGTCAGCCCGGAGGCCAGCGGAAGGGGCTGTGGGCCATCCAGCACGTAGTCGCCGGGAGGAAGCGTCACCGTGCCCCCTGCCGGCGCTTGCTCGAACAAAGCAGCGAGCGCGGACATGTTCAGCGTGCCGCCGGCTTTCGAGCCATCACCGCGGAGGCGAGCCGGTTCGGTGGCGGCTAACGAGGCGGTGGCAATTACGAGCGCGGTGCATGCGCCGGACACGAAGTCGCGTCTTATGTTTTTCATTCACTAGCATCCCATAGGCGGGGCACGGACGGCATGCTGAAGCCGTGGCCC
>CAYMLQ010000377.1:0-5419 GCA_964390795.1 uncultured Lentisphaeraceae bacterium
ACGACACCAAGAACGAGCAGAACAAGCACCTGCACAGCATGCAGGAGGCGATGCCGGCTACCTATAAGCAGCTCTTTGGCATCCGCAACACGCTTGAGAAGCACTACACCGATATGCTCGACATCGAGTTCACCATCGAAGAGGGGAAACTCTGGATGCTGCAGTGCCGCGTCGGCAAGCGCACCGGCACGGCCGCGCTGAACATGGCCATGGACATGCTGGCCTCGCGGCTGATTGACCAGAAGACGGCTGTCATGCGCGTGGAGGCGCAGCAGTTGGATGAGCTGCTGCACCCGATCATCGATCCCAAGTTCGAGAAGGACGCGAAGCCGGTCGTCAAGGGTCTGCCGGCCGGACCGGGCGCCGCCTGCGGTACGCTGGTCTTCACGGCCGAGGACGCGGTCGCCGCCGCCCGCGCGGGCAAGACGTGCATCCTGATCCGCGAGGAGACCAACCCCGAGGACGTCGAGGGCATGCGGGCAGCGGCGGGCATTCTGACCGCCCGCGGAGGCATGACCTCGCACGCGGCGCTGGTTGCGCGCGGCTGGGGCAAGTGCTGCATCGTCGGCGCCGGAGCGCTGCATGTCAACGCGGCCGCTAAGACCGCCAAGATCGCAGGTTCGGATCTGGTGCTCAAGGCGGGCGATGTCGTCACGCTGAACGGCAGCCGGGGCCACGTCTACACCGGCACCCTGCCGATGATCGACGCGACGGAGAATCCGCGCTTCCAGAAGTTCATGACGATGGCCGACAAGTTCCGCACCATGGGCGTGCGCACCAACGCCGACACGCCGGCAGACGCCAAGGTCGCCCGCGCGTTCGGGGCCGAGGGCATCGGGCTCTTCCGCACGGAGCACATGTTCTACGGCGTGGGGAGCGACAAGCCGCTCTTCCTGCTGCGCAAGATGATCCTCAGCTCGACGCTCGACGAGCGCCGCAGCGCGCTGGGCGAGCTTCTGCCGTTCGTCAAGCGCGATATCAAGGCCACGATGGAGGCCATGGACGGCTTGCCCGTGACGGTCCGCCTGCTGGATCCGCCGCTGCACGAGTTTGTGCCGCAGAGCGCCGATAAGCAGGCCGAGCTGGCGGCCGCGCTGGGCATCAGCACCGAGGATGTCAGCAAGCGCGGCGCAGCCTTGCATGAGAACAACCCCATGATGGGCCACCGCGGCGTCCGGCTCGGAGTGACCTATCCGGAGGTGACCGAGATGCAGGCCCGCGCGATCTTCGAATCGGCGGCTGAACTCATCGCGTCCGGCAAGAAGTGCAAGCCCGAGATCATGGTTCCCGTCACCTGCGACGTCAGCGAGCTGAAGCACCAGAAGGTGATCATCGCCCGCGTACACGCCGAGGTGTGCAAAGACAAGAAGATCAAGAAGCTGCCCTACATGGTCGGCACGATGATCGAGATCCCGCGCGCCGCCCTGCTGGCGGATCGCATGGCGCAGGAGGCGGAGTTCTTCTCCTTCGGCACCAACGACCTGACGCAGATGACGTTCGGCTTCAGCCGCGACGACATCGGCGGCTTTCTGCCGGATTATCTGGAGAAGAAGCTGCTTCCTGCCGATCCTTTCCAGACGATCGATCAGGACGGCGTGGGCCAGCTCATCGAGATGTCGGTCCAAAGGGGCCGCACGACGCGTGCGGACCTGAAGGTCGGCATCTGCGGCGAGCAGGGCGGCGATCCGGCCTCGGTGAAGTTCTGCTTCAAGAACGGGCTCAACTACGTGAGCTGTTCTCCCTACCGCGTGCCCATCGCCCGTCTGGCGGCGGCTCAGGCTGCGCTGAAAGGCTGAAGCTGAGACTGACTAGCTGAAGAGCGGCGCATATCCGGCATCCGGGTGTGCGTCGCCCTGTTTTGGCTTTTCATGCCACGCCGATCACGTATACAATACCGCCACGTTTGATCGCAGAGCGAACGCATAGAAGAAAGGATTTTCCATGTCGAAACTGATCCTGAAGCCGTCCGGCAGTTGCCGGTTTGACCAACTCTCCTTGGGCGAAATCATGTTGCGTTTGGATCCCGGCGACATGCGCGTCCGTAACGCGCGCTCGTTCAACGTGTGGGAAGGGGGAGGCGAGTACAACGTGGCCCGGGGTCTGCGCAAGTGCTTCGGCCTGCGGACAGCGGTCGTCACGGCCTTCCCCGAGAACGACATCGGGCGTTTGGTGGAGGATTTCGTCATGCAGGGCGGGGTGGACACCTCGCTGATCCGCTGGGTGCCGTTCGACGGCACGGGCTTGGCGACACGCGTCGGCCTCAATTTCACGGAGCGCGGTTTCGGCGTGCGCGGCGCCTTGGGGGTGAGCGACCGCGGCCATTCGGCGGCTTCGCAGATGAAGCCCGGCGATGTCGACTGGGCGCATATTTTCGGCACGCTGGGAGTCCGCTGGTTCCATACGGGCGGGATCTATGCGGCGCTTTCGGCGACTGCGCCGCAGGTGCTCGAAGAGGCCATGGCCGCAGCTCACAAACACGGCACGGTCATTTCGTACGACCTCAACTACCGGCCATCGCTCTGGAAAACCAACGGCGGGCTGAAGGCCTGCCAGGAGATCAACCGCCGCCTCGCGCGCTACGTCGATGTGATGATCGGAAACGAGGAGGATTTCACGGCCTGTCTCGGGCTGGAGATCGAGGGTGTGGACGAGAACCTCAGCGCCTTGCCGATCGAGGGTTTCAAGCACATGATCGAACGCGCCGTGAAGGAGTTCCCAAACGTCAAAGTGTGCGCGACGACGCTGCGGGCGGTGAAGTCCGCTTCGGTCAACGACTGGAGCGCGATCTGCTGGTACGACGGCGCGTTCCATCAGGCGATGGAGATGAAGGACCTGTGGATCTATGACCGCGTGGGCGGCGGCGACAGCTTCGCATCGGGCTTGGTCTACGGCTTCCTCACCTTCAACGACGCGCAGAAAGCGGTCAACTACGGCTGTGCCCACGGGGCTTTGGCCATGACCACGCCGGGCGACACGTCGATGGCCTCCAAGGGCGAGGTCGAGAAACTCGCAGCCGGAGGGAGCGCCCGCGTAGTTCGCTGAATAGTTCCTCCGTCAGGCTTCCTGCTCAAGGTGTTCTATGCACAGCGACATAAGTGCCCGATGGTCACGGAGCGGCGCGGCTTCCCGCGCCGGCCGGAACGCAAAGGCGTTCCGCTCCGAAACGTGCGCGGACTTATGTCGCTGTATATATATCCACAAAAACCGTCTGGACGTTATGTACCGCCTGGTTGCACTCAATTTATTTCCCTCAGGCACTTTTGTCTCGTCACTCAATAGTAGAAACGGCAAGAATCCAGAAAATGAAAGAAAGATTCACCCAACCAACAAATGCACCGTATTCTTCACCCCGCGAAACGCAGGGTTCGAAACGGTGATTTGGAACGTTGGAAAAAAGGAATAGAATCACGAAAGGTTCAGGGTTTCTAGACCGTGAAGGTCTCGCGAATGCGATTCCACACTTTGCAAAGTGTGGAAGTGTGGAGAGGGAGATGAGGATCGGATCATGGGTTGAACCGGAGGCCTTGGGCTGACCATAGAATGAGAGGACTGAGGTGGGTAATCTGGAACTCAGGAAATCAGAAAACCGGAGGACTCAGCAGTCACAGAGCGTTTTCAAAAAAATGGAACTTTGGGCCTCCCTTCCTGTTTTCAAGTTTTCCTGATTCATCCACACTTCATGAAGTGTGAAAATGCCAGAGAGAACAGAGTGGCACTAGAGCGACCGCTGGGGCTGTCCCCCAACCCCTCGACAAACCGGAAGAAAAGAGAGAGACTATTCCCCAACAAGGCGACCACCGAACCCTCGTTCGCCTACGGCTCACGGGTTCGGTGGTCGCTGACGTTCGAGAACAAAAGAAGGATTGATTCAGATCCCGATTTTTCATAGCCTATTCACATAAAAGGAGATATGCCAATGTCACCACTGATGATGGAGTGTGAAGCTGAGGCGATGAAGTTGCTTCCTGCCGAGCGAGCCACGCTTGCCGAGCGCCTGATTGCAAGTCTTGACGAGATTAGCGATGATCAAAACGAGCAACTGTGGCTGAATGAAGCTGATCGACGTTACCGGGAGTACAAGAAAGGGAAAATTTCTTCGCGATCAGCAGAAGCGGTACTGTGTGATACTAGGGCTGCAATCATATGAAGCCAGTTCATTTTCTACGACCTGCTGAACTGGAACTGCTGGACGCAGCTAAGTACTACGAACTTCAGGCGACAGGTCTTGGCTGTGACTTTCTCGACGAAGTCGATTCGGCCATTCGAGACATTCGAGAGAACCCTGAACGATGGCCGGTACTCAGGACCGACATACGGCGACGCCTTGTCCGCCGTTTCCCCTATGCCCTTCTGTATCGAGTTGATGCCGACGAGATCATCATTCAGGCAACGATGCACCAACCGATTACATTTTGGCTTGTCTTTTCAATTGCGCGGGATGCCATAAATCGGTACACTATAGCGCCAACTTTCGCACCCGTCATGCCCGGAGCATGCCACCGGATGCGGAGGCCTCAAACTGACAAGCACGGAGACACCCCATGGCCTGTAAGACGACCGCCAAATGCGCCTGCAAGACTGTTGCGAAGAAACCTGCCAAGGTTGACGCAGTGGCCGCCAAGCTTCCCACCCAGAACGCGAAACTGATCGCCTGGGTCAATGAGATCAAGAAACTGTGCCAGCCCAAAAATGTGGTGTGGTGCGACGGCTCGAAGAAAGAGTACAAAGAGCTTTGCGACCTGATGGTCGAGGCTGGCGTGTTCACCAAGCTGAACGCCAAGAAGCGCCCGGGCTGCTACCTGGCCCGCTCACACGCGTCTGACGTGGCCCGCGTGGAAGACCGCACCTACATCGCCTCCAAGAAGCAGATCGACGCCGGACCGAGCAACAACTGGCGCGATCCGGATGAGCTGAAGGGCGTGATGCTGGGCATGTACAAGGGCTGCATGAAGGGCCGCACGATGTACGTGATCCCGTTCTCGATGGGCCCGCTGGGCTCGCCGGTTGCGAAGATCGGCATCGAGATCACCGACTCGCCCTACGTTGTGGTCAACATGCACATCATGACCCGCGTCGGCACCAAGGTTCTGAAGCAGCTGGGCAAGGATGGCGAGTACATCCCCTGCCTGCACTCCGTGGGCGCGCCGCTTAAGGCCGGACAGAAGGATTCGACCTGGCCCTGCGCCCCGATCGAGAAGAAGTACATCGCCCACTTCCCTGAAGAGGGCTCGATCTGGTCGTTCGGCTCGGGCTACGGCGGCAACGCGCTGCTCGGAAAGAAGTGCCTCGCGCTGCGCATTGCCTCGTATCTGGCCAAGCAGGAGGGCTGGATGGCCGAGCACATGCTGATCCTCAAGCTCACCTCGCCCGAGAAGAAGTCCCACTACGTGTGCGCCGCGTTCCCGAGCGCCTGCGGCAA
>CAYMLQ010000378.1:0-5402 GCA_964390795.1 uncultured Lentisphaeraceae bacterium
AAAAAGGCCAGCCCGGTCTTTAAATGACCGCTGCTGACCTTGCGCTTCGATTAGCCCCCCGCCAAAGCGGGCCGCCATCAACTCACACGCTGTTAACTGATGATCGCAACCGGTCACTTATGGCAACCGGCCCCGATCTGTTCGCTTTGCCAATTTAAAATAGAACAACGCTTGCTGGAAGGCAAGCCCTGTTTTCGTGGGCTGTGATGGTGCCCCGTCCGCTGTCTGTCGTTCCGCTTAACGCTTCGGCGAGAACAGCTCTCGCCGTTCCCGCCGCGCACCTACTGCACCTGGATCAGGGTGCCGTTGGGCACGAAGACCACGCGCACCGTTTCGCCCACGAGCGACAGCTTCGGCAGGTAGCCCGCCGGACGGTCGCCCGTCAGCGACCACAGCGCCAGGTTCGACCCGCCCTCAAGGGAGCTGAAGCTGAACAGGACGATGTCGCTGAAGGGCCGCGTCAGGCCGTGCAGCTTCACCTGCACCGTGCCGCCGCCCTGCAGCGTGAGCGCGCCGCTCGCGGCCACGGAGTCGCTGGCCGGGATGCCGTAGTCAGCCTCGTAGCGCACGCCCGCCCCGATCACGATGTTGCTCACGCTGAGCGTGCCGACCGCGTCCGCGGCGTCGCCCGGCGACAGCACGCCCGTCACCACCAAGGCGCCGTTCGAGACCGCGCCGCTGCCCGACAGCGCCTGCGCGCTGACCGTTTCGCCGCCCAGGTCCAGCCACGCGCCAGCCTGTGCAGAAAGCGCGGCGGCCACAGCCGTACCCGTGCGCCGTACGCCCGCCATCGGCCGCCCCATCCACTTGGTGTTGAGATAGGCGTAGACCTGATCGCGCTCCTCGGTCGAGAGCAGCCGGTCGTAAGCGAGAACCTCGCCGAGACGCTGTCCGCCGGAGCGCAGAATGCCGCTCGGCGCCGTGCCGTCCGCCGTGCGGGAACGGTCGAAAGCATGCCCCTGGAAGCGCGTGGCTGAGGAGGAATGCACCTCGATAAGCTGGTAGCCGCCGCTGAACCCCGTCGCCTTGGGGTTCACAATCACGCCGTCCTGACGCGTGACGCCATAGGTGTGGATGTTATTGTTCTCAGCATACCCGCCCTCAAACATCGGCATGGCAGCAAGGCTATAGCCGCCGGTGTTATTCCGGTGGAAGGGCTGATTGCCACCCACGATGACGTATTTCTGCCCGAGAAGGAAGCCTGCGCCCCCCTGACTTCCGAAGACCATGAAGATCGAACGCACGTTCTGAACCTGCTGATCGAGTTCCAAGAACCGCTCAGAATTGAAGTTGCCGAAGTCCAGCACCGGCAGGCCGTTCAGCGCGCCGGACAGAAGCAGCGGCCCCTTGTAGCTGGACTGATACGCCCAGCGCCTTGCGACATTGCTGCCCACCAGAGAGACGACCGACGTGACCGAACCGTCGTCCGCGAACAGCAGCGTATTGGTTCGCGACGGATCGATATGGTAGACCAGCCCGCTGGTGATCGGCACGTCCGCAAGAACCGTTCCGCCCACCACCAAACCGCCCTCGGTAACCGCGACGCTACCGGTGACCATCGAAAGGCCGCCCACCGTCAGCGTGCCGGAACCGGTCTTGACGAACGCTGAGCCCGCGTCCACTCCGCCTGCCGTCAGGCCGTCCGCACCCACCTCGACTGACCCAGAGCCCAGAGTTACCACCGCGTTAACCGCCGGCACCGCGCCCGCGTATCCGCCGGGGGTGCGTCCGAACCACTTGCCCGACAGGTACGCCTCAACGTCACGCACCTCCTTGGCCGAGAGCGCCCGCGTAAACACCAGCACCTCGGCCAGCCGCTGCCCGCCCGAGCGGGCAGGGAAGTTCCGGTCGCCCGCAAACATCGAGGCCCGCGTGTCTCCCGTTGTGACCAGCGAGATCAGGTCGAACCCGCCGCCCAGCGGCGTGGTCTCGCCGTTCACCGCCACGCCGTTCAGGCGCGTCACGCCGCCTCGCACGTTGGCCGAAGTGTTGATGGGGCTCCAGATGCGGCCGAGCACGTTGTCGAACAGGTCGCCGCGATGGAGGTGGGCATAGTTGCCGTCCGTGCCGTAGCGGGGGTCGCAGCCGAGCAGGAATCCGCCGCCGTTCTGCGAGCCGACCACCCAGAAGACCGAGCGCACCGTGCTGACCATCTGGGTCCAGAGCAAGCAGCGGCCGCTGCCATATGCGCCGAAGTCCAGCACAGGCAGACCGTTCAGCGCGTTGGCCATCAAGACGGGTCGGGCCGCGTCATTGGTAGCCCACGCATAGAAAGCGCGAGCGTCGGCGTCGTTGGCGCGCGTCACATAGGTGGTCCCGCTCTCGTCCACAGTCTGCAGCGAACTTGCCGCAGACGCATCCAGCCGGAAGGCCAGCCCGCCCGGCAACGTGGCGGAAGTTGGCACGGTCCGGTCACCTCCGAAGCGCAGTTGGCCTTCGGATACCTTGACCGCCCCCGCCAGATTGCGCGTGTCGCCCAGCACCAGCGTCCCCGAGCCAGTCTTGTTGAGGTCACCCGTGCCCGAGATGTCCGGAACGTTCACAGCCCCTGTGCCTGTCACAGCCAGCGCGACCGCATTCGTGGCCTGCACCTCAAGGCCGGGCAGCCCGTCCCGCACGTTGCCAGCGAGCACATACCCCGGCGCGGGCTGCTTGAACCACTTTTTCATCAGGTAGGCCTCGACCGCCCGCCGCTCGCTGTAGCTCAGACGGTTGGTGTAGATAATGTACTCTGCCCAGGTGCTGCCGCCGGTGCGCCACGTCAGGTTGCCGGGCTGCCAGCGGTCGACCGCGAAAGCCGAGGCGGTCGGCGTGCCCGAATAGTCGGTCGCAACCGTGCTGAAGACCGTCGGCGTCTCGGGCAGCACGAACCTCACGCCGTCATCGACCACGCGCCCGTTGACGAAAACCGGCGCCGTGCGGAACACGCTGTGCGCGCCCGAGTACCAAACCGTGCCGTCGACACCGCGGTGGAAGTGCAGCGGCGCCCCCGTCTGATACCCGTCGCCGATGATGAACGCCTCCAAATTGTCGATCAGGCTGCCATAGACAGCAAACACCGTCCGGATGTTGGTGTTGGTGTGGTTCCAGAGCAGGCACTTGCCGGAATAGAGCGCGCCGCAGTCCACCAGCGGCAGCCCGTTCAGGCTGTTCGGTCGGTAGTCCGGATAGTGCGCGGTCGTGGCCGGCGCGGGCGGCGCCAGCGCAGCGCGGCCGTTCGAAGCGTAATTGACGTCGCGCCACTCCAGAACGCGACCCGCCGCATCGGTGATCACCGTGCCGGCCGCACTCGCGTCCACATGGAAGAACGCGTTGGAGATCGGGCTGATGTCCGGCACAGGCACGCCAGCGGCCGCCGGCAGCTCGACCGTGCCATCGCGCAAGACAAGCTGAGCCTCGGAGAGCGCGCTGTTCTTGAGCACGACCGTGCCGCCGCCGCCGATTTCCACGCGCTTGTTGCCTGCTACCGCATCAAGCGTCAGTCGCGTCCCAGTGGAGACCTGCACACTCGCCGGCGCGCTCACCTTAGCGACCACCTGATGCATTTCGGAGCTTCCCGGCACGGCGCGTAGCGTCCGGCCGAACCACTTCTTCGCCAAATACGCCGAGGTCTGAAGCCGCTCCGCGGCCGTCAGCGCGCGCGAATAGAGAAGGACCTCGCCCAGCCGCTGGCCGCCCGCGCGGTTGCGCGACGGCACACGGTCGAAACAGAAGGCGTTGGCGCGGCCCACGCCCGACAGGACCATTTCGAGAAGCTGGTAATTGCCGCTGAACCCGTCGACCGTGCTGGTGAGCTTCTGTCCGTCCAGATAGAGCGCCGCGCCTCGGAAACCCGCGCAGGCATTGCTGTTTGCCAAAGGATCGGCAACTAAGTCCCCGGAAACGGCACCCAGAGCACCTCGGTGGAAATCATACATGTCCTCGAACCCTGCGGTATTGTAAGAGCCCAGCACGAAGCCACCCTTCGCCTGCGAGCCCACCACCATGAAGACGGAGAGGATGTTGGTGATCGGCGTCGTCCACGCCAGCGAGGAACCCGCACTGCCGAAGACGCCGAAATCAACGACAGGCAAGCCGTTGAGGGCGTCCGTCAGATAGAACGGAGCGTTCAGCCCGGAAGCCACGGCCGCCGCGTTGTTGCCATTCTTGCCGCGCCACTCGGTCACCGTGCCGCCCGACCCGAACGTCAGCGTCGAACGATCCGAGGCGTCAACATGGAAGGCCGCATTCGTGGCCGGAACGGGCTCTGCGAAGGACGGGTTGTCGATGATCAGCGTGCCCGCATCCAGGCGCACAGAACTCTGCATCCCCGAGAGGTCGCGCACTTTGACGGCCCCCGACCCCGTCTTGCGAAGGTTGTCGCCGCCTTCCAGTTTATCGACCTCCACTGTCAGCGTCTGCGACCCCGTATTGTTGACCTGCACTTCGGCTCCCGCACCGATGTGATTGTTATCGGTGTTGACGGTCCCGAGACGCGTCCGCGAGGCGGGCAGATAGGCCGCGAACGCGAGCGTCGACCCGCCGTCGGCAGCGGCCTCCGCGCTCAGCTCGAAGGCTGTCGCACTGACGATCCGCCTCACGAACGCTCCAGCCGGAACTCCACTACCCGTCACCCGCTGCCCCGCGACAATAGAGGCGGTGTTGGTGCTGGAAGCAGCCGTCACCGTCTTACTGCCTGCGGCTAGTGTCCAGACCGACGCGCTCGCGGCCTTGCCCGCCGCCGCGTTCAGGATGACGCCCCCCGAGGTCAGATACAGCGATCCGGCCGTAAAGAAGTCTTCATACACGGGAGCCTCGGCCACGGCGACGTCCACAAGCTCCGGCGACGATATAATCCACCCCGCCGTCTGCTCGACGCGTCCGGTCGACGTCATCGTCCGACTGAAAATCACCGTACCGCCCGCGCCCGCAGGCTCCTTCGTGAAGCCGTTCGTCACAACCACGGGCACGTATAATTTCTGAGTCCCCTTGGCCATCGAAAATCGGCGCAGCGTGCCGTCAATCGTCAGAGGCCCGCCCGTGAACGTCCAGTCGTTGTTGCCGCTCGTCCCGTACAGACTCATCCGGCCGACCGTGACGCCTTCGCTTGGAAGCGCGACCGTACGCAGGGCCGTGCTGTTCGTGAAGAAGGCATGCGAACTCGTCCCGCCGGCCACCGCGCCATTCGTCCAGTTCGCCGGGTCGGCCCAAGCGCCATCCGCGTTCGCCTGCCACATCCCGTTGGTCATCTGCGCGCGCGCCACGCTCACGCACACCGACATCACAACCAGCCACGCCGCCCTCTTTCCAAAACCCCTCATCGCAGACCTCCATTCACCTCAGCATCAGACCACAACGAAAAGTGCAAGTCACTAGCATCCCATAGGAGCTGAAAACGGGCACACTGCCCCCTTTCCCCCGTT
>CAYMLQ010000379.1:0-5385 GCA_964390795.1 uncultured Lentisphaeraceae bacterium
TTCTTGCGGGGCGCGGGCGCCGTGTTCGGATTGTAAACCATGGCCTTGAACTCCTGCGCCGGCACGAGGTGGCGCCAGAGGAAGGCCTGCATGCGGTCCTCGGCTGGAACCGCGTCGCGCACGATCTGCTGCGTCCCGTTGGTGGCGCTGCCCTGGATCACGAGGCTGACCGGCTCGTCGGTCTCGGCCAGCGTGGTCTTCAGCGTCACGCGCGCCACGGTCTGCGTGCCGACAAGCGGCCCGCCCTGCAGCGTAAAGCCGCTCGCCGCATCCTTCACGTTCAGCTTGATCGCGCCCGTGAAGCCGTCCCGGCGGATCACGTGGACCGAGGCCGACGCGCTGTCCTTGCCGCGCATGACCACCCGCGACGGCACGACGCGCAAGGCGAAGTCGGGCTGCGGCTCGCTGAGGCGCAGGCGGTAGGCATAGGCCTCGCCGCCCTTGTGCTGCGCATCGCCCAGATGCACCGTGTAGGTCCCGTTCGCCGGCAGCTTGACCTGCACCCGCGAATCGGCATGGTGGGTGTTGAGACCCGAACCGATATCCTCCTGGTCGTCGTTGGCAGCCAGGCACGCGCCCGACGCGTCCGTAATCTTGAGCAGCGAATCGAGCGGCGAGTCCAGCCGCCGCGCATACACCTCGGCGACCACCTCCTGGCCCGCTCGCCCCTCGAACCGGAACAAATCCTGGTCGCCGGGCGTGCCGACGGTCCCGTTCAAAACAAGCGGAAGCGTGACGCGCTGCGCGTTCTTCGCCGTGCCGTTGGGCTCGCCCTCCAGTCCGTCGGGCAGCGTGTCGATGGCGAACGGCACGCGGTTGGAAAGCAGCCCGCCGCGGCCGCGCGCGGTCAGCGAGACGATGCACGGCTCCGTCACCTTCGTCGGAGGGGCCACCTGCGTCTCGCCCAGGTTCACGCCTTTGAGGTCGACCGCAGCCTGCAGGCAGGCCTGCCCGCCCAGCGGAAAAACGCTTGTGATGAACGGGGTCTCTCCGACGGTGAGGCGGTACACGAAGTCCTCGCGCCCCCGGAAGATCGCGTCGTGAATCACCAGGATGTACTCGCCGTCCGCCGGGATCTCGCACAGCAGCACCGGGTCGGGCTTGAACCGGTAGTCGTCGTTGTAGCCCACCTCTTTGCCCTGCGCGTCGCACAGCACCAGCACCGGCTGGAACCAGCCCGGCACGGCGTCGGCCAGATAGGGCACCAGCGACCGCGCCTGGACGTTGATCACCAGCCGCTGCCCGCGCTTGGCAGAGAAGCGGTAGCGGTCCACCGAGCCGGAGGCGATCTGCCCGTTCACGGTACACGGAAGGCGGATGCGCACCTCGTCATCGTCAACATCGCTCTGCGCGCCCGGGCCTCCCATGCTCATGGACATCTGCATCATCTCCATGCCCCCCATCATGGCGTCCTTGTCCTTCGGCTTCTCGCGCTTCTTCTTGCGCAGGCTCTGCGCCTCCTTGCCAAGGATCTGCTGGTGGCTGGTGGGGAGGGGGTCGGCGGAGACCTCGGGCAACTGCCCGACATGGAAGACCATCGGATTCGAGAGCCCGCGCGGCGTCGCGAGGCGGATCTCCCGCTCGCCCGGCACCGCATCTTTGGCGACCGTCACCTCCACGATCGCCAGGTTGGCGATCGAGTTACACTGCGGCTGCTGCACATAGTCGCCCATGAGCTTCTCGAGCCGCTCGATCAGGTTGGTTATGGCCCCGTCGCGCTTCGGGGCGGCCAGGGCTTTCAGCTCGCGCATCTGCTCCTGCAGGAGCTGCATCTCCTGCGGGTTCATCTTCTTGTTGTACTCGACCACGTGCGCGCTGACACCGTCCCCAGAAACCAGCACCTCGTCCACGCCCTCGAGCTGCTGGCCGCCCAGCGTGACCTGGAACGTCGTCCCCTGCTGCCCGCCCGCCGGATAGACGAACCCGATGTAGGCCTGGGCTCGGGCAGAAATGGGAAGCAGGCAGGAGGCGGTCAGCAGGAGGCAGAAGGCTGTCGGCAGGATACGGAACGGTAAGTTCATCGGATGGGACCTCTTTGGGAAAATGGAGATTTGAGAAACGCTCAACGTTCAACGCTTAACTCTCAACGCTCAAGTGTTGGACACAGACGTCTTTATTCCCTTGAGCGTTGAACGTTCAGCGTTGAGCGTTTTTCCTCTTGGTTCACATGATCTCCTTGAGCCGGCCTGCCGCCTTCGCACCGTTCTCGGCGGAGGCGAGCACGCGGGCGTCGAACCCTTCCGGATGCGGCAGTTTGGCGTTGGCGTCGATGCCCGCCAGCTCGTAGATGCTGCCCAGCAGGTCGATCGGATACACCGGCCGGTCCTTGACCTCTTCGCCCTTCGCATCGGAGGAGCCGACGATCTGTCCGCCCTTGAAGCCGCCGCCCGCGACGAGCACCGAAAACACGTTGCCGAAATGGTTGCGCCCGCCGTTCCACGGCGGCTGCCAGTCGACCCTCGGCGAGCGCCCGAACTCGCCGCAACACCAGACGATCGTGCTCTCCAGCAGCCCGCGCTCCGAGAGGTCGAGCAGCAGCGAGGCCAGTCCTTGGTCGAGCTGCGGGCACTGCCGGGTCATGGTCGCAAAGTGGTTCGAGTGCGTGTCCCAGCCGCCCGGATAGTTGATCGTCACGTACGGCACGCCCGCCTCGACGAGCCGCCGCGCGGCCAGGCAGTCCTGGCCGAAGGTGTGGCGCCCATAGCGGTCGCGCAGCTTGGTGTCCTCCTTGGCGAGGTCGAACACATCCTTACCCGCGCCCAAGATCAGGTTATACGCTTCACGCTCCGCGTCGCTTGCCTCCAGCACGCCCGGATTGTCCGGCATGGCGTTGCCCAGCGAGTTCAGCGAATGGAGCAGGTCGCGCCGCGCGATCTGGCGCTGGTCCGTAATGCCGCGCGCGATCACGCCCTCGACCTCAAAGCGCGTGGCGTTCGGGTCGCCGCCCGTGGCGAACGGCTTGCAGCGCGAGCCGAGAAAGCCCGACTCGGAGAAGCGGCCCTGCGGCTGCGTCAGCACCACGTAGGGCGGGATCAGGCCCTTGTAGCCGGCGTTGTACCCTTTGAGCAGCGCGAACACCGCGCCGATACACGGATACGCCAGCCGCTCGCCCGGCATGTGCCCCGTCTGCATCAGGTAGGCCGCCGTCTCATGGCCGTTGTTGCGGTGGGTCATGCTGCGCACGATCGAGAACTTGTCCGCCTGTTGCGCCAGCTTCGGAAAGAGGTCGCCCACCTGGACGCCGGAGACATTGGTCGGGATCACGCCCTTGAACTGCCCCGTGTAGTCGTAGCCCGCATCCGGCTTAGGGTCCCACGTGTCGGAGTGCGACATGCCGCCCCACAGGAAGACCTGGATCACCGACTTGGCCTTGGCCTTGAGCGCAGGCGCGGGCGCGGCCTGCGCCCACGCCTGGGGAGCGAACCGGTCCGCCAGCAAGGCGCCGGCCGTTCCGAACAACCCGCGGCGCAGCGCCTCGCGCCGGGTCAGCCGAACACCCTGCGGCGCTGCCGCAGGGGTGTGAGTACTGTTCTTTGCGTTCATACCGTCTCCTCCTTCAACTTTGGGGTCAGGGGTCAGAGTTCAGGGTTCAGGAACGTGCCTACCTCGGCTGATCGTCCTGACCCCTGAACCCTGACCCCCTCCTTCTCAATGCCTGTACATAAACTCGTCGCTGTTGATCAGCGCCCACGCCAGGTCGAGGCCAGCCTCGCGCCCTTTCACGACCCCGGATTTGATGTACGCCTCCACCCGCCCCGCTTCCGACGGGGTCGGGAAGCGCGACAGGATCGTCAGATACAGCTCCTCGGTGATCTCCTGCTGCTTGCGGTTCGAGTTCAGCAGCATCTTCAAGACCGGGCCCTCCTCCAGCTTGCGCTGGATATGGCTCGAGTTCAGCAGATGCATGCGCTGCGGCGGGAGCGGCTTGTTGACGCGCTCGTTCTCCATGCCCGTGGCGCGCGCCGGCCGGCCGAACAGCTCAAGAAAGGGGCTGGTGATGCTGCCGTCCGGCAGGGCGATCGCGGGCTTGTTGGCGGGGATAAAGGTGAAGGGCTCGGGAATCGCGCTGGTGTAGAGGTCGGTCGTGCCGGTCACCTTGTTGATGGCGTCGATCAGCACCTCCGCATCCAGACGCCGCAGAGGATAGCAGGCGAAGAGCGCCTCGCCCGGCTTGGCCTTGGACGCGGACGCCACCGACGAGAGCTGGTAGGTGCGGGAGTTGAGGATCAGCCGGAAGAGGTGCTTGGTGTCGAAGCCGCCCTTGACAAACTCCTTCTGAAGGTAGGCCAGCAGCGCGGGATTGCTCGGCGGGTTGCCCGGGCGGATATCATCCGGCTCGTGAATGAGGCCGCGGCCCATCAGCCAGGACCAGATGCGGTTCGAGATATTGATCGTGAACCACGGGTTCTTGGCCGAGACCAGCCAGTCGGCGAATACCTCGCGCGGGTCGCGGTCCGGGGAAAGCTTGATCTTGGTCTTGTCCGGCAGCACCCCCACGAGCGGCCCCTGACGGGCAGGCGCCGCCGCCGCGCCGTTTGTCGGGACAACGGCCAGCAGCTCCTTCTCGGGGTTCCAGAAGACGATCTCCTCTTTCCACTCGCGCGTGGGCTTGTAGCTGATCTGCGAGAAGAAGACCGCCAGGCCCGCCACCTGGTTGCTCGGCCACGTGTCGGTGCGCGTGCCCATGAAGGTCAGCGCCACGGCGGAGGCGATGCCCTCCGGCGTCTTCGACTGGATGGCGCGGTAGAAGTTCACCGGGCCGACGCGGAAGTTGCTGCCGTTGGAGGTGAGCAGCTCGCGCACGAAACGGTCGTACGGCTTGTTGTCCCGGATCGAGGCGCGGATCCAGCGGTGATAGGCCTGCGCCGCGTTCGGCCACAGGTTCACCGGAAACTCCGCCTTGACGCGCAGCAGGTCGCTCCACTTCATCGCCCAGTAGTCGGCGAACTCGTCGCGCTCCAGCAGCCGGTCGATCAGCGCGCGCCGCTTGTTCAGCGAGGGCTCCTGAATGAACTCGCGCGCCTCCTGCGCCGTGGGCAGCGTGCCGATCACGTCTAGGTACGCGCGCCGCACGAACACCGCGTCGGTGCAGTACTGAGGGCGGATGCCCTTCTTGGCGAACTCGCGGAACACGAGGATGTCGAGCGGCGACTCGGGCGCCACGCTCTTGGCACTTTCAAAAGCCGACTCTTCCGGCGCTGCCCACACCGCGCCGCCCATGATCGCCCAAAGAAACACTGCCGGAATGAAAGCCCTGATCATACGGTCAACCCCCATACGCTGAACACCCCGCAAGAGATAGGCATGATGTCCCCTAAAGGAAGTGTATTATATCGCAGGCGGCAAGGGAGTCAAAGCAATTTCGACAGAAGCGCTTCACTTAGG
>CAYMLQ010000380.1:0-5373 GCA_964390795.1 uncultured Lentisphaeraceae bacterium
TGGCCCGGCGGAAGAAGTCGAGCCCCATCAGCGTCGGCTCGCCGCCCTGCCAGGCGATGGAGGGAAGCCCCGCTTCAACCACCTGCCGGACGTAGCTCTCCATCACCTCGTCGCTCATGCGGAACGCGCTCTCCGGATAGAGCGCCGCCTTCTTCAGGAAAAAGCAGTAGGCGCAGTCGAGGTTGCACTGCGCGCCCGTCGGCTTGGCCATGACGTGAAAGGCGGTCGGTGTTGTTTGGGGAGTGGGCATATTGAAACTCAGAATACAGAAGTCAGAATACAGAAGTTAGAATCAAGAAGTCAGAATCAAGAAGTTAGAAGTCAGAATTCAGGATGACCTGCGAATAGGCGTCCATAGGTCTCTGACTGGGGGAATGTCCGAGAGAGCCGGTAAGTCGCAAGTACAAGCTGATGCGCCTTCTGCCACACCACTAAGTCCTCAAAACTCTTTGCTCTTGCTCTCACTCGATCCGTACCTTCCCTTTTCTGCTTCTGCCTACTGCCTTCTGGATTCTAGATTCTGGCTTCTGGCTCCTGGCTACTGGATTCTGTCTTCTTGCAACTCAAAAACCTCCTCACGACCCGGTTGACCGGGCCACGCAGCAGGAAATACGGCACAATCGCCAAGGCACACGCGACGGTCAGCGTTTCGACGGGATAGAACCGGTCACAGACTTTCCACTGGTAGATGAGGTCGAGCACGACCGCGAGAGTGAAGAGCTTGCCCACATGCTTCCATCCGTCCTTGATCATATCCCAACGATATTCCCGATTACAAACAAACTTCCAAAGAAACGCCTCCTTGCCAGTCTTCGCATCCTTAATCCCACTCATAACCGCAAATAGAACCGCCATGGTCGGCTGCAGGATGAACCGGAAATGCAGAGGCCCGTCCAGCCGTCCGAACAAATTCTCAAAGAATCGGTGTATGATCTCTTCCATGCTCTCTCCTTAGAACACCTCGGTCCGGGTCAGAATCGTGACGAACAGGAACAGGCCCAAGAGCCCCACGAGGGCGCCGATCACCAGGGAGAAATCACCCTTGACCTTGTAAACTTTCCCGCTCATCTCGTTCAGTTGCTTGGCCGTCTTGAAATACTCGTAGGTGCCCATACAGATCGACGCGATGCCAAGGAAGATCAGCATCAGGCCGAGGCGTCGCGCGGTATGCTCATGCAGCCCCGCCATCTTGTTCGTGCTAACGGTCGTCGCCGCCGCCTGAAGGATCTTGTGGATCGCGAAGCCGAAGCTGATCAGGGAGGTGCCGGTGCGGACCCACGCCATCATGGTCCGGCTGGCCGCCATGATGGTTCTCTGCACCGCCAGCTCCGTCCTCTCTTCCGCCAACTCGTTGGCCGTCTTTCCTGTTTCAGTCATGTGTTACTCCTCGTCCGTAACTTTAGCCTTCGCCGTTCGGCGAGGGTGACCCAGGCAATCTGGTCCCGTTTTTGTGTCGTGATACGAAACATGTGCAGTTACATTGCTTGAAACGTGCCAACCTGACGCGCGAGAAAGTGCCTGTCCGAAAAGTCACTTAATCAAGGAGTATACCCACTCTTGTTTGACAAATCAACCGGCTCGTAACTTGCTCTTGATTAACCGGTGATTCTTTGCTTAGAATACGGCGTCAACACAATAGTTTTCAAGAAAGGACGCACATCAACATGAAGCCATGTAGTCAGGTCATCCAGTTCTTAGTCGTTGCGGCGCTGGCCGCGCCGTTGATCGCCGAGGAGGCCAGCAGCGGGCACTACTCTCCCGGAGCGTCGGCCTCGTTTATTGACGCGCTGCCGTATGAGCCCGGCTTTGCCTATGTGAATCAGTTCGTCTACTACGGAGGCGATATCTCCGGCAGCAAAACGATGCCCTTGGGACGGAATCTCGCCACGGGCGTCGACGCCACCTCTTACGCCGACATCCATGTGCTAGTGTACCAAAGCGCCTTCGAAATACTGGGCGGACGGTATGCGGCGGCGGCGGCGGTTCCCCTCGCCCGTCTCGACCTCGACATTTCAGGATCGATCACCGGGCCGCGGGGCAGGGCGCTCAACGGCGGCGTTTCGGACCGTTCCGAGGGCCTTGGCGACATTTATATGGCGCCGTTTATGTTGGTTTGGAAGAAAGGCGACTTCACGTACGACACCCGTCTCGGCGTTTTTGCGCCGACCGGCAAGTATGACAAGGACGATCTCGCAAACCTCGGCAAGAATTTCTGGACGCTGGAGCCCAGCGTGTCCCTGTGCTATCTCGGCAGCAAGAACGGGATCGAGGTCTCGACGTTTGCCGGAATGGACTTTAACACCGAGAACCAGGATACCGATTACAAAAGCGGCACGCAGTTTCATGTCGATGCGACGGTGGCCCAGCATCTGCCGCTCGGCAAGGGTTTCGCCGGAGTCGGCGTCAACGGCTTCTACTACCAGCAGATCACCGGCGACAGCGGGGACGGCGCCGTGCTGGGCGACTTCAAAGGACGGACCGCCGGCCTCGGCCCGGTGCTGTCTTATCTCGCCAAAATCGGCGATCACAACCTGTTGGTCGAGGTGAAGTGGCTGAAGGAGCTGGAGACCGAGAACCGCCTCGAAGGCGACTATGTGTGGGCCAAAGTGGCCGTGACTTTCTAACGCGGGCTCCGCCCGAAACCCAAGGAGTTAGCGGCGATCTTTGGACCGGCCGCTTTTCTCGATCAGGCGCTCGTGAAGCTGCGCGGCCCAGAAGTCGCAGGCGTCCTCAGCCGTGTGCCACCTGCTGAACTTGTCGAACTTGCCGGTGTACTTGCGGCCGACGCGGGCGTCCACCGCCGCGAAGAGCCGCTGGCCGGTCAACGAGTCCAGCCCTTCGCACTCCGCGCCGATCTCGCCGACGGAGAGCGACTTACCGGTGAGGCCCGCCTTGACAACATTGAGCGCGATGCCGATCGGAACGACGGAGGAGAGGGTGTCGAGCACAACCATGGAGCCCTTGGCCTCCGTGATGGCCACCCGCACGCGCATCACGTCAGGGCCGGGCTGGCTGACCAGCGCGTAGTCTTTCTTCAAGCTCTCGCGCAGCGCGGCGTCGAAATAGTTCACCAGCATTTGCTGTTTCTCTTTGGACAGCTTGGCCATGCTGCTGTCCTTGCTCGACGCGTAGGCGCGCACGGGATCGAGCAGGATCTTGGTGTACCCGCGGAAGTTGGCTTTCGGATCGATGTAGCTCAGCATCGCCGTGTCGCCGCCATAGTCTTTCAGCTGGCTATAATCGCCCAGGAACCCAGATCCTTTTACCGAGCGTTTCTGTACGGTCGACGCGCAGCCGCTCAGCAGCAGTGCGCCCATGAAGGCCGCGCCGGCGAGGCAGCAGCCAGAGGTGAGTTGGTTCTTGTTCATTGTTTCTTCCTTTCGTTGTTTTGTGTGGCCGCCAACGTGCGACAATCGAGTCGGTTCACTTCGGGAACAGCAGCGTGAGTCCCGCCCGGAAGCCGAAGTCTTCCGGGCCGCCGTCCGGCGAATCCACCCAATAACAGCCTACAGCCTATTACCCTTTTCCTAGTCTTTTGCGAACAACCCAGCAGCCAGCGTCTCGAGGTCGAGGTACTGTGCCTTCTCTGTGGTCACGCCGACGAACTTGATCGTCCCGCCCTTGAACTCGCCGGGCGTTTTATACAACGCGCTCACAGCATCGCCACTGTCATAGCCGATGCAGAGGCCATCTCCCGACAGCGTGAACTTGCCGACCTGGGCGCGCATCGGCCCTTCCGCCACGACCTTATCGTTGACGTACAGCTTCGTCCGGCCCACGGACTCATGGTTCGGCCCCGCGCCTTCGCGGATGAATTCCATGCCCAGCACGTATTTGCCTGGCTTCAGTTCGCCCGAGACGAACTTTTGCTCCGGCTTCATGCCAAGGAAGTTGTACACGTAGTGCAGCTTCCTCTTCGCGATAAACAGCGCGTGACCACCGAAGCGCGAACCGTGGGCGAAGATCACGCCCGCGCAGTTCGGATCGGTGATCTCCACGTCGGCGAGGATCTTGAACGAACGCCCTCGCACGTTGACGGCGCAGCTCTCCGGAATCGCAGAAGTCCCTGGATAGTAGACGTACCGCTCGCGAGGCTCTTCCTCGGTGGGCCGCGGAGTCAGCGCGATCTCGGGCGCGCTTCGGTCGTCCATCGGCAGCACCAGGTTCTTCTCCGCCTCCTCGAACCAGGCCTTGATGAGCTTCTGCAGCTTCTTGGGATACTTCTTGGCCAAGTCCTTGGATTCGGCACGGTCCTCATCGACGTGGTAGAGTTCCCACTGGTCCTGTTCGAACTTCCCCTTGTTGCTGAACGGAACGTGAAGGGCAGCGGCTTTCCAGCCCTTCTCCCAGATGCCGCGCGTGCCGAGCATGGCGTAGTACTGGCGCTTCTTCTTGGTCGGAGTGTCCGGCTTCCCATCGAAGGTATACTTCATCGACACGCCCGGGAGCGGATACTGCTCCACGCCCTTGTAGACCGTGGGCATCTTCAGCCCGCAGATATCCAGAATAGTCGGGACAATGTCCGTGGAGTGGTGATATTGGTTCCGGACCTCGCCGCGCGCCTTGATGCCCTTGGGCCACGAGATGACCAGCGGGTCGCAGGTGCCGCCCGAGTATTCTGAGTAGCGCTTGAACAGCTTGAACGGCGCCGATGTGGCGGCGGCCCATCCGGTGGGGAAGTGCTCGTAGGTGTCCGGGCTGCCCAGTTTGTCGATAAGCTTCATGTTCTCGGCCAGTTCGTCCGGATAGCCGTTGAAGAACTTGTTCTCGTTGACCGTGCCGTTCGGGCTGCCCTCGCCCGACGCGCCGTTGTCCGCCGCGTAGATGACGATGGTGTTGTCAAGTTGCCCGCTCTCCTTCAGGTAGTCGATGATGCGGCCAATCTGGACGTCCGTGTATTCCGAGAACGCCGCATAGACCTCCATCAGCCGCGAAAAGAGCTTCTTCTCGTCGGCAGTGAGTGTACTCCACGGGCGAACCGCGTCCGCAGGGGCGGCCACGTCGGCCGGCAGAGGGTTGAGCGGCGTGAGCTTCGTGTCCTTGGGCAGCAGTCCCTTGGCGATCATGCGCGGCAGCACCCATTCGCGGTAGGCTTCGTAGCCGTCATCGAACTTGCCCTTGTACTTGGCGATGTATTCCGCCGGGGCGTGGTGCGGGGCATGGTTGGCACCCGGGCAGTACCACATGTACCAGGGCTTCGAGGGATTGCCGGACTTCTGATCCTTGATCATTTTCAGCGCCTGATCGGCCAGGTCCTTGGAGAGGTGATAGCCCTCTTCCGGCGAGTACGGTTGTTCGATGGCATGGTTATCCTCGATCAGGTCGGGATACCACTGGTTGGTCTCGCCGCCGATGAAGCCGTAGTAGCGGTCG
>CAYMLQ010000381.1:0-5372 GCA_964390795.1 uncultured Lentisphaeraceae bacterium
CTACCTGCCTGTCGAACACCAAACCGCATTCTAAGGTTATCCTTCTTCCCACCCCTTCCCCTCCGCTCCACCAGACTATGCGCCAAGGTCTGTCAATCGTTCTTTTCGGGCAGGATCTCTCTGCTTTCTCCAGAGAAACGGACTTTCACCGGGCGCGGCTCGTCTGAAGTCACGCGGTAGTTTGTAACCTTGCCGTCTTTCCACTCCGCATCCACTGTAAAACCGCCGCGGGCGCGAAGGCCGCTGAAACGACCGGCCGACCACGCGCTCGGCAGAGCCGGCAGCAGCTCGATCTCCCCGGCGTGCGATTGCAGCAGCATCTCCGCGATGCCGGCGCACCCGCCGAAATTGCCGTCGATCTGGAACGGAGGACAGGAATCGAACAGGTTCGGCAGCGAGCCGCTCCCGCCGCCCGCCGGGCGGAGCAGGGTCTTAAAGAGCTTGTGCGCACGGTTGCCCTCACCCAGGCGCGCCCAGAGATTCATGCGCCACGCGAGCGCCCAGCCGTTGCTGTCGTCGCCGCGCGCGTCCAAGAACTTCCGGCACGCCTCGGCCAGCTCCGGCGTGCCGCGCGCCGTGATCTCATAGTACGGGTACAGGCCGTACATCGGCGAGGTGTGCCGGTGCTTCGGCTCGGGCTCCGGATACGGCTCCAGCCACTCCTGCAGGCGCCCGTCGGGGCCGATCTGGTTCGGAGCGAGGCGGGCGCGCTTCTCAGCGAGTTCTATTCGCAGGTCGGCGTCGAGGCCAAGCAGCTCCGCCGCACGGGCGGTGTTGGCGAACAGCTCGCGCAGCAGCTGCATGTCGATGGTCGGGCCCAGGCAGACGTGCGCCACCTTTCCGTCCACCAGCTTGAAACGGTTCTCAGGCGAATTCGAAGGGCCTGAGACGAGCCACTTGTGCTTCGGTTCTTCGATGAGATTGTCGAGGTAAAACAGCGACGACTCTTTCAGGATCGGATAGGCCCAGCGCAGGAACTCGCGGTCGAGCGTGAAGGCATAATGCTCCCAGAGGTGCTGACAAAGCCAGGCCGAACCGCTCACGGTCGCGCCCCAGGACGCGGCTTCCCCGGGCGACGTGAACCCCCACGGGTTGGTGATCACATGGGCGACCCAGCCGCGTGCGTTGTAGTAGGCCTTCGCGGTCTTTCGGCCCGGCTCAACCAGAGAGGCGATGAGCTTGTGCATCGGTTCGTGAAGCTCGGACAGGTTGCAGACCTCGGCGGGCCAGTAGTTCATCTGGACGTTGATGTCGAGGTGCCAGTCTCCGTTCCAAGGCGTCTGGACCTCCTCGGCCCAGATGCCTTGAAGATTGGCAGGCAGTCCGCCAGGCCGCGAGCTGCTGATCAGCAGGTATCGTCCGAAATTAAAGTACAGCGCGGCCAGCGCCGGGTCCGGTTCGCCCTTTGCGAAGCCGGCTAGCCGAGCGTCCGTCGGTTGCCCACTGTTGGGCGTAGCGGGCAGGCTCAGCTCCACGCGGTTGAAATACTTTTCGTGGTCGGCCTTCTGCGCCACACGCAGTTCGTCGAACGACTTCTTTGCCGCCTTATCGAGATCGGCAAGCGTCGCGGCGACGGGATCGCCTAGCTGCCTGCCAGCAAAACCCTTGAAATCCGTGGCGGCGGAGAACAGCAGCAGAACCTCATCCGCCTTTTCGACAACCAGGGTGTTTGCCGCGGTCTTCACGGTTCCGCCCCGCGCCAGAACGCGCAGCCGCGCGGCGTAACTCACGCCTTTGCCGCCGCAGCCGTTGTCGAGCGTGCCGGTCATCAGCAGTTCATGATCGGTGGCGGCCCGCGTTTCAAACCGCTCGGGCCGGTCCAGCGACACCGCAAACGACACGGCGCCGGGCTGATCCGCTTTCAGCCTGGAAACAAACACCTCATCAGGGGCGCTGACGAAATGCTCGCGCGTGAAGCGCACGCCGGCTTTCTTATAAACAATGTCCGCAGACGCTGAGCGCAGGTCCAGCAATCGAGAGTAATCCTCCGTCTGGCCCTGTGCGGACACGTGAGGCGGAAGCCCTGAGAGCGCAATCTCTGCCACCTGAAAATGCGTGACCCCTGGATTCGGCATAAACGTGAAACGGAACATACGGCACGTGCGCGGGTTCCCGATTTTGTACGTGTGGCTCTCATTCCGCTTAGCGAATATCGGCTCATCCTTGTGTTCATCTAGCAGCGTCCATTCTTTACCGTCCGCCGAGCCTTCCAGTTTCCAGGTCCGCGGATCACGCGCGGGCACATCCTCAGCCGAGGTGAGCCGATACTCACGCGGAGCTGCGCCCTCCTTGCCAGCGCCGAACTGCCAGACCACCGGTCGGCCTTCATGGATGACGCACCACTTCGTGGCCGCGTTTCCGTCCGCAGAGGCACCGACTTCCTGCACAGCCGACCACGCGCGGTGGCCGCTTGCACACAGGAGCGCCGGTCTGTCAGCCGGGCCGCTGAACCTCAACCTCAGATTGCCCAGCGTCTGGTAACAGCCGAACGGCACGTTCGCGCCACGGCCGTGCCCGGACCCCTTGCCCTGGCAGGTGAAGTTGGCGTTGACCCCTTTCTCCGCCTCGGCGTTCTTGCCTTCGATCAGCAACCGTCGGATTTCCGGCAGCGCCTGAAACGCTCCGGTGCGGTCAGCTTCCTCGCGCGACCCTGACCAGAGAGAACTCTCGTTGAGCACGATTCGTTCTTCGTCGACACCGCCGAAAACCATGACGCCGATCCGCCCGTTGCCGAGCGGCAGCGACTCGTGAAAGCGGCCTGCAGGCTTGTCATACACCAGGCGGGTTGTCGCATCGGCAGCGCCAAAGGCGGAGGACAAGCCGCCTGAGGCGGCCAGCAGACCGACCACCAATGGCGACAGTGGATTCATCCATCTTCCAGCTTTCATATCACGCGTTCCTTTCTAATTGAGACGCGCCTCTTCGTTGAAGTTCTTCACTGCGTTGAACGCCGCGAGCACATTCTCTGGCGGCACTTCCGGCAGGATGTTATGGATGGTGTTGAACACGAACCCGCCACCGGGCGCGAAGACCGCGCATCGCTCCAGCACATGCCTGCGCACCTCCTCCGGTGTGGCCTTGTTGAGGACCGACGCCGTGTCGCACCCGCCGCCCCAGAACGTGATGTCCGCGCCGAACTCACGTTTCAGGGCGGAAGGATCCATCTCCACGCAGTTGGTCTGCACCGGGTTGATGATGTCGTAGCCGGCCTCGATGAGGTCCGGCAGGAGCCGGTAGATCGAGCCGCAGGAGTGTAGGAAGGTCTTCATCCCGCTGTTCGCATGGACATAAGCGTTCAGCCGCATGTGATGCGGCTTAAACAGGCTCCGGTAGCACGCGGGCGACATGAGCGGGCCGCTGATCATGCCCAGATCGTCGCCAAAGCGCAGGATGTCAACCACGTCGCCCACGGCCGAGCAGACTTTTTCGAGGCCGCGCAGGTGGATCTCCATCAGCGCGCCGACGAGCCTCTCCACTTCTTCCGGCTCGCACAGAAGATCCATCATAAAATTGTCCATGCGCCTCAAGAAGGTGCCCCACTCGAAGAGGTTGCAGCCGCACACGACCATCAGTGCCTTGTCGGTGGTCGACCGCAGATGAAGCGCCTTGGCGCGCAGGTCCGTCCAGAAGGTCGCGTCGGCGGCGTGGTCCCACGGGCTGTGGGCGAGCGCCTGCCAGAGAACGGTGCGCATCGCCGCCGGGAGGTCGGCGTAGTTGTCCGGATAGCCGTTGAGATAGGGGAAATGCGTCTGGTCGTAGAACGCGCCCTGGTGCGGCATGCGGGCGATGACAAGCCCGCCTTGCTCGACTTCGTGAGCGCCATCGCCCCGCAGGATCGGCCTGAACCATGTCGGATACTGCGCCGTCGAGCCGTCAGCCAGAGTGATGTCATACCAGTCTTTGTCGGCGGTGTTGAAGGCGCGGCCGATGTCGAGCACATCGACCCCGAGCGCGTCGAGCACCGCGTCCTCGGGCTGGGCGAGCTGCTGCACGACGTCGTAGATGCGGGTGTGCCCGCCCGTGATGCCGAGCGCCGCTTTCAACTTGTTGTAGGCCATCGCCGAGATGCCGGAGCTGGGGTTGGAACCCAGGTCAATTGGCACCCGGTCGGGCTGCCGGTGGCTGATCGCCGCAAGCACGCGTTCACGTGAAGTCATCAATTAAATTCCTTACTCTCATTCTGACTCCTGATTTCTGACTTCTGACTTCTGATTTCTGCCTCACGCAAAGATCACGTAGCAGATCACCATCACGAGCATGAGCACCACGGCCAAAACCCGCACGTCGCCCGGGCCCTCGAACCGTTTTTCGGTCAGCACGGCCAGCGGGTTCGGCCAGCAGTACTTTTTCACGCAGGCTTCCGAGGGTTTGGGCGTCGCCAGACTGACCCCGACGAAAACACAACTGCAGAGGCAGAAGAGCCACCAGGCCTGCATCATAAACGGGATGCCCAAAGTCTGGGTGAGAAGCTGGACCGGCGCGCCCGCCGCGTTCTTGCCGAGGAAGAAGCCAGACACCGCCGGGAAGTCGAGGCAGAACACGACAGCCCCGAGCAGGAATCCGCTGATCAACGTGGCGGCTGAAGCTTGCGCCGTCCCGCGCCGCCAGAAGATGCCCCAGATGAACACGGTGGAAATCGGCGGGGCGAGCACGGAGATCATTTGGTTGATCCCCGCAAAGATGCCCCCGAAGTGCTCGCCCTGCGTTGACCACGCGATCGCGAGCAGCAGCACGACACCCGTTGTAACTTGCCCGATGCGCACCAGCTTGTGGTCGGCGATCTCCGGCCTGAGGCGTTTGACGATGTCGATGCAAACGAGGGTGGCGGTCGAGTTCAGGGCACCTGCGACCGTGGACATCAAGGCTGCCAGGAGTCCCGCGACAACGAGCCCCTGAAGCCCGACCGGCAGCAGGTTTTGGATCAGCACGACGAGCGTCGCGTCAGGATTATCCGCGATCTTGTCCTTGAACAACACATAGCCGAGCACGCCGGGAAGCACCATCAGGAAAACCGTCAACACTTTGATAAAGCCAGCGAAGACCGGGCCGACCTGCGCATCCCGCTCGGTCTCGGCGCCCAGCACGCGCTGCACGATGGTCTGGTCGCTGCACCAGTACCAGATGCCCAGCACCGGGTATCCCAGCAGCATCGCCTGCCATGCGTATGGGCCTTCGGAGCGGAGCATGCTCAACTGGCCGGGCTTGACGGCGGCGCGCAGGCCTTCAAGCGACGTGACGCCCTGCTCGCCGAGCGCATGCAGGCCGAACAGCGTGACAGCGGCGGCCCCTACCAGCAGCAACACCGTCTGGACTGATTCCGTGACCGCGACCGCTTTGAGTCCGCCCAGCACCGTATAAACCAGCGTCAGGCC
>CAYMLQ010000382.1:0-5347 GCA_964390795.1 uncultured Lentisphaeraceae bacterium
GCGTTTTTAGCTTCTTCTCCTCACGCCGCGCCCGCAGCCACGAACACAGTTTCAGATGCGGCTCTGTGTAGATGCTTTTTTTCATTGGGAAAACTATAAGTCAACCCCCATGAGATGCGAATATGGCACCATCATATGGCATAATATCCTTCAATTGCAGCTTGTTGCCACTCTCTTTGGTGCTATAATCGCACCATTGATTCATTCACTCGGGCCGGTCATGGCTACCCATGGGCTGCCCTCACATGTCCGATATGCCTTGGGGAGCGCAGATGTCGAATCCGTTTTTCGAACACCCGATCCTGAACTCGCCTTATGCCTGCCCTCTGCGGCATTGGGAGCTGGACAGCCAAGGACAGCCGACCCAGCAGATCATGGAGGAGCGCCGCAAAGCGCAGTTCATCTCGCCGATCCCAAAGCCGAAGAAGCGCAAAGGCTCTGCCGACCAGGCGCAGTTTGTCTTCAATGAGGGCAAAGGGCTTTCCACCGAGAATCAACAGTACGATCCGACACCCGTCATCAACGAGCTGCGTCACACCGTTGACCAGTGGCGCGCGCTGCCGAATCCGAACCAGTGGCAGGTCACGCCTGAGACCGCCCGCCTGCTGCAGCATTGGCGGCATCACGCCTTTTCCAGCACGCGCCCCTTCTTCTGCCAGGTCGAAGCCGTCGAAACTCTGATCTGGCTGACCGAAGTCGCCCCGCACTCCGGCAAGGGCGGCAAGGGTTTTCTGGAGCACCTCGCCAACGCCAACCATGACGCCAACCCCGAACTCATGCGCCTGGCCCTGAAGCTCGCCACCGGTTCCGGTAAAACCACCGTCATGGCCATGCTGATCGCGTGGCAGACCCTCAACGCGGTCCGCAGCCCCAACAGCCGGCGTTTCACGCGCGGCTTTCTCGTTGTCGCCCCCGGCCTGACCATCAAAGACCGCCTGCGCGTGCTCCAGCCCAATGACCCGGACGCCTATTATGCCAGCCGCGAGTTGGTTCCCAGTGACCTGCTGGAGGACGTCAACCGCGCCAAAATCGTCATCACCAACTACCACGCCTTCAAACTGCGCGAGCGCCTTGACCTCTCGGCCGGCGGCCGCGCGTTGCTCAAAGGCCGGCGCGGCGAGGAACTGAACACCCTCGAAACCGAAGGCCAGATGCTCCAGCGCGTCATGCCCGACCTCATGGGCCTGAAGAACATCCTTGTGATCAACGACGAGGCCCACCACTGTTATCGCGAGAAGCCCGACGATCCTGAAGACGAGTCGCTCAAGGGCGATGACCGCAAAGAGGCCGAAAAGAACAACGAGGCCGCCCGCCTCTGGATCTCCGGCCTCGAAACCGTGAACCGCAAGCTCGGCCTCGCCCGCGTGGTCGACCTCTCCGCCACACCCTTCTTCCTGCGCGGCTCCGGTTACGCCGAAGGCACCCTCTTCCCGTGGACCATGAGCGACTTCTCCCTCATGGACGCCATCGAGTGCGGCATCGTCAAGCTGCCGCGCGTGCCGATCGCAGACAACATCCCCGGCACGGCCATGCCGATGTACCGGAATCTCTGGGAACACATCGGCGCGAAGATGCCGAAGAAGGGCCGCGGCAAGTCGGACGATTTGGACCCCTTGAGCCTGCCCCCGCAGCTCCAGACCGCCCTCGAAGCGCTCTACGGCCACTACGAGAAGACCTTTCTCCTGTGGCAGGCCTCGGGCAAGAAAATCCCCCCGTGCTTCATCGTCATTTGCAGCAATACGTCGGCCTCCAAGCTGGTTTACGACTTCATCTCCGGGTTCCAGCGCCAAAACAAAGACGGCTCGCCCGCGCTACAGAACGGACGACTCCCGCTCTTTCGGAACTTCGACGAGGACGGCCGCCCGCTGGCCCGCCCCAACACCCTACTCATCGACAGCGAGCAGCTCGAAGCCGGCGACATGCTCGACGACAACTTCCGCGCCATGGCCGCCGACGAGATCGACCGTTTCCGACGCGAGATCATCGAGCGCACCGGCGACGCCCGCGCCGCCGACAACCTGACCGACCAGGAGCTTCTCCGCGAGGTCATGAACACGGTGGGCAAACCCGGCACCCTCGGCGGCTCCATCCGCTGCGTGGTCTCGGTCTCCATGCTCACCGAGGGCTGGGACGCGAACACCGTCACCCACGTCCTCGGCGTCCGCGCCTTCGGCACGCAGCTCCTCTGCGAACAAGTCATCGGCCGCGCCCTGCGCCGCCAGTCCTACGACCTCAACGAGGAAGGCCTCTTCAACGTGGAGTACGCCGACGTGCTGGGCATTCCCTTCGACTTCACGGCCAAACCGGTCATCGCCCCTCCTCAGCCGCCGCGCGAAACCGTTCAGGTCAAGGCCATGCGCCCGGAGCGCGACGCGCTTGAAATCCGTTTTCCGCGCGTCGAGGGCTACCGCGTCGAGCTGCCAGAAGACCGCCTCGCGGCCGAGTTCAACGAGGAGTCCACGCTCGAACTCACGCCCGAACTCATCGGCGCCACCGAGACGCAGAACTCGGGCATCATCGGCGAGTCGGTCAACCTGAATCTCGACCACACCAAGGTCGTCCGCCCGGCGCAGGTGCTGTACGAGCTGACCTCGTATCTCGTACTGAACAAGTGGCGCGATCCGGGAGAAGACCCGCGCCTGAACCTCTTCGGGCAGCTCAAGCGCATCGCCAAGCAGTGGCTGGACGGCTACCTCATCTGCAAGGGCGGCACCTACCCCGCCCAGCTCAAATACAAGACGCTCGCCGACATGGCCTGCAACAAGATCATCGCCGGCATCACCCGCGCCTTTGTGGGCACCCGCCCCATCAAGGCGGTGCTCGATCCCTACAACCCCACCGGCTCCACCGCGCACGTGCGCTTCAACACCTCCAAGCTCCTGCGCTGGGAAACCCGCGCGGACCGCAGCCACATCAACTGGATCGTGCTCGACAGCGATTGGGAGGCCGAGTTCTGCCGCGTCGCCGAAAAGCACCCGCGTGTCCGCTCCTACGTCAAGAACCACAACCTCGGCCTCTTCGTGCCCTATCGCTACTTCTCCGAGACGCGCACCTATATCCCCGACTTCATCGTGCGGGTCGAGGACGGACACGGCGAGGACGATCTCCTGAACCTGATCGTCGAAATCAAAGGCTACCGCCGCGAGGACGCGAAGGAGAAGAAGTCCACCATGGACACCTACTGGATACCCGGCGTGAACCAACTCAAGACCTACGGCCGCTGGGCCTTTTCCGAGTTCACCGATGTGTACGAGATCGAGTCCGATTTCGCCGCCAAAGTCGCCAGCAAATTCGACGAGATGGTCGGAAAGGTCGCCCAATCATGTTAATCCTGTCATCCTGTCAAAAAATCCCCCTCCGCGTTCTCCGCGTCTCCGCGTGAGCCTCTCTCCCCAACTCCTAACTTCTAACTCCTAACTCCTCCTTATCCGCTATGGCTAAGAAAACTGTCCCCGAGAAGACCGTCGAGACCCTCACGCACGAGGACGCCACCCGCAAGAACATCCCCACGGCGGAGTACCAGTCCGTGCTCAAGGCCGAGGAGACGACCCCTTTGCGCGTCTCACACGAGCGCCGCAACCGCGACCTCGACCCGCAGCTCGTCTGGCGCGGCAAGGACGAGCAGGACTGGTCCGACCTCGTAGTCCACGCGCCCCCGCTCTATATCCAGGAGAAGGTCCACCCCAAAGTCCTGATCGACGACCTCCTGCGCATGACCAAGGCCGACCGCCAGGCGTCCGACCTCCAGCTCGACCTCTTCGCGGACTTCAACGGCATCCCCAAAGGCGCGGACAAGACCGACTTCTACCAGCACGACCAGAACTGGACCAACCGCATGATCCTCGGCGACTCGCTGCAGGTCATGGCCAGCCTCGCCGAACGCGAAGGCCTGCGCGGCAAGGTGCAGTGCATCTACCTCGACCCGCCCTACGGCATCAAGTTCAACTCCAACTTCCAGTGGTCCACCACCAGCCGCGACGTCAAGGACGGCAACGCCGCCCACATCACCCGCGAGCCCGAACAGGTCAAAGCCTTCCGCGACACCTGGCGCGACGGCATCCATTCCTACCTCACATACCTCCGCGACCGTCTCACCGTCGCCCGCGATCTACTCACCGAATCCGGTTCGATCTTTGTGCAAATCGGGGATGAGAACGTCCACCGCGTCCGGGCTGTGATGGATGAGGTTTTTGGAGATGCCAATCATCTCGCGACAATTAGTTTTCAAAAAACTGGATCCACAGATCAAACACTGTTGCCGCAGACCGTCGATTATTTGCTAGTGTTTGCGAAGAGTATTGGAAAGGTCAAATACCGTCAGCTCTATTTGGAAAGATCCCGCGGTACGCTTGCTCTGGAGCGTTACGACACCATTCTCGAACCAGATGGGACAACGCGTCCAATCACGCGCGAAGAGGCAACTCTAAATGAAATCGGAGGCGGTGGTTTTCGCTCCCAGTTGACTTCATTGTCGAGCGCCAGACCAGCAGGAGAGGGTGATCTTCGCGAGTTCATATTCAATGGCATATGCTACACTCCAGGCGCGGGCACATTCAAAACTGACTTCGGCGGATTGCGTCATCTTTCGCTGGCAGGGCGCGCAAGACCGGCAGGCCGAACACTTCGCTATCTGCGCCGAGTCGATGACTTTCCCGTGGTTCCGGTGAATGACCGTTGGGAGTCGGTTCAACTCGGAACTGGCTTGACCTACGTCGTTCAAACCAGTTCGAAAGTCATTGAGCGCTGCCTCCTCATGGCCACCGATCCCGGCGACCTCGTGCTCGACCCGACCTGCGGCTCCGGCACGACCGCCTACGTCGCCGAGCAATGGGGCAGGCGCTGGATCACCATCGACACCTCGCGCGTGGCGCTGGCGCTGGCCCGCGCCCGCATCATGGGCGCGCGCTACCCCTACTATTTGTTGGCCGATTCCCGCGAGGGCCAGGTCAAGGAAGCCGACGTCACGCGCACCGCGCCTTCGTCGCAGCCCGTGCGCAACACCATCCGCCACGGCTTCGTCTACGAGCGCGTGCCGCACGTCACACTCAAGTCCATCGCCAACAACGCCGAGATCGACGTCATCTGGGACAAGTGGCAGGCGACGCTGGAGCCCCTGCGCGCGAAGCTCAACGCCGCGCTCAAGAAGAACTGGCAAGAGTGGGAAATCCCGCGCGAATGTCCATCCCACTGCCCTCTGCCTACTGCCGCACTGCTGACTGCCTTCTGGGAGGCCCGCATCGCACGTCAGCGCGAGATCGACGCCTCGATCGCGGCCAAGGCCGAATTCGAATTCCTCTACGACAAGCCCTACGACGACAAGAAGCGCGTGCGCGTGGCAGGCCCCTTC
>CAYMLQ010000383.1:0-2002 GCA_964390795.1 uncultured Lentisphaeraceae bacterium
CGGCGCAGCCGAGGCCCTCGCCGCCGTAGTGCAGGCCGAGGCCGCCGGTGAAGAGCCCGTAGCCGTAGGCCACCTGCATGATGTCAGAGCTGCGCACGCCGCACATGGCGAGGGCGCGCATGCAGCCGTTCTGCCAGACGAGGATGTCGTTCTGGGTGTTGCCGATGACGATGGGCTTGCCGGTGGTGCCGCTGGAGCAGTGGAAGCGCACGATGTCGTTCATGGGGCTGGCGAAGAGGCCGAAGGGATACTCGTCGCGCAGGTCGGTCTTCATCGAGAAGGGCAGCAGGGCGATGTCCGCGAGGGTCTTGATGTGCTCGGGCCGCACGCCGCGCTCGTCCATACGCTTGCGGGTGAGGGGGACGCTCTCGTACACGCGCTTGACCAGGCCTTGGAGGCGGTGGAGCTGAAGGGCGCGGAGCTGTTCGACGGGCATGTAGTCGGGGGCGCTAACCGGATGCACGGGGGTGTCCAGATCGTGCGCGAACTCGTATAGGGCCATGGCGGTTTCCTCGTGTTGGAACCTTCGACGGGGAAGGCAATTGCAATGTTCTTTCAAAGAATAGCATTTTCGGCCGGGCGGGTGAATGCTATTTTTTTTGATGTTCAGCGTTCGGCGTTCGACGTTGGGCGTTCAGCGTTCGTTCGATGTTTTCGTGAACGACACAACCCGTTGGCACAACGTGTCGGTGCCCGTGCGGGACTACACGATCGGCGGGCATCAGGTCATCAATACGGGATCTTGAAGTCGACGAACTCTGAGGGGAGCTTGAGCTTTTGGGAGATGAGGCTTGCTAGCGCTCGCACGCCGAAGGTCTCGGTGGCGTAGTGGCCGGCGAAGATCACGTTCTGGCTCAGGTTCTCCGCGAGGTTGTACCCCTGCAGGCTGGGCTCGCCGGTGAGGTAGGCGTCGAGGCCGAGGTCGGCGGCCTGGCCGATCATGTCCGACGCGCCGCCGGAAACTACGCCTACCGTCTTGACGCTTGGCTTGCCGAAGGCGAGCGCGCGCAGGTCGGGGTTCACCGTTTCGCGCACGCGGTCGCAGAAGGCTTCGAACGGGATGGCTTTGGAATACGAGGCGGCGAAGCCGATGGTTTCGCCATGGTACGTGAAGGCTGGCTGGAGGCGCGTCAGCCCGAGCGCCTTGCAGAGCTGCGCATTGTTGCCGTAGCGCGGGTGGGCGTCGAGCGGCAGGTGGGCCGCGTAGACCGCGATGTCGTGCTCGATGGCGAAGGCGACGAGGCGGTGGTTGAGCCCGGTGAGGCGTTTCAGGGAATCGCCCCAGCTTAAGCCGTGGTGGCAGACCACGCAGTCGGCGCCGCGTGCGGCGGCCTCCCGCAGCAGGCGCAGGCTGGCGTCCACACCCGTCAGCACGCGGGAGACCGTGCCGCTGTTGGCGAGCTGTAGTCCGTTGTTCGACGTGTCGTGGAAAACGCTGACATTGAGCGTGGCGTCAAGCAGGCCGGTCAGGAGGGAGAGGTCTTTTTTCATGGTCGTGGCTGTCCGTGTAAGGATGATGTTTCAAAGCCTGTTCACTATACCGGAGCATATTCGGGAAAACAAGGGCGATTGGAACGGGGTGCGATTCAATTTGTTGAATCCGCACCCGATTTAGGAGTTAGTAGCTCGGATTTTGGCGTTGCCATGCCTTGAAGACGAATGGCTTATGCGATCAGGTAAACGGCAGTATATGGCCGAGCTGGAAGAGCTGGCTTGAACCCCCTCGACGGCGCATGGTATAAACGTCTTGTAATTGTTACTCCAGCGTGTTCATATTTGAACGGTTGTGACGAAAGGAGTCTCCATATGGTGAAGCGTATTGCGATGTTCGGTGTGTTGGCAGTTGCGGGTTGCGCGTCGGTGTCGCGTGATCCTTTGGCGTCGGTGTTCGGCGACTGGCCCCAAGGCTCGTCGCCAGAATCGGTGGGCGGACGGATTGCGGAGCGCTTCCTGGCGCAGCCGCACAGCCAGTACGGACGGATGGGAAAGACGCCCAAGCAGA
>CAYMLQ010000383.1:2102-5338 GCA_964390795.1 uncultured Lentisphaeraceae bacterium
TTCCTGGCGCAGCCGCACAGCCAGTACGGACGGATGGGAAAGACGCCCAAGCAGATCACCTATCCCGACGTCTGCACGTGGTACGGGTCGCTCGCCTTCGCCAAGGAAACCGGGAATGCGGGGCTGACGAAGCGGCTGGCGCAGCGCTTCGAGCCGCTGTTCGGCGCGGACGCCCGGCTTCTGCCACCGCCGAACCATGTCGACAACAATGTGTTCGGCGCGGTGCCGCTCGAGCTGTACCTGCAGACGAAGGAGGCTCGGTATCTGACGATGGGCAAGCTCATCGCGGACACCCAGTGGGCCGCGCCGCAAGGCAAGGATGACACGCCCGAGGCGCGGGCTTGGACGGCGCGCGGCCTGACGTGGCAGACGCGCCTCTGGATCGACGATATGTTCATGATCACCATGATCCAGGCGCAGGCGTTCCGTGCCACTGGAGACCGCGCCTATATCGACCGCGCGGCGAAAGAGATGGTGGTATATCTGGACGAGTTGCAGCGGCCCAACGGCCTGTTCTTCCATGCGCCGGATGTGCCCTTCTTCTGGGGCCGCGGCAACGGCTGGATGGCGGCGGGTACAGCCGAGCTGCTGCGCTCGCTGCCGCTCGATAATCCGGACCGGCCGCGCATCATGGCCGGCTACCTGAAGATGATGGCCTCCCTGCTGAAATTTCAGGGCGCGGACGGCATGTGGCGCCAACTGATCGACGACGAGGGGTCGTGGCCGGAGAGTTCCGGTACCGGCATGTTCGCCTTCGCCCTGATCACGGGTGTCAAGAACGGCTGGCTCGACGCCCGGACCTACGGCCCGGTCGCGCGCAAGGCCTGGCTGGCGCTTGTCACCTATATCGACGAGAACGGCGATGTGCGCGACGTGTGCGAAGGCACCAACAAGAAGGCCGATCGCCAGTACTATCTCGACCGCAAGCGCGTGACCGGCGACCTGCACGGTCAGGCCCCGGTGATCTGGTGCGCGACGGCGCTGTTGCGCGACTCAGAGTCTGGAGCACGCTAGGCCTATGTCGATTCCCCGTTCAGTGCTGATAGCGTGCGCGTCCGCGGCGGCGAGCGCGGCCTTCGCCGCGCCGGCCGGCGAGGGCATCTTTTTCGACGGGCGCACCTACTACGAGGTGCCGCAGGTTATGGCGGGTGAATTCGCGGTGCCGGAGCGCGTGTCCGTTCCCGGCGGTATGGTTTTGGGTTTCGAGTAAGGGCGTCTGGTTTTTTTGTGATAACTAGGTGAGGGGGGAATGAAATGAGGCGAGGCATCGTGGGCGTTGTTAGCGTGTTGATGGGTGCGTGCGCGTGGGCCGCACCCAAAAGCGCGGGGTATCCGTTCGACGGGCATACCGGTTTTTCCGTAAGCAACTTAACGGAACGGCTCAGCGCCGGCTCGTTCTCGGTGGCCGTCTGGGTGCGCATCGACGATGTGAAGCGGCCGCAGATGTTTCTGACGATGGGGCAGCCCAATCAGGACTTCTCGCTCTACCTGTACAACGACGCGGTGCGCCTGCTGATCGAAGGCACCGAGGGCCAGTATGGCTATGCGCTCGCCAAGGCGCCCCAAACCAACGCGTGGACGCATTATGCCGGCACCTACGACGGCAAGGTGGCGAAGATCTACAGAAACGGCGTGCTCGAAGGCCACAAGGAGATTCCGCTCAAGCGCAGCGCGTTCAAGGAGCCGCTGACGGTGGGAGTGGCGGCAGGTTCTGAAGAGCGCATCTTAAAAGGCAACATGACCGATATCCGCCTGTGGAACCGGGTCTTGGAGCCTGCTGAGGTGAAGTCCGTATGCGAGGAGGAGTCGCGGCAGGGGCTCTCGGATCAGCTGCTGTGCCACTGGATCACGCATGCGACCGATACGGTCATTGCGAACCGGATTCCCGAGGCTCCTGAGCTGGTCAAGATCCAGCCAATGCTGGTGACTGTCCAGAACCGCAAGGTCGATGGCTTTCGCGGCATCTGGTACTTCAACCAGCCGCTGAAGAACGAGTATGTCTACAAATACAGCGGCGGGCTGGGAACCTACTGCGCGAACCACAGCCCCTTCGCTTGGTATGCGCCGGAGGTGAAGAAAACCTATTTCTGCTACGGCGGTACGGACGAGAAGAACAGCACGCTGCTGCACATGGTTTCGTACTATGACCACGCGACCGGCAAGGTGGCGCGGCCCACGCTGCTCTTGGACAAGAAAACCGACGACGCGCACGACAACCCGGTGATCAACCTCGACGATAAAGGGTACATCTGGATCTTTTCAAGCAGCCATGGGCGCGGGCGTCCCTCCTACATCTCGCGCAGCGTGAAGCCGTATGACATTGACCAGTTCCAGCTGATGTGGACCGGCAACTACTCGTATCCGCAGCCGATGTACTATCCAGGCAAAGGGTTCTTCTTTATCCACACGTGGTATGTGAAGGGCCGCGGCAACTACATGATGACCAGCAATCCCGAGGGTACGGAGTGGAGCGAGCGCAAGCAGACGTCCTATTTCGAAGAAGGGCACTACCAGATCAGCGGCGTGTGGAAAAACAAGAAAACCGGCGTGGCCTTCAACATGCATCCCAAAGGCAAGGGGCTCAACTACCGCACCAACATCTACTACATCGAGTCCGACGATTTCGGCGCGACGTGGAAGAACGCCCAGGGTGAAACGTTGGCGACGCCGCTCAGCGACAAGGTGAATCCCGCGCAGGTGTTGGAATATGAGAGCAAAGGCCGCAACGTCTATCTTTCGGATATCCAGTTCGACTCGGCAGGACGCCCTGTGATTCTGTTCGTGCTGAGCAAGGGCTTTGAATCGGGTCCTGACAACGGCCCGCGCGAGTGGCGCATCGCGCGTTGGACGGGGACGGAGTGGAAAGAGCAGAACACGGGCATCAGCTCAGGCAGCAACTACGATGTCGGGCCGGTCTACATCGAAAGTGACACCACCTGGCGCATCATCGGCCCCACGCAGATGGGGCCGCAGGCCTATAACCCCGGCGGCGAGATCGCCCTGTGGCTTTCGGAAGACGCGGGCGCGACGTGGCGGATGACGCGGCAGATGACGAAAGACAGCGAGATGAACCACACCTATGTTCGCAGGCCGGTCAATGCGCAGCCGGACTTCTACGGGTTCTGGGCGGACGGACACGGCCGCAGGCCCTCCGAGTCGCACCTCTATTTCTGCAATCAGAAAGGCGACGTCTTCCGCCTGCCGCAGACCATGACCGGCGATTTCGCCGCGCCCGA
>CAYMLQ010000384.1:0-5332 GCA_964390795.1 uncultured Lentisphaeraceae bacterium
CCGACCTCGCTGGAGCCCTGATAGCCGTCCGGCAGCCCGACCGCCTCGCCGCTGCACGCCAGCCGCGTCCACGGATAGCGCGTCTTCAGGCGGTCGGCCACCGGCGTCTTCGCCGCAAACACCGAATTTCCCTCTTCACGGGGATTGATCCCCCAGCCGTCACGAATAATCAATACTACGGGTCTCATCTTTTGCTCCTTACGTTCAACAGGTTAAAGGGTTCAGGGTTCAGGGTTCGGGAACGTCGTGTGCGGTTCATCCGAACCCTGACACCCAGAACCCTCTACTTCCTCGTCTACTCCGCCTTGAGCGAAATGCCCTTCTTCTTCAGCTCCGCCGCATCCAGCGCGTAGGCCGGGTCGATCTCCATCGGGAACACCGGCGCGCCCGCCGCGGTGGCCGGCATCTGGATGCCCGCCGCCTTGAACCAGCGCAGCCACTTGGCCTGCATGTCGTGCTTGCACGTCGCAGGCGAATCGTTGCCCGTCGCATTCTTGACCGGCGAAAACTCCTCGGCGCGGTCGAACGCCAGATTCACCACCGTTTGGGCGTCGGGCAACACATCAAAAATGAACTTTTCGAATTTGTAGCCGTTGTTCTTCTCCGGCTTCACCACCGAGCCGTCTTCCGCGCACATCGGAATCTTCTTGTGCGCGATGTGCAGCGGCATGGCCTTGCGGGCCTCGGCCTTCATGAACGCGAAGGAGAACACATGGATCGCCACGCTCCCGTACTTGAAGTACAGTTCGCCCGCAGCCGTGCGCCGGTTGGCCTGCTCGTCGGTCAGCTCGGTGTACTCCACCATCTCGGTGCGCCCGTCGCGCACCACCACCACGCCCAGCCCCTCTTTCGGGTCGCGCTTGGCGCAAAGCTTCACCGAGATATCCGCGCGCCGCGCCACGTGCAGCCCGATGAAGGCGGGATCGGCGATCTCCACCATCGGATTGTCCACCTGGAAGAAGAACACGGAGTTGATGCCGCGCCGCTCCATGTCCGCCAGACAGCCGTCCTTCTCCAGCGCCGTCAGCGTACCGCCGTGCCCGTCCGGGCTCATGAAGACGTGCCCCGGCTGATCCAGAATGATCTGGCCCGCCTCGTCCAGCGCCGGCCACATGCCCTGCATGAAGAAGGTAACGTCGTTGCGATCCAGCCCGAAATAGGTGTGATCCTCGAAGTGCGCCCGCGTGGCCGCGTCGTTCGCGTCGCTGGTCATGATGTAGAACGGGATGCGCACCCCGTAGCGGCGGCAGAGCCCCACGATCTTGCGGGCGTGGAAATAGAAGAGCGGGCGACCCGTCACCGGGCCGACCGAATACGCGCCTTTCGGCCCCTCGTACCCGAGGCGCGACCCCTGTCCGCCCGCCACCAGCAGCACCGCCACCTTGCCAGCCCGGATCTCCGCCTCGCCCGCGGCATAGGCCTCCGCACGCGCATCGTCGGTCAGTTCCACAACCTCGGGCGCCTGTGGCTCCGACAGCGGCGCCGCGCCGGACTTGGCCTTCAACATTTCCCGCATCCGCGCGATGCTCGCGAAGTCCAACCCCGCGACCTGGTCCAGCAGCAGCGCCCGCTCGCCCGCATCCAGCGAGTCCCAGAAGCGCAGCACCTGCCCCTGACCGTTCTGCTCTAAAATCTGCTTGGCTTGTTCAAACGTCATTTTCGTCTCCATACGGCCGGCATACACGCAGGGCGGACACACAGGCCCGCCCCAACATGGGCGGACACACAGGTCCGCCCCTACGCCGTTTCCTGCGCCTTTGCCGCGTTCTGTTTGAGGTACGCCTCGATGAACGGCTGGATGTGGCCGTCCATCACCGCCGCAACGTTGGAGGTCGACTCATCCGTGCGGTGATCCTTCACCAGCGTGTAGGGCTGGAACACGTACGAGCGGATCTGGCTGCCCCACGCGATCTCGCCCTTCTCGCCGTAGAAGCGCTCCATCTCCTTGCGCTTCTTGTCCTCGTTATACTCGTAAATCTTCGCCTTGAGCATGCCCATGGCCTTGGACTTGTTCTTGTGCTGCGACCGCTCGGACTGCACCGCCACCACGAGCCCCGTGGGCAAGTGCGTCAGCCGGACCGCCGAATCGGTCTTGTTCACGTGCTGGCCGCCCGAGCCGCCGGAGCGGTACGTGTCGATGCGCAAATCCTCGTCCTTGATCTCCACCTCGACCTCTTCGGTCAGCTCGGCTACCACGTCCAGCGAGCTGAACGAGGTGTGCCGCCGCTTGTTCGCGTCGAACGGGCTGATGCGCACCAGCCGGTGGACGCCGCGTTCGGCCTTGAGGTAGCCGTAGGCGTAGGGGCCGCTGACCAGAAAAGTGACCGACTTGAGCCCCGCCTCTTCGCCGGGCTGCGTGTCGAACACCTCGATCTCGAAGCCGTTGTCCTCGCAGTACATGCGGTACATGCGGAACAGCATGTCCGCCCAGTCGCACGACTCTGTGCCGCCCGCGCCCGAATGCACGGTGAGGTAGGCGTTGCAGGCGTCGAGCTTGCCGCCCAGCAGCGACTGCAGGCGCAGCTTGGACACCGTGACGTCGGCCTTGTCGCACGTGTGGAAGGTCTCGCCGATCGCCTGCTGCCGCTGCGGGCCCTCGTCCTCGGCCGCCGCCAGCTCCAGCATCAGTCCGGCGTCATCCAGCAGCCGCACCAGCTCTTCGAACGGGCGCACGAACGCGCGATGGGCGTTGGTCTTGGCGATGACCTCCTTCGCGGCGTTCTGGTCGTTCCAGAATTCCGGGGCTACCGCCGCCGCCTCGAGCTGCGCAAGAATGCGGCGCCGGTTCTCGATGTCGAGATACCCGCGCATCTCGTCCATCTCCCCGCGCAGCTTGCCGAGCCGGCTCCTGACCTCTTCAAGTTCAATCACGTGAATCCACCTTATTTGGGAAAAGAAATAAGAGTGTATTATGACAATTCCCTCACCGCTTCGCAAGCCCGCATGGGTGCGATTCAACTTCGTGCAGAAGTGTGGCAGCTCCCGCCGAAGACGTCTAGAACGCCAGCGTACACAAATGAGGGTGCATAGCTGCCGGCGTGACGCCTGAAGTGGAATCGGAAAGCCCCGGTACGCCAAACTTCACATTTCTGGAGGTTTGAAATGAGGTCTCGCCGTGAAGTCTGAAAAGCACCTTTTGTGATCAACCAAATGTCATTTCCTCACGCGTCGATGAACAGCTCGGAGGAGGCGAAGAACGGGTCGCTCGTGCAGCGCAGGCCCACCCGGCGAAGCCCCGCCTCGTCGCCCGGCGTGATCATGTGCGTCATGTGCATCTCGCAGTTGCGCAGGTCGATCAGCCGCTCCATGGCGATCTGTGCCGCTGGGTTGGTCGCGCAACTGATCGCCAAACCGATCAGCGCCTCGTCCATGTTCAAGCTCGTAAACTCGCCTTTGAGAATGTCGTGCTTCATGCGGACGATCGACTGCACGACCTGCGGCGCGATCAGATGGATCTGATCCGGAATTCCGGCCAACTCCTTGATCGCGTTGAGCACCATGCTCGCCGCCGCATGCATCTGCTCTGAGTTCTTGCCGACCACGATGCGCCCGTCCCTGAGACGCACGGCAGCGCCGCAGAAGATACCGTTGCGGCCCTTGCCCTGCTTCATCGCGTCGTGTCCCGCCTGCCGCGCCGGCTTCACCACCTCGCGGTCTTCCGGCGTCATCTTCAGCTTCTGCATCAGCATGTCCACGCGGTCTACGGTCGCCTGCTCCGTCTGTCCCGAGGCGTACTCGCACAAGTGACGGAAATACCGCCGGATCACCTCTTGTTTGGCGGCCTCGCTCACCACGGCGTCATCCACAATGCCGAAGCCGACGCGGTTGACGCCCATGTCGGTCGGTGACTTGTAGGGGCAGGCGTCATTCGTCATCTTTTCCCAGATGGCGCGCAGCAGCGGGAAAGCGTCCACATCGCGGTTGTAATTGATGGCCACCTTGTTGTAGGCCTGCAGGTGGTAAGGGTCGACCAGATTACAGTCCCTTAAGTCGGCTGTGGCCGCCTCGTACGCCACATTCACCGGATGTTCGAGCGGAAGGTTCCACACGGGGAAGGTCTCGAACTTCGCATAGCCGGCCACCCGGCCCAAGCGCCGTTCGTGGTAGAGCTGCGTCAGGCACGTCGCGAGCTTGCCGCTCCCCGGCCCGGGCCCCGTCACCACCACGATCGGACGCTGCGTCTCGACGAATTCGTTCGCGCCGTACCCCTCCTCGCTCACGATCGTCTCGACGTCGGTGGGATACCCGTGCGTCACATAATGGTAGTACACCTTGACCCCGCGGTGCTCAAGCCGCGCGCGGAACTGCTTGGCGGCGTGCTGGCCGCTGAAACGCGTAATCACCACGGCGCTGACCAGCAGCCCCCGGCTTCGCAGCCCGTCGATCAGCTTGAGCGCGTCCGCGTCATACGAGATGCCGAAATCGGCCCGCATCTTTTTCCGCTCGATGTCGCCCGCATAGATGCACAGCAGGATTTCCGCCTGATCCTTGAGCTTCTGGAGCAGGCGCAGCTTCACGTTCGGATCATAGCCCGGCAAAACGCGCTCCGCATGCATGTCGTGCATGAGCTTGCCGCCGAACTCGATATACAGCTTGTTTCCGTTCAACTCCGCCCGACGCCGGATCTCCTCAGTCTGCTCCGCCAAATAGGTCTCGTTGTCAAATCCAGGTTTATTCACATCCGCCCTGCTTTCGTAGTGCCATTGACTCAGCAAAGCCAGCCTGTCCATGGATCTCAGGCTGACCCGCAACCGGGAAAGTACTATACGACACGCAGAACACCAAGAAAACACCTTTTTTGTCTGCCCTGCAAAATTGTTACTATTGGGGGGGGGCCAATCAGCCCTCGACGGCGATTTTTTCGCCGCTTTCATCCACGCGAACGAAGGTGATGTCGGTCGTGAAAATCAGTTCCTCGCCGCTCTGCTGCAGTTCGCGGCGATAGACAAACACCCCGTACGTCGCCGAGGTGCGGCCCACGCGCAGACGGCTCACCTCAAGCCGCAGGATCGAGCCGCCCGTCACGCCCTTTTTGAACTCCACCCGATCCATGCCGATGGTCACGAAACGGAAGCCAGGATAATCGAGACTGACGGCCATCCAGGCCGTTTCGTCAACCCACTTCAGCATGTTGCCGCCGAACAGCACGCCGTACTGATTCAAGTGTTCCGGCATGACCAATTTGTAAGAAACCATGTTTATCCCTCGTGTGCGGCCATTATAAATACGCGGCTAGAACTGTCAACCGCTAGTTGCCTCAATTTCCAACAGTTCTCAGTCGCACTCCATTTTCTTTAATCTTGTTTGAAAACGTACCCCTGTAAATGCTACA
>CAYMLQ010000385.1:0-5323 GCA_964390795.1 uncultured Lentisphaeraceae bacterium
ATCAAGTTCATGGTCGAGCACGGCATCTCCGGCGTGATCTACTGCTGGTACCGCGTCGGCGTCGACCAGCCGATCAAACAGCACCTCGGCCATGCGCTCGACGACGGACTGCTCAAGGCCCGCTACCTCTCGCTGATCAAGTTCGGCATCATGTGGGAAAACGGCTGCGCCGACGGCGTCGCCTCGACCGACGACCTGATGCGCAACGTGCTGCCCTTCTGGATCGACCGCTACTTCTCAAACCCCTCCTATCTCCGTTTCAACGGCAAGCCTGTGCTCTACATCTGGCAGCCGGCGCGGCTCCGCACCCAGCTCGGCGGCAGTGACGCCGTCAAGAACGCGCTCACTCTGATGCGCGCCGAATGCGAGCGCCGCGGACTCGGCGGACTGACCATCGTGGGCGCGCAGTCGCAGCACAAGGCGGACCTCGAACAGCTCGCCAAGGAAGGCTGGGACGCCACCTCCGCCTACGGCAATGGCTGGAAGCCGCCTGAGAAGCTGACCGTGGTCGGCCCCTACACCTGCGCGCCGGCGGAGGGCTTCATCGACCAGCAGGAAGCCCTTTGGAGGATGAAGAGCGATTTGAACCTGCTGCCCGACGTGCGCGTGGCCATGATGGGCTGGGACCCGCGGCCCTGGCACGAGAAGGGTTTCTTCTGGTCCGAGAACACGCCCGCCAAATTCCGCGACCTCTGCAAGCGGGCCAAGGCCTCCATCGACGCATCGAACCGCCGCACCGGCCTCGGCACGAACACCGTGCTCTTCTGCTGCTGGAACGAGTTCGGCGAGGGCCACTACATCGAGCCCACGCGCGGCTCCGGCTTCGCCTACCTCGACGCGATCCGCGACGTGTTCTGCGAGGGCCCGAAGGAGCACACCGACATCCTGCCGCAGGATGTCGGCCTCGCACCCTCCGAGTCGTGGTATCTCGCGGCACGCGGCGAAGGCCAGCCCGGGAAAGACGCGACCACCTGGTCGGGAGCAACGATCAGCCAGTGGACCGGATCGGCGGGCTTCTCCGCCTTCGAGACGCGCGACGGCGTGCTGCGCGGCCTCACCGAAAGCCGTGATCCGGTGATGACCTCGCCCGCGCTCGAGCTGCGCGCAGGCCGTTTTACGCGCCTGCTCGCGGAGCTGCGGTTCGACAAGCCCGCCGGAAGCGCGCAGCTCTTCTGGGCGACACCCTCCGCAGGCGTCAGCGAGGCCACCAGTCTTTCGGTGCCGACCGTCGCCGACGGCCAGTGGCACACCTACACGTTTGAACTCGCGAAAAACCCGAACTGGGGCGGCTGCGTCACCTCGTTCCGCTTCGACCCCGCGTCCGAACCCGGCGTCACCGTCGAAATCCGCTCAATCCGATTGGAGTAGTATGAAGACCCAGTTTTTACACGCGCTTGCACTGTCGCTGCTCGCCATCTGGGCGACCGCCACTGAGACCGAGGTGCTGTTCGACGGCACCGGCATCGCTGACTGGACGACCGCACGCGACAGCCAGCGCCTCGCCGACGAGTTTTCCTTGAGCGAGCTGAAGGGCGTGGCCGACCCGGCTGCGCTGCAGTGGCGCTTCGTCACGCGAGGCATCGTGTTCAACGACATTTTTCTCCAGCGCCCCATTGCGCGGCGGTTCGACACGATCCGCGTCCGCGTGAAGAACGAGGGCGAGAGCCTCGAGCTGGCCTGCAAGGCGCGGGACGCCGACGGCGCGGAGTGGACCGCCAACCGCGTGCCGCTCAAGGCCGGCGACGAGTGGCGCTGGGTGGAGTTCCAGGCCCCCGCTTGGGCGGTCGCGTCGTGGTCGCGTGACGCCAACGGCAAGCTGGACTTCCCGCTCGCCTCCTTCACCCTGATCGCCTTCACGCTCAAGAAGGGGCCGGAGTACCGGCTGCGGGTCGCGAGCGTCGAGATCGTACGCCCCGAGCCGCCGGTGGCGACCGTGCGCGACGTGCGGATCACGGCGGAAATGCAGGCTGGCAAAAGCTACCCGCTCAGCCTGAGCTTCAGCGTGGACAGGCCGGTTCTCGATGACGCCGCCTATCTGTCGTTCCGCCGCAGCAAGGACGAGCTGTTCCGCGTTCCTCTCGACCTGCCGACGCCTCTCTCGAAGCTCGCGCCGGGGCAGGAGACGCGCGTGCAGACGGAGGTGAGCATCCCGCAGTTCGCGTTCGGCGGACGGCAGTCGGTGGCCCTGTGCCTGGGTGACGCGCACATCCGGGTGAACGGTGTGCTGGCGGACGAGGAGGTGGCCGCGGTGACGGTCGAGCAGCGGGACACCCAGCGCTGTGTCGCCGCCGTGAAAAAACATCATGGCACTCCCACGCTTTTTATCAACGGCGCGCCGCATAACGGCATGACCTGGGCGACCTACAGACCCACGCCGGAGGTCTTCCGCGATTTCACGAAGGCGGGCCTCACGCTCTACACGTTCGCCGCGACGCCGACCGAGTCGGGCTACGGGCTCGCCCGCACCGCGTGGACCGCGCCCGGGGAGTACGACTTCTCGCAGCTCGACGAGCGGGCGCTCATGCTGCTGAAAGAGAATCCGAACGCCTACTTCTTCCCGCGCCTCTACCTGCACGCCCCGAAATGGTGGAGCGAGACGCATCCCGACGATATCGTGCTGATGGATCCGGGCGACGGCAAGGTCGTGCCGTTCATCCATTCGGGCGGCAAGCCCGCGCCGAGCTGGGCGTCGGAGACGTGGCGGCGCGACACGATCGAGGGCCTGCGCCGTCTCATCGCGCACGTCGAGTCCTCGCCGTATGCGGACCGCGTAATCGGCTACCACCTCGCGTCCGGCACGACGGAGGAGTGGATGATGTGGGGCGGCAACGAGAACCAGTGGGTGGACTTCTCACCGGCCAACACCGCACGCTTCCGCGCGTGGCTCAAGGGCAAGTACGGCACGGACAAGGGCCTGCGGGCGGCGTGGCGCGACGAGACCGCGAGTCTCGCCAGCGCGACGATTCCCTCGAAAGCGCAGCGCCAGCGCACGGAGCTAGGGGCCTTGCGCGATCCGGCCAAAGAGCAGGCGGTCGTCGACTACTACCTGTACAACTCGGAGCTGGTGGCCGATACGATTTGCACCTTTGCCGAGGCCGTCAAGGACATCACCCGGCGCAAGAAGATTGTGGGCGCCTTCTACGGCTATCTGCTGCAATTGTGCGGCGAGCAGCGCCAGCAGAACGCCGGACACCTGGCGCTGGAAAAGGTCCTCGCCTCGCCGGACGTGGACTTCCTCACGAGCCCGACCAGCTACGCGTTCCGCCAGCTCGGGGGCGAGGGCACCAGCCACTTCATGTCGCTCTTCGGCAGCGCGAAGCTGCACGGCAAGCTGTGGTTCGACGAGAACGATATCCGCACCTCGCTGGCAAAGGGAAAGCTCGGCGAGTGGGGGCGGCCTGCCGACGTGGCGGGCGACATCATCCAGCAGGAGAAAGAGCTGGCGAACGTCATCGTCAACGGCTCGTCGCAGTGGTGGTTCGATGTGGGCGGCAACGTGTACAGCAATCCGGATTTGTTGGATCGCATTGGCCGTCTGGCGAAAAGCGCCACCGAGGCGCAGACGCTCGACCGCAGTGCCGTGGACGACGTGGCGATGATCGTGGACGAGCGCAGCCTGTGCTACCTGCGCGTGGCCGACCCGCTGGGCGCGCGGCTGCTGGTGTCGCAGCTTCCGGCGCTGTCGCGCATCGGGGCACCGGTCGGGCACTACCTGGTCACCGATCTCCCGCGCCTCGCCGACCGCAAGGTCTTCTTCATCATGACGAGCTTCGCACCGACCGCTCAGGACCGCAAGGCCATTGAGGCGCTCAAGCGCGACGGACACGTACTCGTGTTCCTGTATGCGCCCGGCGCGTACCGCGACGGACAGCTTGACGAGGCGGGGATGGCGGATCTCACCGGCATCACGTTGCGGATGAGCCGCGAGGAGAGCGCGTTCAGCGTGAAGCTGACCGGCGGACACCGGCTGACCGAGGGCCTCGACGGGCAATCCTACGGCGACGCGCATCGCGGGTTCCCGATCTGCACCGCCGCTGACGCGGGTGCAACGGTTCTGGGGACGCTGGCCGACGGCAAGCCCGGTCTGGTCGTCAAGGGGGGAAAGGGCTGGACCGCGGTGTTCTCCTCTGTCCCGATGCTGCCGGCGCGGCTGATGCGCAACATCGCGCAGCTTGGCGGCGCACACACCTACATCGACACCGAGGACGTGGTGTGGGCCTCGAAGAGTCTGGTGGCGGTATGCGTGAAAGACGCGGGAAAGAGGACCGTGAGGCTGCCGGAGAAGGCGAACGTGCGCGACCTGTACACGGGCGAGGTTATTGGGAAAGGCGTGGCGTCCTTTGACGCCGACTTCGCGGACCGCGCGACGCGGGTTTTTGTGGTGGAGTAGGAGTTTGGTTGAGATCGAGGAGACCGCCATGACGCGAGACCGCTTCCTGATTCTTTTTCTGAGGGTGGTCGGCTCGGTAGCCGGCTCTGCCGCGCTCTGCGCCGTGATGCCGCTCCGCGCCATGGATGCGGCCCACCGGGCACTCGGAATGGGGCCGCTGCCGAGCCAGCCGATCGTCGAGTACCTCGCCCGCTCGACCTCGGCCTTTTACGCGCTCCTGGGTGTATTGCTCTGGGCGTTCTCCCTAAACGTGTCCCGATACCGCCCGCTTGTGCGCGGCGCTGGACTTGCGTTCATCGCCCTCGGCGTCCTGCTGCTGTGGACCGACATCGGGGCCGGACTACCTTTGTTCTGGCAAGTCGCCGAGGGGCCGATTAACGTTCTCTTTGGCTCCATACTCGTGTGGGCCGGGTGTCGAGAGAATGCGGGAGAATGCGTTTGACTTGGTCGTCGGCGTGACGTAAGGTGTTTCGTATTGTCACTCGGCTATGGAACGCGGTTGGGGGAACTTTTTTTATGCCAGACAAAGAGAGGGGTGTGCTGACCAAATGGGATGACGCCAAGGGATTCGGTTTTATCAAGCCATCAAATAGCGCAGGCACTGAAATATTTATCCATATTTCCGAAATTAGAAGGATGTCACGCCGCCCTTTATGAGCGTGGTCACGCTCGTGCTGTATCAGCGTGATAAGCTCTATGCGCAACAGGGTAGTTGGAGGATTTCAGAGGCGCGTCTACATTTCTGCGAATTATTGGGCGGTTGGCCTGGGGCTCTTGTTGCACAACGCTGTTTTCATCATAAGACCTCCAAAAGCGACTACCAGTTCGTATTCTGTCTGATCGTGGTTTTCCATGTAGTGGGATGGGGTGATCATTTTATATTATACCACTGACGAAAAGTTTTTAGACTAAAGTATTTTGGACGAAGCGTTT
>CAYMLQ010000386.1:0-5319 GCA_964390795.1 uncultured Lentisphaeraceae bacterium
CGTCAACCGCGCGCCCCGGCCCTCCGAGGGCTCGTCCGCCGAGTGGCACCCGCTCCACGCGCTGCCCGCACGGGTCCGGGACGCCGACGGCGCCGCCGCCGCCTTCGCGTACGACGCCTCCGCCCGGCAGACGCGAGCCGAGACCTATCCGTCGCCCGGTGCGCCGGCCGTGACCGAAATAGCGTGGAGCAACAGCCAGCCCGTCTCCGTCACCGACCCCTGCGGCCGCGTCGCGGCCTTCAGCTACGACGCGCTGGGCCGCACCGCCGCCGTCACTCCCGCCGCCGGCCCCGCCGTCCGCTACGAGAACGACGCGCTCGGCAACCTGCGCATGATCGCCCTGCCCTCGCCGGACCAGGCCGCTGAGCGCGTCACGCTGGTCGACGCCGACGAGCTCGGACGCAACCGCACCGTCACTTATCCCGACGGGCTCTCGGCCCGCGTGTGGCACGACGCCTGCGGCAACCCCACCTCGCGCGTGAGCCGCGCCGGACGCCGCACGGACGTCTCATGGCTGCCCGCCGCGCATCCCGGTTCCGTGACCCGCTGGCTGGACGCGGGCACGCCCGCGACCGTCTCGTACGACTACGACCTGCTTTTCCGTTCGCTGGCGGTGACCGACCCGATGGGTCAGGTAGTCGAGCGCTACGTCCTGGACGACGAGGACCGGGCCGTCTGCGTCACAAACCTGGAGGGACAGGTGTTCTCCGCCGCCTATGGCGCGGGCGGCATTGCCCTCTCCATGACCCGCTTCGACGGCGTCACGGTCAGTAACGCGTGGGACAGCCTCGGACACCTGCTGGGCGTCACCCACACGCAGCCGGGAACGGGCGAACGCGTGCCCGTCGGCGGCTACGCTTGGAGCGTCGGCGGGCGGCTGCGCTCGGCCTCCAACGCAGTCGCCCGCGCCTCTTGGGCGTACGACGGCGAGGGCGGCGCGACCAACGAGGCGCAGTCGGTCAACGGCGGCCCGTCGTCTTTGGTCTCTTGGTCCTATGACGCTTCAGGCCTTCTGACGAACGCCGCGGTTGCCGTAGGACAGGCGTTCCCGCCTGTCCTCTCTTCCTCTTTCGCCTACGACTCCGCCGGACGCCTTGCATCCCAGACATTCCCGAACTCTGGGACTCCCGAACTCTCGCACTTCTCCTGTTCCTATTGCGCTTGGAACGGCCTCGTCTCCGCCGTCAGCAACGCGGCGTTGACAGTCGAAAATGCTTATGACATTCTAGACCGTGTGACGAACATCACATACAGAGTGTCCGACGGCTCGCCTGTCCGCTCCTTCTCGTACGCCTACGACCCCGACGGTCTCATCACGCAGAAGGTCGAGGCCGCGACCGGCGGCGCGTCCGTCACCCACGCCTACGCCTACGACGGCCTCGGCCGACTCGTCTCCTCCGACTGCGTCTCCTACACCTACGACTTGGCGGGTAACCGCTTGTCCCAAAGTGGCACGGGCGTCCCGCCCGTGGTGTCCGCCTACACTCACAACCGCCTCGACGGCGTCTTTTACGATGTTGCCGGGAACGTGACAAGCATGGTCAACCGGGCGGGAGTGACGAACGCCCTGTTCTGGAACACCCAAGGCCAGTTGATCTCGGTCTCCACCAACGGCGCGTTCGCCGAGTCCTACGCGTACGACGCCCTCGGCCGCCGCGTCAGCTCGACGGATGGAGACGGCACGGTCTTCCACGTGTACGACGGCGACGAGTGTGCGGCAGACCTTGACGCTTCCGGCAACCCGCTCCGAACCTACGCATGGGGGGCTGGAATTGACAACCTGCTGGCCGTAACGGTCTTCGGCCCCGGGGCCACCAACATCTTCTTCGCCGTCAAAGACCATCTCGGCTCAGTCCACGCACTCGTCGACGCCACCGGCCAACTCGCCGCCTCCTACACTTACGACGCCTGGGGCAGCGTCCTCTCGACCTCTTACTTCTTACCTCTTACATCTTACTTCCCGTCCTTCTCTCTCCGCTATTTGTTCCAAGGGCGCGAGTACTCGTTCGCGACCGGGTTCTACAATTTCCGCGCCCGCTGGTGCGACCCCGTGACGGGGCGGTGGCTGAGCAAAGACCCCATCGGGCTTGAAGGAGGGTTGAATCTGTACGCCTTCTGCGGGGACGATCCGGTTAATTATGTAGATCCGAGTGGTTTGAATCGTTGGGTAGTTGACAAACTGCATTCATTTATTATTGTAGACGTTTGGAACGACAAGGAACAAGTCATTGGCAAGAAATCGATTACATACTCAATAAGAGGTGTCGAAATTGATTGGTGGTCAGGAGATCCAGAATGTGACAATTATACTCGGCTAATTGAGTCGAGTAGCGAGGAAGACAAAGCATTGCTGAAAACTGCTGAATACCTAGAATCACTTCGGTGGTACGAATTCCCTTATAACCTCATCTTCTTTAACTGTCGTCACTTCACTGCCGAATTGAGGGACTCCGGACGCAAGGGCGATAACGGTGGTTGTGGACTGTTCCCGTTGTATCCACCGGTACTCCCTCCTCTTCCAAATAAGTGACACCTATAGGTGTTTGTGTAGTGGAGAAAGCAATGTTGTGTGCAGTTGTTGATTATGTGTTGCCAAAATAGTGATGCATAGGAGCTAATGATTTTTATGGGGCTGATGGCTCAGTTATTACCTTCGGAAGTGTCGAAAAAGATACTTGCAGTATCATTGTGTCTCACTGTTTGGACGATTGCTATTGGAGTCTCGGATCTTTTTGCATTACATTTATGTCGTGTCAAGTTATCGTTATCTTGGTTGAATATTGTTGCACCTGTTGCTACAGTAGTTATCATTGATCCATGGTCGTGGATTGTTAAGAATAGATATTGTTGTTTGCCTTATGTCAGGAGTCAACTTGCGTATTTTGTGTTGTTAATTGTCGTTATTATACTTTGGACAAGCTTGGTGTTGGAAGTAAATATAAAGGTGATTGAGGTGCGTTTGCCTATTGAATTGAATGAGCATGAAATTCAGTACGTATATGACAATCTGAAAGGAGACTGGTCGTACAATCCCAAAAGTGGTGTTATCTATATTCGTAGACAATCTTCGTCTTCACTCACCCAGATTAAAGAAATTCGCCGGGAATTATTACTGAAAAGGAGAAAATCGGAGATATACAGTGGGGCGAAACAGGGGACGTAATTCGGCATTGGACAAACACGTATGCGGATCGTGACGAATATGCATAAGACTGAAAAGTGCGGCATCTATCGAAACGCATTGGGCGCGCGCCGCGGACGGCGCGTGTCCGCGCCAGTCTTCGCCCTTTTCCTGGCGCTGGCGGCGGGGATCGCCGTTGCCGCCGGCGGCAATAATAACCCCGAAGATACGACGCCGCCCAAGCCTGACGATACGCCGAAGACAGACGTTCCCGTGAGCGACCCCGTGAGCGTGATGACGGGCGCGGTGTTCTTCGACCAGACGGACGTCGCCGTACCCTGTCCCGGCGTGCCGCTGCTCTTCGTCCGCGACTACCGCAGCAACCGCGACGCCGGGACTAACGCGCCTTGTCCGTGATGGCGGCGTGAAGTACGTTGAAACCAGTGTTCACATCGAGACAGGGTTTGTTGCGGCTGTCGCGTTGTTTGCAGTGACAGCCCTATAATTCTCATCCAACTGCGGGTGCATCGCGAGCAGCGCGGCGATCCGGCGGGCGGTCTCGGTGACGTAACGCACCTCGGCCACGGTCAGGCCGCGCCCCAGCAGGGGCTTCTCGCGGTAGGAGAGCCATTTCTTGATGACCTGGTACCCGCCGATCGTGTATTCCCACACGGGCACGGGCACGTTGCGCCAGCAGGTCGTGTCGTTCACGAAAACATCAATAGAACGCTGAACGTTCAACGTCGAACTCTGAACATCGAAGTTTCCTTCGGCGTTGGACTTTCGGCGTTCAGCGTTCGACGTTTCAATCTTCCCACGCCCCGGCATCGTCACGCCTTCCTTGCCCGCATGACCCCACCCCGCCGTCAGTTCCAGGTCGCCCGCGTCGGGATTGACCGGCTGGCCGTCCGTGCGCGTGAAGACCGCCACGGCTTTGAGATCGTCGCGGATCGCGCCGCATGTCACGCCTGCCACCGGCGTTTCCGTGTCCAGCAACGCCGCCACCTTCCGCCCCAGCGCCGCCGAGGCCAGCAAGGTGGACGCGGCGTCCCGCCGCGTTGAACGCGACGAGGGCGTCGCGTCTACACCCCAGCCGGGCAACGGGATGCGCGGCCAGTCCTGTCTCAGGGCACCCGCATTTCCGACGCGATAGGCGGGCGCGTGCAGGACGGCCAGCGCGTGATAGAAGAGATCTTCAGGGCCAGCAGCTATTCCAGTCATATAGGCCGCCGCCACATCGCTCAGGTTAGGGCGCTTTCCTTCCGGTTCAAGAAGGGAGGTGCCGTCGGAGTGAAGGTAGAGCGGGAAGCAGGATGCGCTCCGATCCATCAGATCAATGCAGCCCAACGCGCCAATTGTCTGCGGCGGTTGCCAGTCGCGGCGAGGTTTCTGCTGTGCCACGAGTGCGAGGTTGCCTTTGAAGACGTGAGGGAAGTAGTCTTCGCGCTTGCGGTCGAGTAGTTCGGTTTCCGGCTCCCAGTAAAGCCAGCGCGTGTCAAAGGGGCGGTAACAGTAGCGGACGATGTTGTCGGCTAGGAAGCCGCGTTTGCGCAGGGTGTCGCGCACGGCCTCGCCTTTGAAGCGGGCCGTGTCTTCCAGCACGCCGGCATTGAGTTGGCGCATCTCGGTATGGGAGACGGCGGGATCGAAATAGGCTTGGAGGCGGGCCAGCAGGCGGTCGCAGTCGGTGTCCACCAGAAAGTCGTCACGGCTGGTCTTGACGCCGGGAAAGGATGTCGGAAAGAGCGCGGGGAGGGCGGGCCAGTTCGCGTAACCGGCGGCGATGAGTCCGGGCAGAAAGGGATAGCCGATTTCCGCAACCGGTGTGAGTTCCTGATACGGGCCTTTGTCGGCGAGCAGGTCGGCGCGTTTGTTCTTGCCCCAGAAGTGGCGGAAACGGATGGTGGAAGCGGCGCCCTCGCCGCTTTCAGCCGGAACGCGGCGAGACGCCGCATCCACGTCGCCTAGAACGCGGCGAGGCGCCGCGTCTACTTTCACCAGCAGCGCAATGGCGGTGCCGACTTGGATGCCTTCGCGATTGTACTCGGTTGAGAAGGCGCTGGGGTCGGAGTCGCCTTCGGGCGTGAGCTTACCGGTCTTGTACTTGTCGCCGTTCAGGCAGTCGATGCGGATGCTGTCGAAGACCTCCAGATAGCGTTCGCGCATGCCCGTGAAGGAAAGGCCGTCGAGCCAGGAGT
>CAYMLQ010000387.1:0-5295 GCA_964390795.1 uncultured Lentisphaeraceae bacterium
CGCGAACTCGCGCAGGACCGGGCTCGCACTGATGTCACTCAAACGGCTCATTTTCGTTCTCCCTCATTCTCGTTCCCCGGAACACCCCCCGCCCGCAGGTCGAGGTATCTCGACCTCGCGGCCATCGGGCCGGTCTCCCGGGAAGACCAGCCCGCGGTCGTCGTGTAGGCCATCACCTCGGGCCGGTAGATTTTCACTCCGCAGCCCCTGACCGCCATGCACAGAACAGACTCGTAGCACAAACTCACTCCGCCTTCGCGCGGCCCGCCGGTGGGGTTGGCCGCCAGTATCGCGAAAGCGTTCAGCAGAAAACCGGTCTTGGCGAGCGCGGCCCGGTACAGCACGGCGTGGGTGCCCCAGAACTTGGGTTTCACCTCATACCAGCCGCCTTCGGTACGCCCGCCGAGACATTCCGTCTCCGCGCCCAAAAGCACGATTCCTGCGTCGGCAGGGAGTGTCGACAGGTCGGCCTCACCCTGACCGGCGTCGTAACGCGCGGCGTCATCCTCGAAGACGGTCACGTCCGTGTCCGGCCCGAGGCTGTCCCGCACCGCGAACAGATGCGCCAACGCGCACCCGCGCACCGCGCAGCTTGCGGCGTCCGCCTCCCAGCGCGGCACGACCGGGGCCGCGACGCTCAAAGCGCCGCCGAACCGGTCGTACAGATCCGCGACGTTCCTCGCGCGTTCGGCGCGGGAACCGTCGTGTATCACCTTGAAAACGGAGTTACCCATAGGCCTCACCTCACGTCAGCGGCAGCGTGCAGGATTTGACGTACCCGTATACGTTCGCGTAGATCACCACGGCCAATCCATCGCCGCTCAGGGACGCGGTCCACATGTTGGGCGGCAAGGTCCCTTCCGGGTTGTTGAACTCGGGAGCTAAGCCCGCGGACGGCGCGGTCGAAGGACCGAACGACAGCATGGCCGCACCGCACTGCTGGACCGATATCCGCCCGTAGGAGTACGCGGGGTAGCCCGCCGCGATCTCCAGGCGCGAATCGCCGAAGGCCGATGCCCCGTTGCCAAGCGCGGCCGACCGCATACCGGAAGCGTAAGAATACGCACCGAACGCGCAGCCGCCGCTCCCGGTTGCCGAAGACCCCGCACCATACGCGCACGCGTCATTCGCGTTGGCCGAGGCGTGGTAACCGAACGCGGTTGCAGTGGGGCCCGCCGCCGAAGCGGTCGAGCCGCCCGAGAGACTGCCTGTATCCGGATTCTCTGCAAGCCCAGCACCGGGAGCGCCCGCGGGACCTTGAGGTCCAACCGCTCCGCCCGGGCCCTGCGGCCCGGGCGTCCCCGCCCCACCGCCGCCGACAGCGACAGGGCGCAGCAGCACGCGCTGCCCCTCCACGCCCGTCTCCTCGGCGATGCCGACAGGAACAGCCGAACCGGACAGTGTGCCCGCCTCCACGCGTCCGTCGCCCGCCGACACCAGAAGCGAGCCCGCCTGGCACGCGCCCTTGAGCGCGATCCGGCAGTTCGCCGCGGAAGACAGCGGCACCACGCCGCACAGATAGCCCTCGAACGCGCCGCACGCCACCACATAGGGTGCGATGTCCGACACACCGCTGGGCTTGACCGCCTTGCCCGCCGAGGACAGTTTCACGAGCAGGCCCGTGGCCGCCGACAGGTTCTCCCCCGCCACAAAAGCTAGGGCGCCGCACTTGCAATCGCCCTGAACAAGATTCATCATTGGAAACCTCCATTCATCGGCCGTACGCTCACGCGCCGGCGGGAACAACCCACTTCATCAGATGCGGTCGGCACAGGACCTCCTGCCCGTCCACACCCGCCTCGACCGCAAACGCCACACTCACGTTGCCGTCAGCGGGCACCGCCTTCTTCTCCACCTTTCCGTCGGCACGCACAAAGAGCGCGTCGCCGATCGCGCACGTGCCGCTCAGCGGCAGGCGCGTCATGTTGAACGGGTCGAGAGGTAACAGGCTCGCGTTGGCCGGGTCCGCGTCGAGCACCTGGTAATACGGCCCGAACGGGACCGTATCGCCGGGCGGCACAGCCTCCGGCTTGCCCGTCGTCCCGTTCGCGGCCAGCCGGGCGAGACGCCCGACGACCGCGCCGTTCGTCTTCGCCACGAACAGCCCCGCAACAATGTCAGACAGCACCATTTCACACCTCCGGGTTCGCACCCACGCACCTTTGACGCTTAACCGACAATCTCCTGCTCGGCCAGGCGGAAGGCCGCCGTGAACGAACACCCGTCGCGCCGGGCGATCTCCTGCGCGCGGTTGCGCAGCTTCGCCGCGCGGTCCACGCCGCCCGCGCCGCCCTTCTCCGCCACAGCCGGCTTCGCGGCAGCGCGGTTGTGCAGCGGCTGGGGCTGAGCCGGAGCGCCTGCGGGCTTGACCTCGGGAGCGGGCTTTGAGCGCTCGCGCATCCGGTTGAGGATGCCGACAGCCGCCTCGCGGTTCTCCAGCAACTGCCCGCGCCAGAACGCGCGGTCATCATTCGGGATCACATCGGAAAAGCCCTCGACATCCTTGTCAGCCAAGGAGTCCTCGGTCTTCAGGCACTGCTCCAGCAGAACCTCGTTCTTGGCGCGTTCCAACGCCAGAGCCTCTTGCAACGAAGCGATTTCCCCGTTGAGGGCGTTCACATCAGCGCCGCCGGCGGCGGGCGCAACTGCGGGATTCGGCATCTTCTACCTCCAGTTCGGTTTTGCGGCCGCGCAAGCGCCACGGCGCGGCACGTTACCGCGCCATGGCAAGGAGTACGCGACACTGCCTTTCACACTACGCAAAAAACCGACATTTCCTGTCTCCGAAATCTGTCGCAGCCAACCGCTTCGCTACGCCTGGAGATACCGCATCTTTGAGATGTCGGGCGGATCGGGCGGGATCTCCACGCCCTCGCCCGTGAACGGGTAATAGCGCTCGATCTCGATCTTGACCGCTCCTCCGCCACCGGGCACAGGCCGCTGGGGCTTCACCTGCAATTTACCCGTTTCAAGGCTCAAATACCCCTTTCCGACATCCAGAAGGTACTTGCCGCCAATCGCGACGATCCTAGAGCCGCCCATCCCGAGCCGCCACTTCGAGGGACTCCCGATGGGATAGGCCTTACCGCCTAACTTGATCCCGAGCTGGCCGTCGGGCAACACGCACAGGACTTTGGTGCTGCCGATACGGACTAGCTTGCCGTTCATCATGACGCAGATCCCGCCGCCGACATTGACAACCGTTCCCTCGTCCGGCGGCGATGGCGCCCGGATCGACGCGGCCGACGGGCCTTCCGACGAGGCGGAACCGGCCCCTTTGCCTGTGCCGGACCACCCGCCCCCGGCCCTTTCTTTGGCATTGAGCCGCCGGGCGAGCAGCGCGGCCGCCCGGGCCTCATCCGTCCAGCCGGTGTTGGCCAGACGTCCGAGTGCCGCCGCCTCAACGCGGTTACACATCGCCTCACGCCGCTTGCGCCGCTCCGCGCACCCGGCGCAGCAACAACCCTTTTTGTGACAATCAGATTTTTCATCCATAGCGACCTCCTTCGCACGATCTCCCTCAATACTGAATCCCGCTATCGTCATCGGCCGCGCGTCCCGTCTCATCCGGAATCGGCACGCCCGCGCCGAGGAAAGGCATGCGCACCGCGACCGGCAGCCCAGACGTGCGGCTGACCAGGGTGGCGTTGAGCTGGTCGGGCAGCGACTTCGGTTCGCCGGTCTCCAGATCGATCATGTCCCCGACGGCAAGGCTGATGACCCGCCTGCCGCCAACGTCCTCGACCGTCGACCTGCCGCCGATCAGCGTCATCGGGTCATCGACCGGATAAGCGCGTCCGTTGCGCTTCACCGCGATCCGCCCGTCAGGCAGCATCACAAGCGCCTTGGAGCTGCCCAGCCGTACAGGAACCCCGTTCCGCATCACGGCGAACCCGTCCTTGCTCGGCACGACCATCCCCTCGCGCGGGGGAGCGGCCGAGACGCCCGGAGTGCGGGGCGGCGACGGCGGCCTCACGACCTTGCCCCGCATGGCGGACTTCATCCGGCGCACCATCAGAGACACGGCCCGCGCCTCATCCGTCCATCGCCCGTTTCTTGGCGCTCTTCCCGTTGTGTGTGTCCCACCCGATGATGATCGCGCCGCGCTCGCCGAACTCGATCCACCCGACATCGGCCAGCGCCGCGCCGATCCCGTTGCCGTCCGCTCCCTTGCGTTCCGCCGCGTCCCTCCAACTTGCAACCGTTGCAAGTTGAGTTCCGACAAAAGTGTGACTTACGCCTACCAACTGCGCCACCGCGTTTGCAGCCGGAACCTCACCCAAACCCAGCGCGATCCGGTGTTTATACGCCACCATCACCGAGTTGCGCTTGTCCGCCACCGTCCGCCTTAACCCGTGCGCAGCGTTCGCCGTCAGCGCATAGGTCAGCGCGTCCACGAACTCGCCCTCTCGCACCTCAGCAGCCACGCGCTTCTTGCCCTGTTGCCGCGCCATCGCCACGCGGTGGAACCCGTCGGCAAGCCTGTACTTCCCGTCGGCACCGAGGAACACGACCACCGGCGGGAATACCGCCCCGCGTTCGGACTCCGCCTCCGCATACTCCCTCACCGTGTCCATGTCGAGCGCCGCCCGCGTCTGAAGCCCTTCAGTGTCGATCTTCACCAATTCGATGTGCAGTACCTTAGCCATATCTGTCTCCTTATTTTCTCTCCTTCAACGTTGAGCGTTCTCATCTTCTTCGGGCGTCAGCCCCAACCCCAAAAGCGGAGTGCATGCGGGCAGAGCGGACCTTGATTTTTCGTATCCGAAAAAGCTCGTCCGCATCGCCCGCATGCCGGAGCGGTCACGACCCCCAGATGTGTTTAGAACGGCGTGGGCTCCTCATCTTCGCTAGGTCCGTCGTTGCTCTGACCTCCGCCTTCTGAACTCCGTCCTCCGTTTCCCGCGAAGTGCGCCTCGACCGCTTCCGTGACCTTGGCCCACCCTTCCGGCGTCATGTCCGCCTGGTCCATGCCGGTCGAATCCACGAACGCGAACCACAGGGCCTCCAGCTCGCTGCGCCCCATCCCCGCGCCCAGCTCGCTCAGCCGCGCCCACGCTGACGACTGCGTGGCCGCCACCTTGCGCACCGGTGCCGCGGTCGCCACCTGCGGCGGCAGCGTCGGAGCTGTGTAACGCGCGGGCGGCGGCGCGCCGCCGGGCGACGCCTGACGCCGCGCCACCGGCTGCGGACCGGCCACGGCGCGGAACTTGGGCCCGTACTTCGCCAGCACCGACTTCCGGTCGGACGGGTCGTGCAGCCCGCCGCCCGACCCGCCGCCCGGCGGGTTCACCC
>CAYMLQ010000388.1:0-5293 GCA_964390795.1 uncultured Lentisphaeraceae bacterium
GCTGGCGTGCCGACTCGCTGGGCGACCTCGGCAGCTTCTCGCCGACGTGGAACCATATGCGCAACGCGTATCCAGAGTGGCATCGGGCGACACATGCGGAGGAGGCCTGGAAAACGGGGCTCGTCGCCTACGAGCCGCCGCTGGAAGTGGGCGAGTTCGTCGAGAAAAAGTGGCCGCTTCGCTGGATCTTCAACTACGGGCTGGCCTGCCACGGCAGCCTCTTCAGCGGCAAGTCCGGGAGGTTGCCGGAGGACGCGCACTTTCGGCAGGAGCTGGAGCGCTTTCTGAGGCGGCTCGGATACCGGCTGGTGCTTCGCGAGATCGCGCATCCTGCGCAGGCGCGCGGCACGCTCGACGTGGCGATGAAGTGGCAGAACGTCGGCTCCGCGCCCTGCTACCGGCCTTATCGCATCGCCTACCGGCTGACGAACGGCAACGGGGCCAGTGCGGTCATTGTTGGCCAGACAACCGTGAACCGCTGGCTGCCGGGCTCGGTCGAGCTGTTCACGGAGGCCTTCTTTAAAGAGGTGCCGGACCTGCCGCCTGGGCCGGTGATTGACGTCTCCGAAAGACTCGCGCTGCCCGCTGACCTGCCCGTCGGGACGTATGCGCTGTCGATTGCCGTTGTTGACGAAGCGCCGGCGCCCGCAGTGCGGCTGGCGATCAAGGGGCGCGGCGCGGACGGGTGGTACGCGCTGAGCAAGGTCACGCTTGTGCAGCGTTAAGGTTGAGGTATGCCTGTTCGGCTCGAACATTTGCGACTTGCATCCCATGCCGCCGAAGGACGAGGCACCCGCCATGGCGCGGCGCCTGAAGCAGCTGGGCTTCAACTTCATCCGGCTGCACTATTTCGACTTCGCCAAGGCGCCTGAGGGGATACTCAACGCCGATATGCAGACGCTGAATCCCGAGAAGCTGGACCAGTTCGATTGGTTGGTCTCCCATCTGAAAGAGAACGGCATCTACGTGGACATCAACCTCCACATCTGCAGGCCCTACGCGGGGCAACCCAAAGAGCTACACCGCTTCGGCAAGGGCATCGACTATATTCACGACCCCTACGTGGAGTCGCAGAAGCGCTACGCGCGCCTGCTGATCGGCTATGTGGGCGGGCGCGACTTTCAGGTGGGCGACGTGCGCTTTCATGTCGGCAAAGGGATCTTCCGAAGCTATGCGAACATCTCGCTCGTCGCGCTGGATGAGAAGGCTGTCTGCGAGTCCAGGAGACTTCTGCTCACGGCCGTGGCGCGCGTGGAAAACAAGGGTCAGACGTGGGACGAGAAGCGGGGTGGCGTGATCGATTGGGGCGAGGGGCCGACGCTGGCCGAGCCCGTACCGCTGACGCTGATTCTGCCGGGCTCGGGCTGGCAGGCGCGGGCGCTGAACGGTAAGGGACAGCCCGCGGTCGCGGTCGCGATGGCCGGGCCGCAACTGACGACCGATCCGGCGCACGCGACGCTGTGGTATCTCATCACGCGGCCCTGAGCGGGAGCGGACGAGCAGACGCTCGTCCTTCCCGCTGAGCCAGAAAGAGGTACTGGACAATCTGCTGCGACATGGTGTAACGTGTGGTATATTTCTTGGGTGTGGGCCGGTTTCCGGTCGTGCCAAAGTTGCGTTGGGCGGTTAATAAAACCAAGTTTGGAGTCTTCATGAAACAGCTTCTTGGCAGCACTTCGAAATTTGGCATCTCCGTTCATTCGCATCCGCGCCCGGAGGTCGCGGGCCACCTTGCGCGGTGCGTCTTTCAGGGGTGGCGCACGACCTCCGGGCGTGCCCTGCGCTCATTTTCCGCGCAGTCCCGTGAACGAAAAGTCAAATTTAGAAATGCTGAGCTTCTTGGACGTTTTCTTATCGCTCAACTCGCGCTCTGCGCGGGCCTCGCTCGCGCAGCCTCAGTGATGGAGTCGGCGCGCGAGCTGCCGGTCGCGCAGGAGGTGGATGTGGTGGTGGTCGGCGGCAGTTGCGGCGCGGTCGCCGCGGCGCAGTCGGCCAGCAAGATGGGCATGCGCGTCTACCTCGTGACGTCGTATGACACGCTGGGCGAGGATCTGGCCGGCACGCTGCGGCTCTGGGCAACCGGCGCGGAGGCGGACTCGTCTCCGCTGATGAAAGCGCTCTTTGCGGGACACTCCGCCTCCAACGCGCTGGCCTACACGACGCCGCTGACGGTGAAGAAGGCGCTGGATGCCGCGCTGGTCAAGGCGGAAATCCCGTTCCTGACCGGGACGTATGCGACGGACGTGCTGCTGGACGAGCAGGGGGCCGTGGCCGGCGTTGTGATGGCGAACCGCAGCGGGCGGCAAGCCTTGCGGGCCAAAGCGGTGATCGACGCCACGCCGCGGGCCGTGCTCGCCCGGCGCGCGGGGGCCGTGGCCGCGCCGTTCCCCAAGGAGAGCTATGCGGTGCGCCACGTCGTGATTTCGGGCCGCGCGCCGGAGGGCTGTGCCAAGGTCATTGAGCATCCCGACTGGCAGCCCGATCGCGACGTCTTCAAGCTCGGCAAGAGCGCCGCCTTCAAGCCGCAGCTCTTCGAGTGCGAGCTGAACGTGACCTTGGACGGGTCGGCGCAGGGCTTTGCCGAGGCGCTCAACGTCGCGCGCGACAAGACCTTCACCTTCGAGCAGCTCGACGCGGCAGACCGCTTCGCGTTTGTCCCGCCCGACCGGATCATCGCGGCCAAACCGTCCGTCGCGGCGTGGAGCGATGTCGCGGCGTTGAACCTGGAGAGTTTCCGTCCGGCGAACGTGAACGGCTTGCTGGTTCTGGGCGCGCTGGGCGATGTGACGCGCGAGGTGGCAACGGAGCTGCTGAAGCCCGCGAACAACATCCAGCTCGGCGCGCGCCTCGGACGTCGAGCCGCGCTGGATATTCAGGCCAAGACGGAGGCGGCCGTCAGCCAGGCTAGCCTGCGAGGCGAACAGGTCAAGGACGCGATCGCCGGGGATGTCCGCGAAGTTTCGGGGACGCTGACGCAGCCGTATGCGACGTGGAGCGGCAAGGTCGCTTGCGCGGCGCGCGCGCTGCCGGTCTTGGGCGAGACGGAGCTGCTGATTGCGGGCGGCGGAACGACGGGCGGCCCTGCCGCCGTGGGCGCCGCGCGAAAGGGCGTCAAAACCGTTGTCATTGAAAAGCTCTACGAGCTGGGCGGTGTCCAGACGGTCGGCATGATCTGCGGCTATTACTATGGCAACGTGCGAGGTTTCACTTCGGTGATTGACGAAGGGGTGAAGTCCAAGGGCGCGATCCGCTCCCAGGCCAAAGCCGAGTGGTATCGCTCCGAGGCGCGCAAGGCGGGAGCCCAGTTCTGGTTCGGCTGCATGGCGGTTGGGGCCTTCATGGATGGCAACCTGCTGAAGGGCGTCGTGGTCGTGACGCCGGAAGGCGAGCGCGGCGTGATTCTGACTCGGGCGGTCTTTGACGCCACGGGAAACGCCGACGTCGCGGCTGCGGCGGGGGAGGAAACGGAGTTTTATCCGGCCGAGGAACTGAACGGGCAGGGCGTCTGGATGGCGGTGATCCGCATGGGTGCCGGCGGCCACAATAACGACTTCTCCTTCGTCGACGACACGGACGCCTCAGACATGAGCTTCTTCGGCCTGCGGACGCGCAGCATGACGGAGGCGGGCTGGGATGTGGCGCAGCTCGTCAATTCGCGCGAACGGCGTCGCCTGGTGGGCGTTTTCCAAGTCTCCGCGCTGGATTTCTACACGGCGCGCACTTATCCCGACACCTTCGTGCAGTATCGGAGCCGGTTTGATCTGCACGGCACCGCCAGCGGCGACTTCTTCTGGAGCCGTCAGATCCGCGGGGTCAACCATCCGGTCTTGGAGGCCAATGTGCCGTATCGCGCGCATCTTCCCAAGCGGGTTGACGGGCTTCTGGTGGGTGCGATCGGCATGAGCGCCACGCGCGACGCGATGTCGATCCTGCGCATGCAGCCTGACCTTCAGAACCAAGGCTACGCCGTTGCGCTCGCGGTTGCGCTCGCGCTCAAAGAGGGCTGCCCGCTGCGAGCGATCCCCATCAAGAAGCTGCAGGAGCAGCTGGTGGCGGACGGCTTGCTGCCGCAGAGCGTCATCGGGACGCTCGACTCGCATCCGCTCTCCAAGGACATGCTCAAGCTGGCCGCGGCCATGATCCGCGTCAACTACGACGGGCTCCAGTTCATTATGGCTGACCCGCAGCGGGCGCTGCCGTTTGTCCTTCAGAAATACAAGGAGATCGACACGCACAGCAGCGGGCGCGATCCGGCCGTGAGCCTGGTGTACGCGCACGTCTTGGCCTTGCTCGGCGACGCGACCGGCGAAGATGAGCTGGTCGGCTGGGTCTCGACGAACACCTGGGATGCCAAGTGGGACGTGGGTCTCGATGCCGGCGTCAACCGCATGTCCGCCTATCTCTTGGCGTTGGGCCGCATTCACTCCAAGAAAGCGGTGCCCGCGATCAACGAGCGGATCATGGAGCTGGCCGCTTTCAAGTACGTGCGGCCGGAGCATTGCCGCGTGCTTGCGCTCGTCGCGCCCCTGATTGACGATCCAGCCCTGGTGCCCGCGCTGACGGCCCTCTTGCAGGCTCCGACGGTCAGCGGGCATGCGATCCGGATGGGTAAGACGATCCCGCCCGTTGAAGGTTACAGCAGCACCAGCGACTACCGTCAGAAATCGACGGAGAAGACCTTCACCTTGCGCGAAATCAATTTGGCGACGGCGCTCTTCCGTCTGGGCGATTCCGAGGGAGTGGCGCAGAAGATTCTGGAGTCCTACGCGAACGATCCGCGCGGCTTTTATGCGAATTATGCGCGTCGCGTGTTGCTGGCAAAGAGAGGGAATAAATAGGGCCAAGGTTCCGTCCGTTGCTCGGTTTGTCAGATTCACTTCTCATGAGATGTGAATCCGCATTCGCAAGACCTTCACCGTCAAGAACCCCTGCGTCTTTCGTGATTTTCTCGTTCCCAAAGTCAGCGACCGCCGAACCCGTGAGCCGAAAACGAACGAGGGTTCGGTATGTCGCCTTATTGGGGAATAGGCTCTCTCTTTTCTTCCGCGTTGTCGAGTGCTTTGGGGACAGTTCGATCAGTCGGTCTGGTGCTGCGCAATTCTCACCGGCCTATTCACTCCTCGCGATGTGTGGATGAACCGCTGGTTACGCGATGGGACACGCCAAAGTCTACGTCTCACAAGTCCCAACCTACTAGAACGAGTCCCATTGGTATGGCTGTGATGCCTATGAGTAGGGCACATCCTTTCGAAAAGAAAAGGACTTCATCGGGAGACAGTTGGTCGATAATGTT
>CAYMLQ010000389.1:0-5286 GCA_964390795.1 uncultured Lentisphaeraceae bacterium
TGGTTTTCGACTGGCATGTAGCAAACGGGACGCTCGTCTGTTCGGGCGGCGTGGTCTCTAATAAAACGTGGACGGCAGACGGAGAGACCGACGTGCTGGTTAAGTCCGGCAAACAGAACGTCATCTGGACCTGCACCAAGACCTCGCCCGACGGGGCGGGTTCCGAGGCCTCCGCCACAATCACCGCCATAAAATGGTTTCCGCTGCAGAAAGCCCACACGCCCGTTCCTGAAAACGGCGCTCGCACCTCGGCCACCAGCCTCTCATGGACCCTGCCGAGCCATCCCGCCGTCGTGCTCGGCGGCGACTTCGCCATCGACGACGCCTACGCGCTCGACGCCGACGTAACCAGTACGCTCGTGGCGGTCTCGCCGACCGCCCCTACCGCGCCTGACGCGCTACCCCCGGTTTCCTTTGAAACCCTTTGGACCACGCTGTTGCAGCCGAAACCCGGCACGACCTACAAATGGCGCGTGGATACGGTCTTCAGTGGCGACGCCGGAACCCTCGTCAGAACCGGCGACGTGTGGTCGTTCACGGCCCTCGACCCCAACACCAGCGACGACACGCAACGGCCGCCCGGGGCGGACGCGAATGGCCTCTGCGAAGCACTACAGGGCGTGCGATGCGATTTCGGCGAAATCTCTGACGCTGGCGACGGACTCACCTATGCGCTCGCCAGCGGAACCCTGCCGCCGGGACTCACTCTGGCCAAGGCCACCGGCCGGATCTCGGGCGTGCCCTCCAAGGCCGGCACGTGGACCGTCCTGCTGCAAGCCACGGAGACGGTTGGCGCGCAGCGCATCCCTTACGAGACGGTCATGCTCACCTTCCGTGTCTCCCCGCTCGGCACGTTCGCCGGCACGTACGACGGCTGGACCACGCTCCCCGCCAGCGCCCTTGACTTCACCGGCGCAGCCACGCTCTCGGTGACCGACGCCGGCTCTCTGAGCGCCAAATTTACCGTCAACGGCACGGCCTACAGTTTCAGCAAGACGGGCTTCGACGGAACCGATAGCGCCGACAACCCCGCGGTCGTGACCAACGCCCTGTGCTTCGGGAGCGTGGTCGCCGCCTCTGACGGCAAGCACACCAACACGCTCCATAACCTCGTCATCAGCAACGACGGCACGGCCACCGCCGCGCTTACCCTCTATACGCCGGTCAAGACCGGCAGCGTGACCGAGGCCGTCGCGTCGGAACATGACGTGACGCTCTCTCGCAACAACTGGGGCGACGCCGCCTTGCAGCCCGTGCTCGACGCCTTCAAGGGCTACTACACCGTCTCGCTGCCGCTCAAGGCTGCGAACGATGCCAGCAACACGCCGTGGGGCAGCGGTTACGTCACCCTCACCGTGGGCGACAAAGGCAGCGTCAAACTCTCCGGCCTTCTCGCCGACGGCCAGAGTTGGTCCGCCTCGTCCACCCTGCTGACCGACACGAACGACGTTCCTTCAGCGGTCGTCTACGTCTTTGCGCAGCCCTCCGCGTATGCCAAGAACGGTGCCTTCTGCGGACGCCTCCGTATCAACGCCGGCGAGAGCCTTTACGGGAACACCGTCGAGTGCCCCGACACCGATCCCGAACTGCTGTGGTGGAACCATACGCCCACCAGCGTGTACGGCGCAACCGGCTCGGCGGTCACCGCGACCAGCGGCTTTTTCAACCGCCTCGGCGCGGCCGGCGGTTACTACGACACGGTCATGAACCTTCAAACCTACTACCTGCGTAAGCTGCTGAGCTTCGAGGACGCCGCCGAGTTCCCTGCCGTTGAACCCGACCCTGACGCCGACCCCGACGAGACACGCGGCCTTTCCGACCGCCTGCCGCCCGATTACGACGGCACGCGCGGCACATCGAACTACCTGCTACTGGATGACCCCGCCTTTTTGCCCTTCGGCACCAACAACATCATCGTCGGAGCGCAAGCGCTCTCCGCCAGCGCCAAGAAGGTCGTTTTCAACGGCACAGACAGCGCGTCCCATTCGCTCACCAACTGCATCGACGACGTGTCGAGCAACATCTCAGGCCTGACGCTCTCGCTGACGCGCGCCACCGGGCTCCTCGCCGGGTCGTTCGACCTCGTGTACGAGCGGAAGAACGCCAACGGCCTGTTCGTACGGCGCACGCGCAAGGTCGGCTACAAGGGCATCCACACGCCCGTCCGCCCCGGGGGCGGTGAGGCTGACGATCCGGGCGTGAGCGTGCAGGGCGCGGGCTTCTACCTCATTCCCGACACAGGGGCCTATCTGGACAGCACGGGCCGCACCCGGATCTATCCGTTCAACTGGTCCTTCGGCTTCGACCTGCGCTCGACGGTTGACCCCTGACGTGACCTGGTGAGCCTTGCCCTGCGGCAGACGGGAAAAGAACAGATGCATCCGGAAACCAAAGTTCGCGACGTGTGGGGCAGCCGCATCGGCGTGGTGCTGGCCGCGGCTGGCAGCGCGATCGGCCTCGGCAACTTCCTGCGCTTTCCCGGCGTCGCCGCCCGCAACGGCGGCGGCGCCTTCATGATCCCCTACTTCGTCGCCTTCCTCTTCCTCGCCCTGCCGCTCTGCTGGATGGAGTGGTCGATGGGCCGCTACGGCGGACGCTTCGGCCACGGCAGCGCGCCGGGCGTGTTCGACGCGGTCAGCGACCGCCGGCGACCGTGGCTCAAATACCTCGGTGTGTTCGGCATCACGGGCGCGCTCGGAATCTTCTTCTACTACGTCTACATCGAGTCCTGGACCCTCGCCTACAGCGTCTACGCCCTGACCGGCGGGTATGCGGCCGTCGAGACTCCCGAGGCCATGGGCCGCTTTCTGGGCAGCTATCTCAGCGGCACAGGGCCTTACTTCTCGAGCCGCCTGCCGGCCTACGGCTTCTTTCTCGTCACCTTCGCCTGCAACTTCTGGATCATCTGGCACGGTATCAGCCGCGGCATCGAGCGTTTCTGTAAAATCGCCATGCCGCTGCTGTTCATCCTCGGCATCGTCTTGACGGTGCGTGTGTTCACCCTGGGCACTCCGGTGAACCCCGAATGGACGCTCGACCGCGCGCTGGGCTTTCTCTGGAATCCGGACTTTGCGGCGCTCAAGAGCGGCAAGGTCTGGCTTGAGGCGGCGGGGCAGGTTTTCTTCTCGACCTCGGTCGGCATCGGCGTGCTGCTGACCTACGCCACCTACATGAAGTCGCGCGAGGACGTGCTGCTCCCCTCGACCACCGCGTCCTTCCTGAACGAGTTCGCCGAGGTCGTGCTCGGCGGCTCGATCGTGATCCCCGCCGCCTTTCTCTTCTTCGGACCGGCCGGCACCACCCAGGCGGTCGAGGGCGGCACCTTCGGGCTCGCCTTCCACACCACGCCTCTGATCTTCAACCACATGGCCGGTGGCGCGGGCATCGGGTTCGCCTGGTTCCTGCTGCTCTTTATCGCGGGCGCCACGAGTTCGGTCTCGATCCTCCAGCCCTCAGTTGCCTTCCTTGAGGAGGAGTTCGGGCTCAACCGCAAGCGCGTGGTCACCGTCATCGGGCTGGTCTGCTTCGCCGCCGCGCACCTAGCCATCTTCGGCAACGGGGTGCTGGACGAGATGGACTTCTGGTTCAGCTCCTTCGGCCTGCCGATGTTCGGGCTGATCGAGGCGCTGGTCTTTATCTTCTTCTTCGGCCCCAACAGGGGTTGGGAGGAACTGCATCACGGCTCGACGCTGCGCCTGCCGCGCGCGTTCAAGTGGATCGCGGTCACGGTCACGCCGCTCTTCCTCTTCGCCATCCTCGCGGGCTGGCTCGCCACAGACGGGTGGAAGACGATCCTGATGAAAAAAGTGGTGGACGGACGGCTCGTGCCGCTTTACGCGCCCGAGCAGATCCCGTGGGTCATCGCCACGCGCCTCTTCTACCTCGCCCTGATCGCCGGTACCTGCCTGCTCATCCGCAGCGCCTGGCAGCGCCGTGCGAAGAAGCCCACGGTCGAGATTTAGTCTTGTGTAACACAGCTTTTGGCGGCTGAATCACCTGCCCCGGATGGCGCAAGGCGCGCGATTATGGGTTTCGTCGCACGCCAAGACCCGGAGACGCAAAGATGGGAGAACTTCGCCTTGTCTTATCTTGGGGTCTTTGGGTCTTCGCGTGCTAAATCCAAAGCCGAACAGAGGTTAACCGGATTGGCCGCAAAGAACGCAGAGAACGCAAAGGACAACTCAGAAGTGGCGTGCTTTGTCTCTAACTCCCACTGCCGAAAAGTATTTGCACTTAACGGGCTATCCCGCACACAGGGAGGGACGGCTTCCACGCCGTCCGCGGCCGGGGTGTAACCCGGCCCTCCCGTGTGCCTAGTAGTCTGTACAGCCACAAAATTCGGTATTTTTGGCCAGGATTACATGATTTACAAGATTGAATTCATTGGCTATTAATCATGTGAATCCTGTAATCATGGCCGAATTTTCATGTTGTACTGTGTACTAGTGCCCGTATTATAATCTCAGAACTTTTCGGCAGTGGTATAACGCCCATCTCTGCGTTCCTTGCGTTCTTTGCGGCTATTCAATAGCTCTTTCAAACCTGTCCCTCTGTTGCCCCTTTCGGGAACCATGGGAAGAAGGCGGAGGTTGACTTCTGATACGCCTGATATTCGGGGCGCCCGGCGTATTTTGCCTCCAGCATCGGAATGCCGGAGACGCACAGCAGCAGCCATGCGATGACCACCGGGCTGACCAGCGCCCACGCGCCGCCGGGTACGCTCGCCGCGATCAGAAAGCACCCCCACCACAGCGTGGCCTCGCCGAAATAGTTGGGGTGACGCGTCGTGCGCCACACGCCATAGCGCATCACGCGCCCCTTGTTCGCCGGATCTTTCATGAAGCGCAGCAACTGATAGTCGCCAACGGCCTCGAAGCCGAAGCCGGTCAGCCAGACCAGGCAGCCGAGCGCGTCAAGCCATCCCAGAGGGCCTCCCGCACGGGCTCCTGTCACGATCACCGGCATCGCGACGACGACCATAAAGAAGCCCTGCAGCATATAGATCTGGAAGTAGCTCCGCACATAAAACCAGCGGCCCCACGTCTCGCGCCAGTTGCGGTAACGGAAATCCTCGCCGCGTCCCGCGTTGCGGAGCAGGATGTGAAGGCACAGGCGCACGCCCCACAGCGTGACCAGCGCGGCCAGCAAGAGGAGGCGCGGCTCCGCTCTGCCCCCTGCCAGGACCGTCGCCCAGGCGAGCAGCACGAACCCCGGGCCCCAGGCCGCGTCCATGATGCCGTTGTCCTTTTTCAGCAGGGCGATCACGTGGATCACGTTGACGTAGGC
>CAYMLQ010000390.1:0-3530 GCA_964390795.1 uncultured Lentisphaeraceae bacterium
ACTTCAGCAGCTTGATGAAGCGCGCGTAGACCGCATCCCACGCCGCGGGGTTCTGCGGGCGGAACGTCGAGATCGGGAAGGCCGACTTGATGAACGGCATCGCGGCCTTGAGATCCGGGATGATGCCCGCGCCGACCGCCTGCACCATCAGGTTGCCCACCGCCGTGGCCTCTTTCGGCCCCGCCAGCACCGGCACACCGACCGAATCGGCCGTGAACTGGTTGAGCAGCGGATTGTTGCTGCCGCCGCCCACGATATGCACCACCTCGGTCTCGGTGCCGGTCACGCGGTTGATCGTCTCGTTCACGAAGCGGTACTTCAGCGCGAGGCTCTCGTACACGCAGCGCAGGATCGTGCCGCGGTCCGCCGGCGCGGTCTGACCGGTCTCGGCGATGAAGCCGCGGACCGCGTTCTCCATGTTGGCGGGGTTGTAGAACCGCTTGTCGTCGGGATCGATGAAGGCCGTGAAGGCTGGGGCGGCTGGCGTGATCGAGTCCACGTGCTGCCACTCCATGCGCTTGCCGTCCGCGATCTCCCACACGCGCAGCAGCTCCTGCACGATCCACGTGCCCATGCAGTTGCGCAGGAAGCGCGTGTTGCCGATGCCGCCTTCGTTGCTGAGGCCGAGGCTCATGGCCTCCGGCGTGGTGATCGGCTTCTTGATGAGCTTGCCCACCAGGGACCAGGTGCCGGAGCTGATGATCAGCGCCTTCTTGGCGTTCTTCACGGGAGCCGCCGCGAACGCGCTGGCGGTGTCGTGCGAGCCGACCGCGATCAGGTCCACCTCGTTGAGACCGCAGTGCGCAGCCAGGGCGGGCTGGAGCCGGCCGATCCTGGTGCCCGGCTTGACGATCTCAGGCATGAGCCGCTTGGGGATGCCCAGCGCCTTCAACATCTCGCTGCTCCACTTGCCCTTCTTGGCATCCATCATCTGCGTGACGCTGGCGAAGGTGGAGTCAACCGCCGTGCAGCCGCCGAGGTAGTAGTAGAAGAGCGCCGGGATCGGCAGGTAGACCTTGGCGAGCTTGAGCAGCTCGGGACGGCGCGTGGCCACCCAGAGGAGCTGGTTGGACTGGTTGAAGGGCTGGAAGTGGTTGCCCGTGACCTCGTACACGCGCGCCGCGTCGATACGCGCCTTGACCTCGTCGATCATGGTGTCGAGGCGGTGGTCGCGGTAGCAGTAGACCTTTCCGAGAAGGTCGCCGTCCTGGGTCAGTAGGTGGCCGTCCGCGCCCCAGGTGTCGATGCCGATGCCGTCCAGCGTCGCGCCGTGCAGCCGCCGCGCGGCCTGCAAGCCCTTGACAATGTTCTGGTATATATAGGTGTCGTCCCAATGCGTGCGCTCGGTCACCGCGCCCGTGCGGTCGGGCAGGAAGCTGGAGACGCCCTCATGCGCGAAGCGGTGCACCTCCTCCATGCGGAACGTGCCCGCGCCGAAAAACCCGACAAAGCATTTGCCTCCGGACGCGCCCAGATCCACTGCGAACAACTTCTTCTCAGCCATAAGTCCTCCGTTTGATGCGGCCGTGCCGCCCCGTGAGATTCAAGACCAAATTCAAGGATTGAGTTTTTATAATATCACACCGCCAAGGGTTCAGGTAGTGCGAAATCCGCTTAAGGCAACGCCACCTTCACCCGGAAGAAGCGGGTCGCCGCATTCGTGGGCGATGACCAGGTGGGGCCCGTTATCACCGCCTTGCCTTCGACGGTATATGTGCGCGCTGCCCCGAGGTTGGGCGTCCACGTCAGCGTCCGCACGCCATTCACGATGTCGATGCCCGCCTTAAACACGGACGCTCTGTTGGTTGGGATTGTCCCGGCGACATACTCTTGCCACGTCAGATGCCCGTCTCCGTCGGCATCGGCCAGCGCGGCGGCCTCATAGTTGCCGCCCGACACCACCAGATACGTGTCCAGCCATGAGTACGGCACCGGAACTTCCGTGGTCGTGGTGCTGCCTCCGGAAGGCGTCCATACCATCTGGTCGAGCCAGCCGCAGTCCGAGCCGCCGGAAACACTGTCATCCTTAAAATAATACCACGTCACCGTATGCGTTCCCGAGCTGAGGATGATACTCTTCTGCTGCCAATTGACTTCGCCATCAATGCGGTACTCTTCAAGCCCGTCCACTTCAAATGCGAGAAAATCAAAGTTGTCGCTGCTGTCATCTTCACATGACACCTTCCACCAGAACGTAAGCGTACCCGGGCCAGTCACCATCGTTTGCAACCAGGTGGTCTGGCTATGGCTGATGGCCCCGCTCTTCGCCGCGTCCACGCCGTCATGGGTGGTCACGGTCTGTGCGTCCCAACTGCCATTCCCACCCGTCGACCACGTCAGCGAGGTGTTGTCGAGCGCGCTGCCGAGCGTGGGCGCGGAAGTCCACGTCACCTGATCCACCCAGCCGCAGTCCGAACCGGCAAGTTCAGAGTAATCCTTTTGATAAGACCACGTCAACGTATGCGCTCCCGAGCCGAGGGTGACACTCTTCTGCTGCCAACTCACCTCGCCATCGATGCGGTATGCTTCAACCCCGTCCACTTCAAGTAAGAGATAGTCAAAGGTGTCGTCGAAACCATCCTCACATGACACCTTCCACCAGAACGTGAGCGTGCCCGGCCCTGTCACCGTCGTTTCCATCCAGGTGGTCTGGCTATCGCTAATGGCTCCGCTCTGCGCCGCGTCCACGCCGTCATGGGTGGTCCCCGCCTGTCCGGCCCAACTGCCGTTCCCGCCCGTCGTCCACGTCAGCGAGGGATTGTCGAGCGCGGTGACAAGCGTCAATCCGCCCGCCGGCCTGACCCCGGTGTCGTAGCTGCTATACGTGCTGGGGCGCGTTCCCGAGCCGTCAACCGCAGCCGCCACAAAGTAGTAATACGTGGTCCCGACGACCGCCGAGGAGTCCGCATACGTCAGCGCGGTCTGCCAACTGCCGAGCGCTGTCTTCGCCCCCCCCGCAGTGTCTGCCCGGTACACCCGGTAATACGACGCGCCGGTGGCCGCGCTCCACGTCACCGTCACCGCGCTGGGCGCCGAGTCTGTCGCGCTGACGCCCGCCGGGGCGGAGAGGGCGCGGTGGCCGGAATCCGACGCGCTGAACGCGCTGGAGCCCGAGGCGTTCGTGGCCTTCACCCAATAGTAATAAAGCGTGCCGGGCGTCGCGCCGCTGTCGGTGTAACTGAGGCCGGCGAGGCTGCCCAGCAAGCTGGCGGAGGCGGAGGCGTCGGACGTATGCCGATACACGCCGTAGCCCGTCGCACCCGACGACGCCGTCCACGAGACGGCCACGCTGGCGGTCGAGGCACCATCGGCGGCAGTCACCCCGGTCGGCGCGGAGGGCACGGCGCCCGCCGGCCTGACTCCGGTGTCGTAGGCGCTATACGTGCTGGGGCGGGTTCCCGAGCCGTCAACCGCCGCCGCCACAAAGTAAAAATACGTGGTTCCGACGACCGCCGAGGAGTCCGAATAAGTCAGTGCGGTCTGCCAACTGCCGAGCGCTGTCTTCGCCCCCCCCGCAGTGTCTGCCCGGT
>CAYMLQ010000390.1:3630-5246 GCA_964390795.1 uncultured Lentisphaeraceae bacterium
GTGCCGGGCGTCGCGCCGCTGTCGGTGTAACTGAGGCCGGCGAGGCTGCCCAGCAGGCTGGCGGAGGCGGAGGCGTCGGACGTATGCCGATACACGCCGTAGCCCGTCGCGCCCGACGACGCCGTCCACGAGACCGCCACGCTGGCGGTCGAGGCGCCGTCCGCGGCGGACACCCCGGTCGGCGCGGCGGGCGCGGAGGACGGCGTCCAGCTCGCATACAGCGTCTGAGCCGTCATGATCGTCACCGTCGTCGCAGCGGTCACCTGCGCACCCGATCCGCCTGCGGCCGTCCACCACCCTCCGAACGAGTACCCTGCGCGTGTGGTCGTCGCCAGCGTTCCATACGTCGAACCGTAAGAAACGACTTTCGATGCCGGGCTAGGGGCCGTGCCACTCTGGCCGTCGAACGTCACCGTGGAGTCGTCGTCCGTAAGCGTGGCCGTCACCTGTTGCGTCCCGCTTTCAGTTGCATTAACGACTGAGTCGATGTCGACCACGATGGTCTCATTTACCTCGTCAAGCGCGTCTTGTACGGCCGTCAGCGTGACCGACCCGCTCAGACTCCCCGCCGGAATAACGATACTTGTCGCCGAACGGGTGTAGTCGCTTGTTAACGTTGCGGTGCCGGAAAAAGACAGGTTCACCGTCACCGCTGATGAGGCTGTCGCCGACAGGGTGGCTGTGGCGGTCGCAGTGCCTCCCGCCTCAGCCATGGGACTACCGGACAGGCCTAGCGTCACCAGGGTTGCTGCGGGAACGGGCCAGCCATTATCACGCAAGAGCCCCATCGTAACGGGGCCGGGATTATGGACGCTCTCGCCGTAGTCGACCGCAAACGTCATCATGGTGTTTGCCGTACCGTTGAAAATCTCATCGAGATGCGCGTAACTGGATCCTTCTGACCACACACTCGGAGCGTACAGTTTTACTCTCGAACCGCCGTTGGCCGCGTTCGCGTTGGGCCCGTCGAAATAGACTCCGCCGCTGATCAACTGATTGTACAAGGCGGCCGAAGGGTTGGGGAACAAACCCGTGTTAATCAATTGCTGTCCCGCGCTATTTTCCGCATACCGGTCATAGATCACCGGATAAGAGGTTCCCAAACCCCAGCTTCCTTGTCCGCTCGTCACGGACATCGATCCGATGAACCCCAGCCCATGCGCCATCTCGTGCATAATCACTTGGACAAAATCGATTTTGTTCGCGGGACATGCGCCGTCGGTTCCGAAATACCAGGACGTGAACTGTCCGTTATAAGCGATCACGATTTCTTCCGTAGTGCCGTTTGCATCGTCACCGGCCAACGCGTTTCTAATGGCGATCGGATACAACGTTCCCGCTTGGGGCGCACCTGTAAAATCATAATAATAGTTGCGCGCGCCGCCATGACCCAAGACCCCGTCCGTACCCATGTTTGCCCAGCACGCGCTGATTTTGATCGGCACAGACGACTGAAGCAGCGTCGCCCAGATATTGGCCGCATAGGTGAAGGCCGCCTGAGCCTCCGCAGGCCAACCGACGCACACGTCGCCCCAGATATTGGCCTCTCCGATATTCAGATACACTAGCATCCCATAGGAGCTGAAAACGGGCACACTGCCCCCTTTCCCCCGTTG
>CAYMLQ010000391.1:0-5237 GCA_964390795.1 uncultured Lentisphaeraceae bacterium
AAGTTCCGGTCCAGATCAATCGACAGAATGAAGAATTTAGATGCGTTTGCCCTGCGGGCTTTACTTTGCGAGGTTGTTCGGGCATCATTGGAAACCATGAGATGCTCGCTCGGTTCGGGCATCGGCTGTGGAGGTACTCACGATGAACAGACGCGCGTTCTTGCAGGCTGCGGGAGCCCTTCCCGCGCTAGGTTGGCTGTCCGGGATTCCGCTTGCCTCTGTGGCAGCCGCGCCCGCCGGAGGAGTGTCGCCCGCGTCCGTCTTGGCCCCGCGCTTCGGGGACGGACGCGACTGGTGGTTCCAGCGCCGCTTCGGGATGTTTGTCCACTGGGGACTCTATTCCATCAACGCGTGGCACGAGCAAGACCAGTGGCGGCGGCGCATCCCGCGTGCGGAGTACGCGAAATTGGCGCAGAAGTGGAATCCGGTGAAGTTCGACCCCGACGCGTGGATCGACCTCGCCGAGGCGGCGGGCATGGGGTATATCTGCCTGACTACCAAACACCATGACGGCTTCTGTCTGTTCGAGTCCAAGCAGACCGATTATCACTCGGTGAACACGCCCTATGGCAAAGATGTTGTCAGGTTGCTCGCGGACGCCTGCCACCGCCGTAAGTTTCCTCTCTGTCTCTATTACTCGATCGCGGATTGGCATCATCCGGCCTATCCGAACCAGGGGCGCCACCACGAGCTGCCCGCACAGCCGGGCGACCAGCCCGACCTGAAGCGGTACACGGAATATGTGCGGGCGCAGGTTCGCGAACTCTGCACGAACTACGGCGAGATTCACGGCATCTGGTGGGACATGAACGTGGACAAGCTTGAGGACCCGTCCATCAGCGCGATGATCCGCCAGTTGCAGCCGAACGCGGTGATCAACGACCGCGGCTATGATCCGGGCGACTTCGGCACGCCGGAACGCGACTACGGCAAGGACGGCGAGGCGCTGCTCTCCTTCGCGAAACGCACGGAGGCATGTCAGTCCGTGGGCACGGAGAGCTGGGGGTATCGCGCGGATGAGGACTACTATGCCGATCGGCACCTGATCCGCAGCATCGATAAGTACCTCGCGCGCGACGCAAACTACCTGCTCAATGTGGGCCCGAAGCCGGACGGCACGATCGCGGACGGGTCGGCCGCGATCCTCAAACGTATCGGAGGGTGGTATCGTGCGGTGCGAGAGTCGGTCGTCGATGTGGTGCCCGCGTCGGACCTGACCAAGAACCGGGATGTCCTGCTGACGCGCAAAGGAACCACGCTGTACGTTCACCTGTACAAGGATCCGATTGCGGACGCGCTGAAACTGCCGCCGTTCGACGTGCTTCCGCGCAAAGCGACTCTTCTGAACACCGGCGCACCGCTTGTCTGTTCAGTGGAGCTGACGCCCCGCGATCATGTGGAGCAGAAGAGTTTCCTGCGGGTGCGTGGGATTCCGGTGAACGAGCTAGCCAACACCGTCCCGGTGCTCAAGCTGGAGTTTGACACGTTGCCCGAGCCGGCCTCCGCTCGCGCCGTCGCCGACCCTGATCTCATGCAGCGCTGACTCTCACACCTCTGGAGGTGTGAGAATGCGTTGCCTGCGGTTTTCACCATGTGATTGCGCCTATTTCACCTCGGGAATGACATGCAGTAACAGGTTGGTGACCTTCTCGGCGTTCTTCTTGAACACCGTGAGAATCGCGTCCCACGTGACCGGATCCTCATCCGTTTTCCAGCAGTCGTAGTCGGTGCTCATGGCCACCGCAGCATAGGGGATGCCCGCTTCGTTGGCCAAGATCGCTTCAACCGCGATGGACATGTTGATGATGTCGGCGCCCCATAGGCGGAACATGCGCGACTCGGCGCGGGTGGAAAAACGCGGGCCTTCGATGGTGACCACCGTTCCCGTTTTGTGATGCGCGTAGCCGAGCAGCTCGCACTTTGAGATCAACAGGTTGCGGAGCGCGGCGTCGAACGGGTCCGCCATCGGCGTGTGCATCGGCGCGTGCGGTTCAAAGGCTTCGTGGAAGGTCAGGTTGCGCTGCCTGGTGAAATCGATGAACTGATCGACGATCACCAGGTCGCCCCGTCCGATCTCTTCGCGGAGCGAGCCCACGGCGGTCGTCGCAAGGATATGCGTGCAGCCCGCCTGCTTAAGCGCGTGAATGTTGGCGCGATAGTTGACCTGCGTCGGGGGGATCGTGTGCTCGCGACCGTGGCGGGCGAGCAGAACCACGGGCACGCCGCCGACGGTGCCGTGTTTCAGCAAGGACGAAGGCGCTCCATAGGGCGTGATGGCCGCTTCATCACGGGGGTCTTCAAAGATGTCGGGGTTGTCCAGCCCTGATCCGCCGATGATTCCGATTTTCATTCCCGCGCTCCTTTCGCATAGACCGATTGAACCAGCGCAAGTGCCTCTTCGACCGACTCGCCGTAAGCGATGATCCCTTGGTCATGGCCGGCGGTCACGAAAATGCCCTCCGTTGCGCCGAGCGAGAGAACCAGGGCTTCGATGGCCCGCGCCAGTTCCGGCGTTCCGTAGGGTATGGCCGGATCTGTTTCCGGATAACGCTCGGCACGCATGAGGTCAAAGAGCCGCCGGCTGTGAATATGGATGACCGCGTTAACCGCCGGAAGCGCCTGGTAAATGGCACCGTGACTCATCGACTCCGAGGACGCGTCGATTGTGCCGGCGGAGCGCACGCTGTTCCGGTCCAGGTCAAAAGACTCCACCCGCGCATAGTGGTCTTTTGTCAGCGTGCGGACGCCGCCGGTGGCGCTTCCCGAAATGATGAACTGCGACTCCTTCACGCGGAGGCTCACGTTGCCGTAGCCGATCCCGTCCGGGTACATGCCCAGCAGCTTCAGGTCGAACAGTTCCGTGCGGCAGCGGTTGAGCGCGTCAAAGCCCGCATGATCGGGAATGGCGCCTTCGACGCGCTGCGCCCGGTATTTGATGTAGCCTTCGGTATGCATAACGTTTTTCTCCGGGAACAGGCTGAGGATTCCTTCTTCGGAAGCCTCGCAGAGGCCGCGCTCGCAGATCAATTTTGTGATGAGCCGGGCCGGTGTGACATCGAAGCCCCAGTTGCGCGCCGGGGTCGAGTCGGGACAGAGCTGTACGGTCGCGATTTTTCCGTCTGCGGTTTTCCCGGTCATGAAACGCACCTCGCCGGCGTCGCGTTCTTCGATCGGGATGTTCTTCACGCCGTCAACCAGTTCGAAATCAAAGGTCGAGGAGGGGAGCGCCACATAGAAAGGAACCTGGTTGTCTTGGGCTGCGACCGCCTTGAGGTAGGTGCCGATCTTGTTCGCCACGTCGCCGTTGCGGCTCACCCGGTCGGTGCCGGTGAGCACCAGATCGACCCTGCCGTGCTGCATGAGGTGCCCGCCGGCGTTATCCGGAATCAGATCGTGGGGCACGCCGTGCTGGCCCAGCTCCCACGCCGTGAGGCTCGCTCCCTGATTGCGGGGGCGGGTCTCGTCAACCCAGACGTGGAGCTTGACGCCCGCGTCGAACGCGGCGTAGATCGGCGCCGTGGCTGAGCCGTAATCGACAAAGGCGAGCCAGCCGGCGTTGCAGTGGGTCAGAATGTGAACCGTTCCGCCCTGCTTCTGCTTGGCGATCTCCATGATCAGCGCTTTGCCGTGTTCGCCGATCCGGCGGCAAGACTCCGCATCCTCGTCGGCGATGGCGGCCGCTGTTTCAAAGGCGATGCGAATCATCGCCGCGCGGGTGGGGCGGGAGCGGATCGCGGCGAGCTGACGGTTTACCGCCCAGGCCAGGTTCGAGGCGGTCGGGCGGGTCGCCACAAGGATTTTCGCGGCCGCTTCGATAAAGTCTAGGAAGCCTTTTTTCGGCGACGTGAGCGCGGCGACATACAGGCCGTAACCGGCGGTCGCGCCGATCAGGCCGGCCCCGCGGATGGTCATGTCCTTGATTGCCGCGCGGAAGTCCTCGACCGTGCGAAGATCGACGATGTCAAAGGCATGGGGGAGTTTCCGCTGGTTGATCACCTGCACGGTGGACGGGTCGTTCTCTTTAACCCAGATGGTGCGGTAGTGTTTGCCGTTAACAGTCATGTCAATGCTGAAAAAGCTGAGCGCTCAATTGTTGCGGGTCAGGACGCCCTACAGGCTCTTCCGAGATGCAATCCAATCGTGGGAGGAATGTATCACAGCGAGGCGACCGCAGCAACTGGCAACGGGTGTGATTCAACTTAGTTGAATCTGCACCCGATTTAGGAGGTAGTAGTTAGGATTTAGGAGTTGCAATACCTTGAAGTCGAAGAAGCCCTGTTCTCGCTGTGCACTAAGGCAGCCTGACCCGGAGAAGGCGGAGTCGCTGAAAAAATAACGGGCGACCGGCAATAACCGGGTTAAACCTCCGTTTAATGCACTTGTTTAAGAGGCGCGGGACTCCGGACTGAGAACAGCCCCGGATGCGCCGGAAAGACGGAGGCATCATGAAGACGAGAGAGAATACGGTTTTATTCGTTCTGGTGGCACTGACAGGCCTGCTGGCGGCGGGGCCGGCGCGGGCGGACAGGTTCAGTTTCGGTTTTGGAGTCAGCAACGGCGAAGGCGGCCAGATGGCTTTCGGCGTCAGCAGCGGCGGCCACGGGCACGAAGGGCGCTCATACCATGGGCATGGCCACGGGGACACGCGGCTGGGGTTCGGATACAGCATGTGCCCGCCCCCGGTCGTGTGCGCGCCGCGGCCGTTTTGCAGGCCTGCTCCGGTGGTCTGCCTGCCTCCTCCGGTGGTGGTCGTGCGGAGCGGCTACTGGCAGGAGCGCGACGAGCGCTACTGGGTCGAGGGGTACTGGTCCGAAACGACCGACGCCTACGGCCGGCGCTGCAGGGTGTGGCAGCCGGGGCGCTGGGAGATCCGCCGCATCCGCGAGTGGGTGCGGTAGGGGGGAAGGAGGATCTAGGTTTTTTTAGGAGTTAGGATTTAGGAGTTAGGAGTTGAATGCGCAACTCCTAACTCGTCATTCGTCCGAAGTATCCAGTCATCAGTGATCAGTTGGCTTCGCGATAAAATGGTGATGTCGCTGTATATGCGGATGTCGTTCGCATCCAACCGACCACCGACCACCGACCACCGACCACCGATCACCGATCACCGACCATTGAAGCGCACCGACCGTCGGCTCAGCGCGGAGCGTTTTCTTCCTTGGTGCGGGAGACGGCCTGGCCTTCGGGGCCGAGCGCGGCGCGCGAGGAGCCGCAGGCGGCGAGCACCTGGTCGGCTG
>CAYMLQ010000392.1:0-5233 GCA_964390795.1 uncultured Lentisphaeraceae bacterium
ATCTCGCCCTGCGGGGTGAAGTTGCCCTCGGGCGGGGTGACCCACTGCGACTGCTCGAAGACCAGGCCTTCGAGCGTCGTGTTGACGAGCGGCTGGTTCTCGAAGCCTTGGAAGATCAGAAGCTGTGTCAGGCACGGCGCTTCGACGCGCGCGGTGTCGGGCGTCTCGCCGGGCAGCGGCTGGTAGGCGAGCGTGCCGGTGGGTTTGTCGAGATACCACTCGCCGGGTGTGCCGAAGGACTCCTTCACGTTCTCGGCCCAGTAGCGGCGGTTCTTGAAGTCCGACCAGTAGGCGTTGAACGCGCGGGTCTTGGGGAACTTCACCGCCTTGAGCGCGGGGTCGATGGCCGCGGCGCGCATGCGCGAGGCGGACCAGACGTGCAGCACGTGGAACTCGATGTCGGGCAGGTTCGCCCAGGCGGCGCTGAGGTCATTGCTCTGATAGAGAAAACCGTTGATGCCGTTGTCGTTCTTCTCGAAATCGCCTGCGGTGGTGAAGTAGCCCTGCTTCGGCAGGCGCGGGCGGAAGCGGCGCTCGCCGTTCACGAAAAGCTGAGCGAAGTCCCAGCGGCCTTCCTTGACGTCGGGAAACTGGACAGTCCACGCGCCGTCCGCGCCGACGGTCCAGCCCGTGATCGCGCGGCCGCCGGAGAAGACCGGGGTCTGTCCGCCGCGGGCGCGGTAGGCGACGGGGCATGTGGCGGTGCCTCCGTGCGCGGGCTGTATCAGGAGCGGTTTTTCGAGCGTGTAGGTGCCGCCCTTGAAAAGGACCTCGATGCGCTCGACCGGCTCCGCAGGCGCGGACGCCTTGAACGTCTTCACCGCTTCCTGCGCGCGTTCGAACGTGGCGAACGGTCGCCACCACGAGCCGGAGGCCTCGTCGTTACCGTTCGGCGCGACATAGAAGCGCTTGACCGCCCCCGCCTCAACACACTCAGTTCCGGCCACCAAGGCCGCAAGAAACACAATGGATAATTTCATGCCTGCTCCTCCCCCGATTGTTTCCCTGTAAGATAGCGCATTCGCCAGCCGTTGTCAGTCCCAAGTTTCGAGAATCCCGCGGCCATCAATTCGCGTTGCCGTGACTCGCAGCATCGTTTACACTGTGCTCTATTTGCGGAGGGGGTATATGAAACGAGCGATGGCCGCGTGTTTAACGGGGTTTCTTTTTCTGTCTGCGGTGGGCGCGTCCGCCGCCGAGGTGAGTCTGACCGGTCTCGACATTTCCAAAACCCGTCAGGGCTGGAAAGAGGCGGCGCGCGACTTCAACCTGCTCGGCAGCCGGCTGAAGGTTGCGGGACAGACCTACACCAACGGCCTGGCCACCCATTCGACGTCGGAACTCTACGTGGAATTGCGCGGAGCCGGCCGCTTCCTCGCCGAGGCGGGCGTGGACGACACCAGCGACCAGCCCGACAAGCGCATGGTCTTCCAGGTGATTGCCGACGGACGGCTGCTCTGGCAGAGCGCGCCCCTGAAGCGCGGCGACAAGCCCGTCCCTGTCGATGTCGATCTCTCCGCCTATAAGACCGCCCTGCTGCGCGTCGATCCGTGGGCCGACGGTACGGCCTCCGATCACGCGGACTGGCTGAACGCGCGCTTCGTGACGGAGGCGAAGGACAGTCCGTGCGCGATCGACTCCCTGAACTGGGCCAACCTCTGGCTCTCCTCCATGGACGCGGCGTTCGTCACGCCCAAAGGCGCGGCTGTCGATGGGCCGGTCGCCGTCGCGGGCGTAACCTACGCCGAAGGTCTGGCCATGACCGCGCCCGCCGAACTCTGCCTGCTCAAAGGGGCTGCCACGCGCTTCGCGGGCAAGGTCGGCGTGGAGGACCGCAGCGCGGCCGGCGGCCACGCAGAGTTCGTCCTGTATGGTGACGGGCGGGAGCTATGGCGCAGCGGCGTGATGAAACGGGGCGACCCGGCGAAGGCGTTCGACGTGAGCCTCGCGGGTGTCGGTCTCGCGCGGCTGGCGACCGAGGCGGCCGGCGGCGCCTCCGCATGCGGCGCCTGGGTGGAGACCTCTTTCAGGACGGACGGCTGGATGAAGCCCTGCGCCACCTACAACCCCGCCGTGTTCGAGAGCCGTCCGGAGTGGGAGAACCCGCGCGTCTTTCGTGTCGGCACGGAGCAATCCGCCGCGACACGGATGGTCTTCGACTCGGCCAAGCACGCGCTCCAGGCCCGGTCGCGCGAGGAGTCGCCCTTCTTCCTTTCGCTTGACGGCACCTGGAAGTTCAACTGGGTGCCGCATCCTGACCAGCGTCCGACGGACTTCCACCAGCCTGCGACCTCGGTGGCCGCGTGGCACGACATGACGGTGCCGGAATGTGTGGAAGTGCGGGGCTACGGCACGCCGCTGTATAAGAACATCGGGTACTATTTCAAGGTCGATCCGCCCTTCGTGCTGGGCGAGCCCGAGCCGCGTTACACCACCTTCAAGGAGCGCAATGCGGTCAGCTCCTACCGCCGCACCTTCACCGTTCCCAAGGCGTGGGGCGGACGCGCGGTCTACCTGCGCTTCGACGGCTTCGCCTCGGCCCTGTCGGTTTGGCTCAACGGCGAGCGGCTCGGCTATGCGGAGGACGGGCGGCAGGGCGCGACCTTCAACGTCACCGCGATGCTGCAGCCGGGCGAGAACACGCTGGCCGTGCAGGTCTACCGGCTGTGCGACGGCTCGTACATGGAGGATCAGGACTTCTGGAGGCTCTCCGGACTCATCCGCCCGGTCTACCTCTGGTCCGTGCCGCTGACGCACGTGCGCGATTTCTTCGTGCGCACAACCCCTGCCGCGGAGGGCGACTATGCGGGCGCGTGGAACCTGAAAATCGAGGCAGAGCTTGAGGGCCAGTCGCAGGAGGTGTCGCTGGAGGCCGAGCTGTTTCCCCACAGCTTCAAGGGCGGACGCGTCGCGCGCGGGCAGGCCGTGCCGGTGGGCCAGGCGCTTCAGCTCAATATCCCGGTGAACGCGCCGCGCCTGTGGTCCGCCGAACAGCCCAACCTCTACACGCTGGTGCTCACGCTCAAGGATGCCCGCGGCAGGACGCTCGAGGCCATCCCGCAGAGGGTCGGCTTCCGCCAGGTCGAACGCAAGCGCAGTCAGATGCTCGTCAACGGGCAGCCGGTGCTGATCAAAGGCGTGAACCGGCACGAGATGGATCCCGACCACGGCTACGCGGTGCCTCTCTCCCGCATGGTTCAGGACCTCACCCTCATGAAGCAGAACAACATCAATGCGGTTCGCACCAGCCACTATCCGAACGATCCGCGCTGGTACGACCTCTGCGACGAGGTCGGCATCTATGTGATGGACGAGGCTAACCTGGAAACGCACGGGCTCTCCGACACGCCGCGCAACCCGGTGATCGACCCCTCCTACCGCGCCGCCGCCCTAGACCGCGAGATGGGCATGGTCGAGCGCGACAAGAACCACCCCTCGATCATCCTCTGGTCGCTCGGCAACGAGAACAACGTGGACTCCGAGTTCTTCGGCCAGGCCTACGCATGGATCAGGGCGCGCGACCCCGGCCGCCTGATCCAGAACCAGCGCAACGGCCCGCGCGACACGGTCGACTCCATGTACGCCAGGGTCAAGGACGTCGAGGCGTACGGCCGGCGCACGGACACGGAGGTTCCCTTCATCCTGTGCGAGTATTCGCACGCCATGGGCAATTCCAGCGGCAACCTGGCCGACTACTGGCGCGTGATCAACGCCTACCCCAATCTGCAAGGGGGCTTCATCTGGGACTTTGTCGATCAGGCGCTGCGCAAGCCGCTTCCGACCGAGCGCGTGCGGCATGGCGGGCCTGCGGATTTCTGGGCGTACGGCGGCGACTACGGGGATTATCCGAACGACGACAACTTCAACAACAACGGACTGGTGCAGACCGACCGCCGGCCCACGCCGCAACTGGCCGAAGTCCGCCACTGCTATCAGGCGATGTCCGTCGAGGCGGTGGACGTCATGCGCGGGCTCTTCACCGTCAAGAACGAGGCGTTCTTTACGAGCCTGAGCGACTACGAGTGTCTGTGGACGTACGAGGAGAACGGCGAGGTGATCGCCAAGGGCTCGCTGGGGCGGCTCGACGTGCCCCCGCGGACGCGGAAGGAGATCGCGTTGACGCTCTCGATGGTGCGCCGGCCCGCCTATGCCGCGCTGGCCAGCACCTGGAATTTCTCCTTCGTGACGACCCGTAAGAACGCCTGGGCCGCTGCGGGCCACGTGGCGGGCCGGTCGCAGGTGGTGGTGCCCGCCGAACCGCAGGCCGTGCGCATGCAGAGTCGGGTGGGGCATCAGGAGGTCCGGCTCGCCGAGACCGAGGCCGACGTCACGGCCACCGGATCAGACTTCACCGTACTCATCAGCAGGGCGAACGGACTGATCGTCTCCTGGAAGGTGAAGGGGGAGGAGCAGCTACTCGCGCCGCTCGCGCCGAGCTTCTGGCGCGCGCCGACCGACAACGACCGCGGCAACGGGATGCCGGAACGCCATGCGGCGTGGCGGCGTGCGGCGGAGCGCGGCGTGGTGCGCGGCGTGGCCGTCAGGCGCGGGGTGGACAACACCTGGCTGGTGCAGGTCGACCAGTCCTATCCCGAAGCGGCGGACACGACAGGCACGCTGCAGTATTCGTTCAGCAACGCCGGCCAGATCCGCGTGACGTTCAAGGTCGAGCCCAAAGGCAAAGGCCTGGTGTCGCTTCCGCGCTTCGGTATGACGCTTCAGCTTCCGTCCGCGTATGACCGCGTGACGTGGCTGGGCCGAGGGCCGCAGGAGAGCTACTCGGACCGCAAGGCCTCCGCCTTCATCGGCAAGTATTCCCTCGCCGCCTCCGACTTTTTCTTCCCCTATGTCGAGCCGCAGGAGACCGGCAACCGCACGGACACTTTATGGGCGACCTTCACGGACAAGTCCGGCAAGGGGATCAAGGTCACCGGCGACCCCAAAATCAATTTCAGCATTCTTCCGTATACGATTGAGGAACTTACCGTGCGCAAGCATCCGTGGGAATTGAACCCGTGCGGCAACTGGGCGGTGAACCTCGACTATGGCCAGATGGGGTTGGCGGGCGAGGACAGTTGGGGCGCCCGGCCCTGGCCGGAGCATCAGTTGCTGCCGGATCGCGAGTATAGCTACGGGTTTGTGCTTTCTCCGATCCCCTGAGGGACGGATGTCGTAATCAAGGGTGACTTGCAAGATCAAACGAACGTTTCTAGGCTGCGAGTTTATTGAGTAC
>CAYMLQ010000393.1:0-5206 GCA_964390795.1 uncultured Lentisphaeraceae bacterium
CGATGTTTCTTGCCGGGCCTTTGATGACCGCGGTGGCGCTGGCGGTGATCGCGCCAATCAAAAGCCTGAACGAGGCGCTCCGCTGATTGCTGACGGCGGAGCACGCGGCACAAGTCCAATATTAGCCTAATCAAAAGTCAATCCTAGCCTAACGCCTCCGAGTTGTTTGCTGGTACTTTATGTCCAACTCGTGGATACGGAGTTTTGATGCGGCATCGCCCAAAAAACAAAAGAGGTGTGACAATGAGGACAAGGCAGACGTTTCTGATGATGACGAGCGCCGTTCTGGGGCTCGTGGCAACGGCCGGCGCGACGCTCAGCGTGGTGAACGGGAACTTCGAGAATCTGGCTGGTTTGTCGGCCACCGAAAGCGGTTGGTATGGTGGCGCGGCGCCTTACGGTTGGAACACGTCGAATGCGAATCCTGGCGGATACACGGTGGCCGCCGTGTCGGGATCGTATGTGGCCAATCTGGACATTGGAGACTTGAGCCAGAATATCGGCTCGAACGACTACAATTCGGCGGTGACGGTCAGTTTCGATCTGGGCACATTCAACACCCCGCCGAACGTGACCGTGCTGCTGACGGATGGAACCACGGTTTTTGCCCGGGCGAATTACTCTAGCAGCATTGGGCTGTCGCTGAGCGGTTATGTGCCGGCCCGCTCGCCTGTCATCGTCAAGTTTCTCAGGGGAGGCGGGGGGTCTCCTCAGTTGGATAATGTGTCTGTCACCTCCGTTGAAGCCGCGCTGACCGTAGCCAACGGCGACTTCAGCAATCTGGAGGGCTTGGGTGATCACGGCGGTGGCTGGCGGGCAGGCGTGCCGGTGGGCTGGGCCTTTCCCTCCGCTTCGGCCAACTACTCCGTGAATACCAGTTCGGGGACGACTCCGCCGGTCGCCAATTTGAACGGGCTGAATGATCTCTCACAGAAGCTGGGGCAGCTCGCCTACCCTGTGGACGTGACGGTCTCCTACCTGTTTGAGACTGCCTTCGGAGCAGCCTCTTTCACGGCGTACCTTCAGACAAATGCGGTGGACGCTGTTTCGCAGTCGGTTTCGACAGCCGGAACGAAAAGCATGACGCTGTCGAACGTGGTGGCGGGCACGGCCCTTTCCGTCCGGTTTGTCAACAGTGCGGGATCTCCGGCTTTGGACAATGTTTCGGTATCAGTAACTTACGCAGGCGATATGCCGCCCTTGATCACCAGTCAACCTAAGGCTTTGAACGCCATGATTTCAGGGACCGTTCGGCCGTTATCGGTCGGGGCCGTCGGGGTTGAGCCGCTGAGCTACCAGTGGCGCAGCGGCGGTGTAGTTGTCACCGACCAGACGAACGCGACCCTCACGGCGAGCCAGGCGGGCAACTATGACGTGGTGGTGACGGGCGGCAACAGCGTGAGCGTGACCAGCTCCGTGGCGCAGGTCGTGGCGGGCCTGATCAACGGAGATTTCTTTGATGCGACAGGGCTCACGTTGGGCGGCTCCGGCTGGTATAGCGGCACGCCATATGGCTGGGACACGCCGTATTACACGTTTGTCGTGCAAGTGAGCGACGGGGCGACGCCTCCGACCGCCAACTTGGACGGCAAGACGTTCGTCCAGACGCTGGGCTCGCTCACCAGCGCCTCGGATGTGTTCGTCACGTTCGACGTCTCGCAGCCATGGAGCTCGATTGGGCAGATGACCGCTTATCTTCTGAACGGCAGTTCGGTCGTGGCCAGCAGCAGCTACACGACGACGGGGCGCGGGACGCTGCTCGCGGCGACGCTGTCGGCGACGAATGTCCCTGCGGGCGCGGCGCTCGCCGTCAAATTCGTTAGCGCCAACGGGTCACCCGCCGGCTTGGACAATGTCAAGGCCTACGTGCTGGCTCCGGACGGGGCACCGGTCATCACGCGGCTCCCGGCCAAGACCGCCAAACCCGCGGGCACCCGCGCGTCGTTGTCGGTGCTGGCCGTCGGCGTGCCGCCGCTCGCGTACCAGTGGCTGGACGGCAGCGGCGCCGCGCTCTCCGGGGCGACCGGCGCCACGCTGACCGTCATGGACGCGGGCGACTACAAGGTCGCGGTGACGGCGGCAAACGGCCTGAGCGTGACCAGCGGCGTGGCGCAGGTCAGCGGGACACTCGTGAACGGAGACTTCAGCGACCTGTCGGGACTGGGCAATATGGGTGGTGGCTGGTATCAAGGCATGCCCGCCGGTTGGCAGAGCACCCGGTATCCGGCAGGCAGTTTGTACAATGTGTCCGCCGGAGGCGGCCCTTCGTCAGCCGTCTGTAACCCGTCGACGATGTCTGAGCTCCAGCAGCCGGTGGGCACGCTGCTGAGGAAGTCGGATGTGGAGCTGACCTTTGACGCGCCGAACGAGTATAGCCGGGCGAACCCGTGGATGAACGCCACCGTGTTGGACACCTCCAACCCGGCGTACCCGCAGGTGCTCGCAACGACCAACGTTCCTTTCGGGACCGGATACCATCTCCTGGCGCCAAGTGTTCCCCCGGGAACCGCGCTGACGATCCAGTTCATATCAGCCGTGGCCGACAGCCCCTGCGGCCTGGACAATGTGAAGGTGCGCATCCTTCAGCCGGGGCTGCTGGTCATGATTTACTAACGCGGGCGGAGCCCGCAACCCAAGTAGTCAGAATCCAGAATTCAGAATCCAGAATAGAATGCGTCGAAAAAGTCGATAGTGTCGCTATTCTCCATTCTGACTCCTGAATTCTGACTCCTGAATTCTCGCAAACAACTTGTTATTTATTGCGCGTATCGGTTTTTAAGGCACCTAATAAGCGCAGTTGGATCAGGACAGAGGGGTAACTTTCTTGAATTGAGAGTTGAACGTTGAGAGTTGAGAGTTCAGGCAAACGCTCAACGCTCAACGTTCAACGTTGAAGTTATAGGGGAGAAACGATGGGTCAGATGACAAAAGGGGGAATGGGGCTGGTTTTAGGTTTGCTGATTTTGGGAGCGGCGGGCTGTCTGTTTCGAAAGCCGTCGGAAGCGACATCGCTTCCGACGGCTGGGCGGGTTGCGGCGAAGGCCGGAACGCTTCGCGTCAGCAACGGAGATTTCAGCGACCTCGCAGGCATCGCCTCCATGGGCGGCGGCTGGTATAGCGGCGTGCCGGCCGGGTGGGATTCCAGTTCGAAAGACACCCGCTACAGTGTGTTGCTTAACGATGAACAAAATTCGCCGCTCTGCAACCTTTCGCAAATGGGTTTCCTGTTGCAGGAGGCGGGCACGCTCACCCATGCGGCCGACGTCGTGCTCCAGTTTGATGTCATGGATACGTTTACGCCACCGGGAACCACCTATGGCGGTTTTGGATCCGTCAAGCATCACGCTTCTTATGATTTCAAGGATGGAGCAGCGCCGAAGGCTGCGGACACGTGGTCGCCTCATGTCAGTCTGCACGCTGTCCTTTTGGACGGCAGCCGGACACCTTTGGCGCGGGGCGAGTTTAAGGGTGGGCTGGGGCAGAAGTTGACCGCGAGGAACGTCCCGGCGGGCACGAAGGTCATCGTGGAGTTCTGGATGACCGGGAACACCCTGCCGGGCCTGGACAATGTCATTGTGGAGGAACGTGCTCCCGGCGCTGTACCCGCTGCCAGTCAGCCGTCAGTGCCGCGCGGACCCCTGCGCGTCGTCAACGGCGATTTCACCGACCTCTCCGGTCTGTCGTCGTCACGCGGGGATGGCTGGTATGACGGGGTGCCAACGGGTTGGCAGGCGGCCGACAAAGACCACAGCTATGCCTTGAAGAAGTCGGCGGGATCGAATCCTCCGGTCTGCAACGTGTCGCAATTGGGCACTCTCTTGCAGGAGATGGGCACGCTGACAAAGGCTGCGGATGTGGTTTTGAAGTTCGATGTTTCGGATCGGTCGATGGCGTTTGCAGGGCTGACAGCCGCGATAGAGGATGCCAGCGGCACCAAGCTGGCGACCGCCACCTCTGAGGCGCAGCGCGGTCAAACGCTGGTCGCCACGAATGTCCCGGCTGGGACAAGGGTCTACGTCCGGTTCGAGGCTCCGAACTCCTCGGCCGGCTTGCAGAATGTCACGGTGACGACGCATGCGGCTGGAGCTTATGCGGCGAACCAGCGGCAATCCGCATCAACCAAGCCGAAAAACGGCGTGATGGGCGAGCTTGACGCGGCTTTTCGTAATCCTCCAAACGACTGTCGCGTGATCCAATACAGCGTTCACGAAGGCGCGGTGCTGCCCATCGCCAAGATGCGCGAGTCTGGCATCGGCGGCGTCATGTTGTTCCTGAGCAAGCACAATTACCTGCGCAACGAGGAGGCGTGGGCCAACATGAAGACCAACATCCGCCTCGCCAAGGAGGCGGGCATGCAGGTCTGGGTGGCCGATGACAACGGTTATCCGAGCGGCCAGGCTGGCGGGTTGGTGGTCGCGGCGAATCCCGCTTTCGAATTGCGGGTTTTGACCCCAGTGCTTCAGCGGGGGCAAGGCCCGGGGAAGGTTCGCATGGAGCTGCCGTCAGCCGCCGAAAGGTTTGTCTCAGCCACGATCTATCCGGAGAAGGACGGACAGCCGGTTTATGCGGCGGGCGTCCCGGTTCAACTGACGGGAGGCCCGGTTGAAGCGACCGGCTTGGCCGGGCCGTGGGTCTTGCAGGCTTTTGCGCTCAAGGTCAACAACGATGCCGGCTCGCCCGCCATGGGCACGGTTTCCGGGTTTGGAAACACCGGCCATTATCCCAACCTTTTGGATGCCGCAGCCATGGAGAAGTTTGTGGACTTGACGCACGCCGAGTATGCGCGCCGGTTGGGTCCGTTGACGAATCAGATTGATCTCTTCTATTGCAACGAACCGCATCTGGGCACGATCTGGCACGCCGGCGGCGAACGACCGGGCGGCGAAGTCTTTCTTCCCTGGGTCACGGACATGCCGCAACGTTTTCAAAAGGATCACGGCTACGACCTGATGCCTTTCCTGCCCGCGCTCTTTGCCGGGAACAGCGATGAGGCCCGGCTGGTGCGCCGCCATTTCTACCAGACGGTCGGGAATCTCTTTGCTGAGAATTACACCGGCCGAATCGCGCAGTGGGCGGACGCTCACGGCGTTCGTTCCGGGGGACACCTGTTCCTGGAAGAACGCATGGACAGCCAGGTGATCGAATATGGAAATTATTTCCAGGCCTTGCAGCGGCAGCAGATTCCCGGTTGCGACGTGGCCATGCC
>CAYMLQ010000394.1:0-5152 GCA_964390795.1 uncultured Lentisphaeraceae bacterium
GTGATCGTGATCCCGCGCTCGCGCTCCTGTATCATCCAGTCGGTGACAGTGTTGCCGTCGTCCACGTTTCCGAGACGGTGCGTGCGCCCTGCGTAGAAAAGGATCCGCTCGGTCGTCGTGGTCTTGCCCGCGTCGATGTGGGCCACGATACCGATGTTCCGGACGTTGCAAAGAGACACGTCACCGCTCACCGGCTGCTGGCCGGCTATCGCTGCGTTCCGTTTGTCTGCCTTGCTTTCCAAGACGCTCACCATTCACCCTGACTTGTCAAAGAACAGCGGATGTTCCCGGCAACCTGCCGGCTTATCCTGATACCGCCGCGGAAGGGGATTCCGCGGCCTCTCGAAAACTGTGCGGGCGGACACAGAGATCCGCCTCTACATCACCACGCGTAATGCGCAAAGGCCTTGTTCGCCTGCGCCATCTTGTGCGTGTCGTCGCGCTTCTTGATCACGTTGCCCTGGTTGTTGTAGGCTTCGATCAGCTCCAGAGCCACCGCTTTCGGCATCGGGGTGCCCCGGCGCGCGCTGGCGTACATCGACATCCAACGCAGCGCCAGCGAGAGCTGACGGGCCGGACGGATCTCGACAGGCACCGGATAGGTCGTGCCACCCACGCGGCGGGACTTGACTTCCACTTTCGGCTTCATGTTCGCGATCGCGATGTCCATGACTTCGATCGGATCCTTGCCGGTCTTCTCTTTCAGCTCCTCGATCGCGCCGTACACGATGCGCTCCGCCGTCGTCTTCTTGCCGCTCTTCATGAGCGCACGCACCACGCGGGCCACGAGTTCGCTGTTGAACTTCGGATCCGCTGTCGCCACCCGCTTCACTGCTCTACGCCGTCTTGCCATGTTAGCCTCTGCTTAGAATACAAAACCTAATGCGGAACCGGAGTCGCCTCCAGTGCCAGCGACTTATTTCTCAACCTTCTTGGGACGCTTCACGCCGTACTTCGAACGGCTGCGGTTGCGCCCGGCCACGCCCAAGCTGTCGAGACAGCCGCGGACAATGTGGTAGCGGACGCCGGGAAGATCCTTGACACGGCCGCCGCGAACCAGCACCACGCTGTGCTCCTGTAGGTTGTGCCCTTCACCCGGAATGTACGCCGTCACTTCGTAACCCGTCGTCAGACGGACACGGGCCACCTTACGCAAGGCGGAGTTCGGCTTCTTGGGCGTCTGCGTCTTCACGACGAGACAGACCCCGCGACGCTGCGGGCAGGCCTTCAGCGCAGGCGACTTGCTCTTCTTGCGCAGCGGCGTACGGCCCTTGCGCACTAACTGGTTGATCGTCGGCATCGGATACGTTTCCTTCCCAATTGGAAATAAATGGAGTGTTAAATTACCACAGTGCGCGTCCGCCGCGCAAGTGCGTTTTGAATTTTTTTTTGATCCTACGCCAGCGACCACGGCCCGCGCATCGGGCGCGACAGCAGGCGGTTGGCCATGTCGTCGTTCGCAAAGCACTCTTTCACCGGATCCCACGCCAGCTTGCGCTGCACCTGCATCACGATGTTGCCGATGTTGCAGAGGTTCGTGGTCTTGTGGCCGATCGCGAGATCCGAAACCGGCAGCGCGCGCGTCTTGACGCAGTCGATCCAGTTTCCGAAATGGTCGCGACTCTTGTACAGCCGCACCTCGCTGTCGCCAATCTTTTCCTTAAGGATGCTTTCGGGATCGGACTTCAGCTTGCTGCGCGACACGTCAAGACGCCCCTTGTCGCCATAAAAGATGATGTTGCCGTCATACACGCCGTCGGTGCGCGTGCGCATCCGCATCGTCACCCCGTTCGCATAGGCGTAGCGCACGTCCACGCGCGTCGGCGCCGTGAAGAGCCCGCTGCTCGGGAACACGCCGTGGCCGTCCACCTCCACCGGCCCGCTCTCGTCCATGCCCAGCGCCCACTGCGCGATGTCCAGATAGTGCGCGCCCCAGTTGGTGGTCTGCCCGCCCGCTGAATCCAGAATGTAGCGGAACTGGTAGTGCGTGCGCTGCGAGGTGTACGGCGCGTACGGCGCCGGCCCCAGCCAGAAGTCGTAGTCCAGCCCCTCCGGCACCGCCTCGGGCTTCCATGTCGCCCCCACGTACCGGTTGTTTGCCGGAATCAGCACATCGATGTGCTTGATGGTTCCCAGCCGCCCGTTGCGGATCAGCTCCGCCGCGCGGTGGAACCCCTCGGACGAGCGCTGCATTGTGCCGGTCTGGCCGATGCGACCGTGCTTGCGCAGCTCCGCGACCAGCACCTGGCCCTCGCGCACCGTCAGCGTCAGCGGCTTCTCGACGAACACGTCCTTGCCGTTGCAGATCGCGTCGATCGCCGGAATCGCGTGCCAGTGGTCCGGCGTCGCCACCGTGACGAGGTCGATGTCCTTGGCCCGCGTCACCTCGCGGAAGTCGCCGGTCATCCGGCAGCCCTGCGTCCCGTATTTCTTGTTGATGAGGCCCGCCGCGCGCCGCTGGTGGAACGCGTCCACGTCCGCCACCGCCACCACGCGCACCGTGTCGCGGTCCAGCAACTGCGTGAGGTGCGAAAGCCCCATGCCGCCCACGCCCACGACCGCCACCGTCAACACCTTGGAGGGGGCGCCCTGCCCCAGCACCGTCGAGGGAATGATCGAGGGGAACGCCGCCATGGCCCCAGCCGCCGCTCCCGCCGTCCTCATGAATCCGCGCCGTGTCACTGTCATATCGAAACTCCTTGCTTCACTTCTCGTCGGCAACTTCAAACGGATTACGATTAAGAGCACGATTCGGATTAAGAGGGTTCAGCAGCTTTCGAAATCGTAATCGTAATCCTAATCGTTCAAGAAAGGTATCCCTTTCGCTTGCTCCCGGAACCACGGGTAATTATTTCGCGTCGCCTGCCCGCGCCGCAACCGCGCCCGCGAGCCCTTCCGCCGTGCGGCCCTTGGCCGTGCCCGCCGCCTCGCGCAGCGCGGCGTCCGCCTCGGCCCCCGGCACCTGCTCGATCACCAGACGCGTCAGAAAGGCTACCGGCTCGCTCGCGTCCGCCAGCTTGCCTTTCAGCGCCGCCACGCTTTTCGGCGAGGCGATCAGCCCCAGCAGCCGGCAAACGAAGCCGTAGCCCGCCTCAGTACAGGCCGGGTCGGTTGCGATCTTCAGCAGCTTCTCCTCGAAGCCCGGGTACTGCGACGGGTCGGCGTCCAGCACCGTCCGCTCGACCGTCGACACCATCGTGCGGTCTTCGCCATACGCGAGCGTGCCGATCACCTTCCACGGATCAGCCGTCTCGTTGAACCCCTTGTACCGCGCGTCCGCCGCCTGCCCGGCCAGAGGATCGCTGGCGGCCCGCTGCCCGTCCGACACATTCGTTTTGTCACTCATCCGTCAGACTCCTCGTTCACGCCATTCGGCGTCACGTTCAGGAACACAGAATAAAACCGTATGCATCATAGCACGCCGAGCCGCAGCTGGCCACCGGATTTCCCGACTGCGCTTTCCAAGGCGAAAATTTAAGTTAGCCGTGTCTAATTTTGAGCTTGCTATTTAATCTACCGCCACACTACAATATCGACGTTTTAAGGATTCATGCGCCCTGAGGGTTTACGCGTCACCGACGGATGGCACCCGACCAACCAAACAGGCAACCCCCTCGAGACGATGCATCTGAAATAAACAGAGGAGGCGCACCATGAACACACAGCTACTCGCAAGTATCCGAACAGGTTATCTGGTGATCGCGCTCGTGCTTTCACCTTTGACGTCAATCCTGACGCCCGCTCGAGCCGCGCTCCCCGAGGGACGCAGCCTGTCTATCGAAAGGCAGGGCGCAGGCGTAAGCCTGTGCTGGCTAACCATCACAAACGCCCCCTACGTGGTTCAGGCGCGAACCAATCTGGTGCAGGGAGAATGGGGTCTCTTGGACACGCTCGTGAACGCGGGCGGGGTCACCGTCTACCCCGTCACACCGGACGACTCGCCTTCGCGCTTCTTCCGCGTGCTCTTCCCGCAACCGACGGTTGCTGCGGGCGAACCGGCCCGGTATGCGCACGGGACGGGCGGCTCCTACCTGTATATCACGGGCGCGTTCTTCTATGAAGGCGACCAGGTGCGCGTGGGCGGCCTTCTCGCCAGCAGTGCCGAGTTTGTCACGCCGTCGCTGCTGCGCATCGGGCTTCCGCCCGACCTGCCGCCCGGCCGGCACGACGTGGAAATCCTCAGCGCCCTAACCGGTGCCGTGATCGCGATGTTGCACGAGGCGGTGACCGTGGTGGATCCGCTCGTGGACCCGGACCGTCTGCTGTACGGCCCGCCGGAGGCGCCGCCCGCCAGTCCCTCGGCCGCGTGGCTCTCCAAGAGGGGCTATGACTACTACATGGCCCGTAGCGACCTCGCCTCCTCCACTCTCTCTGGAGGCAGGAGGGGCATCAACGAAAAGGGGCTCAAGCTCTTCGACGGCGGCGTAGCGGCCCTATCACCCCCCTCCGAAAGCGGCAAGGGCATTAACGAAAAAGGGCTCAAACTCTTCGACGACAGCGCGGACGCAGGCATCACCGTCCCGGACAACGGTAAGGGCATCAGCGTGCCGGGGATCAAGAGATCCGTCGATGTCATCGCGGCGCGCGGTGGCAACATCGGCAGCGTGGGTCTGGACGGCGTCAGCGTGAGCCTGTCCCGCAGACGTCCCGTCAGCAACCTCGGAAGCTCAGGTCAGGACGGCATCGAAGTGAGCCTGTCCCGCAGACTTCCCGTCAGCAACCTCGGAAGCTCAGGTCAGGACGGCATCGAGGTAACCCTACCCAGCGGACGCAGCAGCGGCAACATCGGCAGCGTGGGTCTGGACGGCGTCAGCCTCTTCTCGGGCGAGGTGCGGCAGCGGGTCGTGGACCTAGCGATCCCTGGGCGCGCCCTGGATTTCGTCTGGGCGCGCACGTACAACTCGCGTATTGGGCGTACGGGCGCGTCAGCCAACGGCTGGACGTTCTCATACGACCTGCACCTGCAGCCGCTCGGAGGCGATATTTTGATCCATAACGGCACAGGCCGCGCGGACCGCTATACCCTCCAGCCCAACGGCACCTACACCTGCCCGGAATTATTCTGCGAAGGCACGCTGAGCGTCGCCGGCGTCTTCCGCCTGACGTTCGCGGACACGGGCTACTGGGAGTTCCGGCCGCTGGGCACCTCCCC
>CAYMLQ010000395.1:0-5113 GCA_964390795.1 uncultured Lentisphaeraceae bacterium
ATTCCGCCAAGCACGCCCGCCGAGAACCTCAAGGCGCTGTGCGAGCCGGTGCCGTTCGCGGGATAGCCTGACGCGCGCGCACCGTTCTATTGCATATCGCTCATCTCTCCACGCGCTCTCAAGCGTCGAACAGGGTGCCGGCGTGGAGAAGAGAAGCGAGGCGTCGATAGGATAATACTTCGATGCCATCCGCGAGTTTCAGGTCGGGCGTATCCGGGCACACGACGAGCCTGCGGACCACACCCGTCGGCGCACCGAAGGCGCGGAGCCCCCTGCACCACGTCTCGTTAAAAACCGAGCCCGACTTGACCTCTATCGCGACCAACCGGTCATTCCGGATCGCCAGAAAATCCACCTCGGTGGCTGCTGATGAGTTCGGCGCCCAATAGCGAAGATCCGTGAAGGCCCGGCGGTAGTCGCGATACGCGAGAAGCGTGGTGCATACCAGCCCCTCGAAAAGGTGCCCTCGTTCTTCGGCCGCCAGAGCGGGCTGGAGCTGCTGCTTTGCGGCACGCACCAGCCCGGGGTCGACCCAGAACAGCTTGGGATGCTTGCGCTCCTTGACGCGCAGCTTGCCCTCATAGGCCGGCAGTCGCACACAGAGCAACGTTTGCTCAAGAATGTCCAGATAAGCCTCCACTGTGGGCCGGGAAACTCCGCAATCACGAGCAATGTTGGTGGCATTGATGGATTGACCGTGGAGGATGGCCGCCACCGCGATGAAACGTGCAAACCCTGGCAGGTTTCGCACAAGCGCCTCTGCCTGCACCTCCTCCTTGAGGTAGGTCATGATGTAGGCTTCCAACTTTTCCTCGCGCGCACGGCTCCCCCACGCCACGGGCAGCGTACCGTAACGGAGCGCATCTTCAACATCGAAGGCCCCGGGAATCTCATCCGGCTGAAAGGGGTACAACGTGCGACTCAGTGCTCGGCCTGCGAGTAGATTAACGCCCGCCTGCCTAAGTTTTCGGGCGCTGGAGCCGCAAAGAGCGAATTTCAGGCTGCGGGTCTCGATGAACCTGTGAACCTCGTTCAAAAGGTCAGGCATCTTCTGGATCTCATCTACGATGACCCACGAACCGGGAGAAACCGCCTGCAACTCAAGCGCGAAAGCACCCGGTTGAGACATCAGGCGATAACGTTGCCGCTCGTCCAAGAGATCGATGAACTTGGCGTCCGGAAGCTGATGACGTAACCACGTGCTCTTACCCGTCCCCCTCGGGCCCAGCAAGAAGAATGACTCTTCGGGACACACCAACGCTCGTTCGTAATACATCCTACATGTCCTCCTTCAAACGGGAGAAAGCATGTCATAAATGCCGGAATAACGCAACCTATACCTTCGTATTTCCGGCTTTTATGAAGTCTTAGACTTCACATCGTTTCGCGCTTTTCGCGTGTTTCGTTGTGACTTGGACTGCCAGCTTCGGTCTCAATCCGCACCTGCAGCGGGCGCACCGTGTCGAGATGGAGGTCGCGCTGCGGAAAGGCGAGAACGATGTCGTTTTGCACAAACACGCCGGCGATCATGTGGCGCAGGTCACTGCCGATCTGCCCGGAGTCATGCTTGATCACGTCGACCCAGTAGCGCAGTTCGAAGATCATCGCATTGTCGCCGAAGTCCTTAAAAAGCACCTGCGGGGCCGGCTCCTTCTGCACGAGTCCGTGGCGGCCGGCCTCCTCGGCCAGCAGCTGCGCCACGCGGCGGGTGTCCGCGCCGTAAGCCACGCCCACGGACACGGCAAACCGCACCTTGCGGTCCGAGTAGGTCAAATTGGTGAGGTTGTTCTCCAGCAGCGCGCTGTTGGGGATCAGCGTCTCCATGCCGTCCGACAACCGGATCACGCTGGAATGGATCCCGATGCTGTTCACCACGCCGCGGCTGCCGCCGATGTCAAGCACGTCGCCGATACGGAACGGCCGGTCAAAGAGGATGATGACGCCGCTGACGAAGTTCTTGAGCAGGGTCTGCGTGCCGAAGCCCAAGCCGATGGCCAGCGCTCCGCCGAGGAACGCGAAGATCGTGAGCGGGATCTTCACCGACACGAGGCTGAAAACCACGAGCCCGACGAGCAGCACGAAACGCACGCCCCGTCGAAGCAGGCTGGCCCGGTTGGGATCGAGCTTGAGCCGCTTCACGGCCACGCGCTCCAAGAACCGCGAAAGCAGGATGGCGAGCCAGTACCCCACCGCAAGGATGAGGAGGGCCATGACGACTTTGCCGATCGTGACGCTGCGCCTGCCCGTGACCGTCTGGCCGTCCACCGTGATGGTGTCCACGGCGACGAACAGCTCAAAATCCCAAAAGTTCTTGGTGAACGATGAGAAGCCGCTGAACAATTCACGCACCCGGTCGCTCAGGGGCAGCTGCCTCCGGCCCTCGTCAAGCGCCTCCTTCCAGCGCAGCGCGAGCCGGCCCAGCCGCTCCAGGCTGCGCAACGCGCGGTCCGCCAGCTCCTCCTGCTGCCGGTAACAGCCGAGCAGCTCCTGCGCGGCGGCCGGGACCGCCTGCGCCCCGGACGGGTTCTGCAACCGGTTGCTTTGCTCCGCAATCCGGCTGGCCGCCAGTTCGACCTGCTGCTGGAAATAAGGCTTCACGCTGCACAGCAGCCGGTCCAGCTTGCCCAGCCGCCGATAGCCCTCCCGCAGCTCGTCCAGCCGCTTCGTCTGGAACGTGGCGAAACGCACCTGCCACAGGCCGCGTTCGCTGATGACCCCCTCCGCGAGCCGGCGCAACACCGCCTGCCTCTGCGCGCCGGTATCCGCCTGCGCGCCCCGCAGCTCGACCAGCGCCTGCAGCCGGGGAACCTCGGCCTTCCAATCGGTTTGCCCGGCGCGTCCGTCCGCCGCTGCCTGCAGCGCCTGCCGCAGCTCTTCGCGGGCCGCGGAGCGCCCCCGCTGCAGGACTCCGAACTCCTTCTCCGCACCGGCAAGCTCCTTGTCAAGCGCGCGCCGCTCGGCGTCCAGACCCGCCAGCACATGGTCGAGATCCGCCCGTGAAAACCGCAGGCGCTGGCTGGCCACGGCCAGCTGCCGCCGGGCAAAGGCGAGCTGCTGCCGGTCCTGCGTCCGCTCGACCGCCAGCCGCTGCCGCCGGGTGTCGTCCATGGCCACGCTGGCCACGAGCTTGCGGTTGCGGAGCTGCTCCATGGTGCGCTGCCACGTCAGGCGCGTGACGCGGGTCGCGTCCTTGGCCGACTCCAGCTGCTCCGCAAGCAGCCGCAAGCGCGCGTCCGATTCCTTCAGCGTCGCCTCCGCGTCCAGGGCGAGCGCCGCTAGCACGTTCTGCGTTGACTCGGACGACGAGACCTTCGCCGCGAACGCCTGCTCGGAATCCCGCAGCTCGTCCACGAGCAGGATCGAGTACGGCGGCGGCTCCGCGAATCCGCTCCAGGCGTTGACCTTCTGGTCGAGGTCCGCCTGCCGCTGCCGGACCTCGTCCAGCCGGGTGGCATGATCGATGTGCTCCTGATAGACGCGGGCCAGCATCTCCGTCATCAGCTCGCACTCCTGCGCCTCGGCCACCGTGGCGCCGGGAGGCAGATGCGCGGCGTCAGACTGGGCGGACTGCGCCAGGGCCAGTTCAGCCTGCGCGTCGGCCAGGCGGGCCTGCAGCTGCGCCACGAGCCCCGCCGTCGTGTTGAGGCCCGCCGCCGGGGCGGGCTGTCCGGCGGCGCCCAGTGCCGCGCAGCACCCGATGCAGGCGGCGATACAGAAGGCCCTCAGGTCACGGCACGCGTTGCTGCGCGTCTGTTCTTTATGCAGGGGGAGAGTACGTTTCATCAGATCCTGTCGCTGTTTTTACTGGCTGGGTGAAAACGAAGCAGGCCCGCCGCTTCGGCAGTCCGCGCGCCCTTTATTTCGCATCAAGCGTCGCGTTTGTTTCCAAAAAAGTCAAAACAATCTTGGCGAATTCCCCAGGCGCCTCAAACATGAGATGGTGCGATGCGTTTTTGAATTGGACCAGCCACGCGCCCGGGATCGCGCAAGCCAGCACCTTTGAGCTTTCCATGCCCACCACGGTATCCGCGGTTCCCACCACGAGCAGCACCGAGTTGGTGATGAAGGGCAGCTTGTCCAGGGGCGTCTTCCAGTGGGTTGTCGCTTCAAGCTGTCGCACAACCGTCGGATGGCCAGGTATTTTACCTCTCAGGACGTCAGCGACGCGGCTCCCGTCGGTCGAGGTCGCGTAAATGATCGCCTTGTTGAAGCGCTGCGGATAGTCCAGCAGCAACTCCTGCGTGATCGTGCTCCCCATGGAAAACCCGAGCACATCCGCCTTTTTGACGCCCAGGCTGGCCAGCAGCCCGACGACGTCATCCGCAAACAGCTTGTAGGTAAACGCGGCGTCATTGGCGGTGGTATGTCCCATGCCCCGGTTGTCCATCAAGATCAGCTGATGTTTTTTTGCGAACGCCTCGAGCACCTCTTGGGGCCAGCTCTCCATCGTTCCGCCCAGCCCCGTGAGCATGATGAGCGGCTCGCCCGCGCCCATCAATTTGTAGCCGATTTCTATCCCGTTCGCAGGGACGCGGTAGATGGCGTGGCCTTGCTTGTCAGAGCCGACCGGCACGCCCGAGGGCTGAATGAGCTGGGCCGCTGCGCTGGAAACGCCGAGGATTAGCAGGCCGAGCAGCGCGCCTGTGCTTTTGAACAGCTGTGTTTTCATATGCGTGTGGTTCCTTTTTTTGGCTGGTTTCAACGGCATTTCGTGTGCGGATAGCCCGGTGGACTCAGGCGCTCGCCCCTACTCGCGATTACTCGACCGCGCGGTAGAACTTCTTGCCGCCCGGCGCGGTCACGGTGTACGGGCTGTTGGTGGCGGCCGGAACCGCGTTCCACGTCGGTTCGACAAGGGCGTTCTTGGACTGCAATTCGCCGAGGAATCCAACCGTCACGCCGGTCCCGCTGCGATCGATGTACACCTGGTGGCCCAGCGGCTCTCCGCAGCCGGCGATCTTCGCTTGCATGGCGGGGGTCAGCTGCTTGACCAGCTCAGCGTTATACGTGTGCGCTGATGTATCGTCGGGGGCGCCGAGGCCGAATATGCGGAAGGCGCCGATGGCATAACCGCGCGATTTCCACGCCGGCGAGTTGGTCTCGACCACGGGAT
>CAYMLQ010000396.1:0-5099 GCA_964390795.1 uncultured Lentisphaeraceae bacterium
TATTACGGCGGGGCGTCGTGGATGAAGGGCCTGCCGCTGCTGGCCGGCGCTCCCGTGACGGACGCTGCGTCCTCGCGTCCGCTGGAACTTCCGCACGCCTTCCGCGACAACCTGCAGATGATCCCCGGCACGGAGTTTGAGCCGGGGCTCACGCGCTTCGGCTACAATACATCCGGTGCTTTTACCGACGACAACATCATCCAGATCATCGGCGGACGCGCCTACTACCTCTACTCCGGCGACCTCGCCTTTGTCCGCCAGCATCTGCCGTTCTACCGCCGCGCGGTCGCATGGTATCTGAAGCAGCGCAATGCCGACGGGCTGGTGCAGCTTTCAGACGTGTCGCATTGGTATTATGACGCGATGCATGCCAGGGGCGTGACGACGTATCACAACGCGTTCCTCTACCGCGCGCTGATCGATCTCTCCGGCATGGAGCGCGCGTCTGGCAATGCTGCGGAAGCTGCTGTGACCGAGGCCGAGGCCGCCAAGCTCAAGGAGGCGGTCAACCGCGTGCTCTGGTGGGAGGAGGCTCCGGGCGGGCCGCGCTATTGCGATTGGATTCAGCCCGACGGCACGAAGATCGCTTATGCTGCCGACCTCTGCCAGTTCCCTCCGGTCGCCTTCGGCATCGCCTCGCCGGAACAGGGCAAGAAACTCATCGCTACGATTGACAAGCGCATCAACGAGTTGGAGCGCGAGAACGGCTATGCCGGTTACGCCTCGCGCTCCGCCTACTGGCCGGTGCCCGCGAGCGTGAACACGCATCCCGCCAACCAGGGCTTCGGCAACTACATGAACGGCGGCTCGTTCCTCTGCATGACCTACTGGGAGATCATGGCCCGCGCCGCGGCGGGCGACGCCGAGGGCGCATGGAAGCGTCTGACGAAGTTCGCCGAAGGCGTCCGCCTCACCGGCGGGAAGGGCTACATCGGAAACAACTGGGTGATGGAAGATGGACGCATCGGCTACGGCGCGGGCGACGAGCCGTTTCTCTCCGATGCCATCGCCGTGCCCGGCGCACTCGTGCAGGGCATCCTCGGTATTCGCCAGACGAATGACAAGCTGGAGGTGAATCCCGTCCTGCCTGCGGCCCTGCAAAAAGTCTCCGCCGAGGTCGTGCATCTGGGCGTGCGCAAGCGGGTGACGATCAATGGCAAGAACGTGAAGATCGAGAAGCTAGGCCGAGCCTTCACTCCGTCGCAGGAACTCACCTGGCACGTGGAGGCCGGCAGCCCGCCGGAAACCGCGCTCTACATCGACCGCACGTTCGAGGCGGGCAGCGGCTGGACAGCCACGCCGGAAATCAGCTTGCGAGCTGGCGAGGGGGTTGCCTTGAAACGCGTGTCAACAAGCCCTCTGGTTGGCCTGTGGAAACTCGACGATGCTGCGGGCGATACGGTTGCCAACGGCAGCGAATACGCCGCCGCCGGCCACTGCAACGGCTCTGTGGTGATGCGGTCGCCCGACCGCCACGGAAAACCGGCCGCCGTGCGATTTCAGGACGGCGCTTCCGTGACGGTGGAAAACATCGGGCCGTTTGTTTTCAAGCCTACGGAGAGTTTCACGCTCCAGGCGTGGTTCCAGACAGGTTCCCAGGGGAATCAGGTCATCGCGGCGCGGGGCGGTGTCTTTTCGCTCGGCGTGAGAACGGGTAAACTGTCCGCCTGGCTCATGCAGGACGGCGGCCAGTTCGTCGAAGCCGCCGGAGCCGCCGCCGCTTCCGACGGCCAGTGGCATCACGCCGCCGCCGTCTATGACCGCAAGGCGCAAACCCTCGCGCTCTATCTCGACGGCAAGCCGGACGGTGTGGCGCAAAGCATCGCCGGGATCGGCGCGTCGGCCAGCCCTGCGCCGCTCACGCTGGGTGCGTTTGGCGGCGGCTTTCCGTTCGACGGCTCGCTCGACGAAATCTCGATCCATCGCACGGCACTTGCGCCCGGAGATTATTCGTTGACCGCCGACTACGCCGTAGCGCCGCCATTTAAACTAGGGGCTCTCATGGGCCGCTACACCACAGATCCGTGTGACTGGGGCCAGCCGGCTCGAATCACCGCCTTGCACACCAGCTCCGCGCTCAACGACGGCAGCATCAGCGCCCGGATCGAGACCTCGGACGACGGCTTCAAAACCATCGCCGCCATGCAGAGCCTCGAACTGAAAGAGGGCGAGCAGGTCGCCGCGCTCAAAACCCTGCCGCCCGCCAGCCAAGCCCGCGTGGTCTTTACTCTCACCACACCCGTGAACGCCAAGCGCAGCCCGCTGCTGATCCGGACGGAACTCACCGCAAAACCGGAATGATCGAACACGAACATGACAGACAAACGCATCCTCAAATCCATGAAACTCCGCATGACCTTCCACTCGCTCCTCGTTGCCGCGGTTCTCGTGCCGGCCGCCGGCCCGGCCTTCGCTGCGGACCGCAAGCCGAACATCGTGATCATTCTCTCCGACGACCAGGGCTACGCGGATGTCGGGTTCAACCCGCTTCACGGGCCGGGGGTCATCACGCCGAACATCGACAAGATCGCCCGCGACGGCGTGATTTTCCAGCAGGGTTATGTCGCCGCCACGATGTGCCTTCCCTCGCGCGCGGCCCTGCTCACGGGCCGCTACCAGCAGCGGTCCGGCATCCACTGGGCGGAAACCGCCACACAGCCGGTGCGGCTGCTGGCGGACTATTTGAAAGAGGGCGGCTACGTCTCGGGCGCCTTCGGCAAATGGCACGAGACGGTGAACATCGCCGGGGCCGGGAATCCGACCAAGCGGGGGTTTGACGAGTTCTACGGCTTCAACCACGGCGGCCGCGATTATTATGACCTGGACAACACCGCGTCCGATTTCGCCCCGCTCTACCGGGGTTTGAACTGCCTCAAGGGGACGGGAGAAAATGGCTACCTGACCCACCGGCTGACGGAGGAGGCGGTGGCTTTCATCAAGCGGCACCGCGAGCAGCCGTTTTTGCTCTACCTGCCCTACAATGCCGTACACACCCCGCTCCAGGCCCAGATCGAGGATGTGGAGCGGCACCACCAGTATAGCCGCGACCCGGCGCGCAAAATCCTGCTGGCCATGATCGACTACCTCGATGCCGGGGTCGGCAAAGTCGTCGATACGCTCAAGGCGGAGGGGCTCTACGAAAACACGCTCATCTTCTTTCTCACCGACAACGGCGGCTCCACGCTGGCGACCCACGCGGACAACACCCCGCTGCGCGGCGAAAAGCTGCAGCACTGGGAGGGAGGCATCCGCGTCCCGTTCGTGCTCTCCTGGCCGGCCGCGGTCAAGGGCGGTCGGACGTTCAGCCCGCCGGTCTCGACGCTCGACATCCTGCCAACCTGCCTGGCTGCCGCTGGCCTTCCGGTCCCTTCCTCGCCGAAGCTTGACGGAGTCAACCTCCTGCAGCTCCTCGACGACAAGGCACCTGCTCCGCCGCCCGTGCGCGATCTGTTCTGGTGGTGGAAGAGCGGTCCGCTCAAAGGGGGCTGGGCCATGCGCTCCGGAAACTGGAAGCTCTACCAGGAGGCCGGCGACAAGCCGACCCCGGTGCAGCTCTTTGACCTTGCCGCCGACCCGAAGGAAAAGACGGACTTGGCTTCAAAATTTCCCGACAGAGTGACCGCCCTCAAGCAGACATTCGAAACCTGGGCCGCCGAGGTCGAAGCCGACGCCGCGCAGCCGGCAGGCGCAAAAGAATCTGCCAAACCATGAAAGCACAATTCATCCTTCTGTTGCTCGTAGGGGCTGGGCTAGCGGGTGCGACGCACGCCCAAGCGGATGCCGTCCCCACCGTCGCCAGCACCGTCTACTATTATGATTTCACGGGCAAGCCGTCGAATCTCAAGGATCCGGCCGGCTTGAAAACCTACTATGATGAACTCGTGGCGGTGACCGCCTTGCAAGGGCTGGCCAACCGGGACGCGCCGCGTCTCTTCGTCCGGCACCTGCCCGAGGCGGATGATTTCTGGTGGGAGCAGATGACCCGTCCGGGCGACTGGCTGGACGGCCGCACGATTGTGAAAGTCACGTCGCTGGACGAGTTGCTGAAGGCGTTTCAGCAAGTCTGCAAAGGGCTGGTCGTCTGGGATGAGAAGGTTCCGGCCACTAGCAATGTGGGTCTAAGCGTGGCCGGGGTGGAGGATCTGCTGCCCGTGCGCTATGACCCGTCGGAGGACTCGCTGTTCAGCGGCCTCCTCGCCAAGGGTCTTAATCCCAAAGTCTGGCTGATCAATCAAGACGGCTCGCCGCTCTTCACCGGCAAGGGCAACATCCCCGGCACGGAAACCGCCTCCTGCGGCAGCGCCAAGAACGATGCCTACCGCTGGCTGCTGCACCACTACGACGACAAGGTCGATCCCGAGCGGATCAGCTACCACCTCGACAGCTTCTGGACGAAGTGCCGCCAAGCCTCGGCCGTGGTGGAAAACTCCGTGCCCAACGGCGACTATTTTGTGTCCCACCGCGCCATCCGCTGCGATCTGCATGTGCTGGCTGACGAGGCCCCAGTCGATGACCCGGGCCAGAAGCCGGGCACGGATGTTGAAACGCTGAAGATGATCCTGAGCAATGCCAACAAGCGCCTGGGCCCCGACCGCATGATTCAATTCGCCGGGTTCACTCCCTGGGCGCACAAGTATTCGAACCAGATCTCGGGCGGATGGAATCCCGGCGGCTCCCACTCGCCGCTCAGCAGCGAGCAGCGCCTCGCGGAGGTGATCGCCTCACACAACGCCTATATGGACGGCGACGCGCCCGGCCTCATGTTCATGGCCAACGCGTCTTTTTATCAGCATTACCCGGTTCCCGACAAGGTTCCTCAAACCGGCGCGAAGCCCACCCGCGAGCGGCTCATCAAGGAGGGCCTTCTCGACGCCGACGGCAAAATCAAGCCGCTGAATTATTACACCTACTACACCGGCGATTACGATGCCGCGCCCTGGCTGCTGCGCTACTCGCCGCGGCTCTGGACCGATCCCGCGCGCGGGCAGGTGCCCGTCACCTGGGCGTTCAACCCGAACCTCGCTGACCGCTTCGCTTATGGCATAGTAGGGTATATGACCTGTCCCGCTGTATGCATAGTACCGCCCAACACGACGGCT
>CAYMLQ010000397.1:0-5075 GCA_964390795.1 uncultured Lentisphaeraceae bacterium
GCGGCGTGCAGCCCAATCCCGACACGTGGACCTTTGACCATCTCGACACCGTCGTTTCCAACGCAGAGGCCGCAGGCGTGCAGATGCTGCCGATCCTCGACTACAGCGTCTCGTTCGCCAACCCGGCGCACAAGCATCTCGATCTCTGGGAAAAGTACGTGCTGACAATGGTGGAGCGCTATCACGCGCGCCTGCCGGTTTGGGAGGTATGGAACGAGCAGAACCTCGAAGGCTTCTGGAAGAACGCGAGCGCGGACGACTATCTGCCGCTCTTGAAGAAAAGTTACGAGACGGTCAAGTCCGTGAACCCGAACCTGCTTGTGGCGGTCGGCGGCTACGCGGGCGTGCCGCTGGATCACATCGGGCGCCTCTACGAACTCGGCGGCGCCAAGACCTTCGACATCATGAACGTCCACCCGTACAACCATCCCGGCTTGCCCGAGGAGAGCCTTGAGAAGCGCCTCGTTGAACTCAAAGCCCTCATGGCGAAGCACGGCGACGGGGCGAAGCCGATCTGGTGTACCGAGATCGGCTGGCCCACCCAGAAGCCGCGCCTGGCCGCGCCCGGCCTGCTCAAAGCCGGCCTCAAGGCCGCAAAGCCCGGCAAGAAAGGTGCCTGGCGCATCCTTGTGCTGGACGATCCCTCGCTCTGCGCCACCTCCGCGCCGTCGCCCGACCTGCTGGCCGACGAGGTGCCCGCGAACACACGCGTGCAGCGCGTCACCTTCGACGCCCTGCTCGCGACGCTCGACAATTACGAGGTCGACGCCGTGATCCTGCCGTTCGACGAGCGTTTTCCGTCGGAGGGTTTCGACAAGCTGCTCGCCTACGTGCGCAAGGGCGGCATCCTGATCGAGTGCGGCGGCATGCCCATTTGGGAGCCCATGGTGCGCAAGGCCGACGGCACGTGGGAGAAGTCCAAAGAGTACGGCGAAAAGTTCCGCGACCAGCTTCGCATCGGCGTTGAGGCGTGGTGGTATAAGAAGGGCGTGATTCCCGAAGATCTGCCCGTGACGTTCGTCGGCCCGGCCGAGGGCACGCCGCAGCCCAAGGAGGGCTTCAGGGCGGAGCGCTTCCTGACGCCGAACAAGTTCAAAGAGGGCGACCAGTTCATCCCGCTGCTGTCAGGCAAGAAGGGCGAGTACACCGGCGTCGCCGCCGCCGTCTACAAGTTCAACAGCGACCTCAAAGGCGCGGTCATCGTGTCGGCCCTCTTCGAGAAGGGGCAGCGCGGCAACAGCGAGGCCAAGCAGGCCAAGATGGTGCCGCGCGCCTACCTGATCGCCCTGCGCCTCGGCGTGGAGCGGATGTTCTGGTACGAGCTGCAGGCACCCGAGACGGACGACCTCGACCAGGAGAGCCACTTCGGCATGGTTCACCGCGACCTCTCGCCCAAGCCGGCTTACCTGGCTTACCAGACGCTCACGGCGCAGCGCCCGGCCGGCTCGGTTACGCTCGACCGCCCGTGGAAGTCCGAGGACGGCGCACTCTATTATCCGCAGTGGACGCGGCCTGACAATCGCGCGGCCGGCGCGGTGTGGGCCTACACGAAGCCCGGCCTTTACCGGCTGACCTTCTCCTCGCCCGACATCACCTTTACGGCGCACACGGGCGAGCCGGTCGGCACACAGTGGAACGGCAATGCCTGTCTCCTCTCCCTCACCGACGCGCCGGTCTATTTCACGGGAGGCACGCTGGAGAGCGTCAGCGCCGACTTCGACAAGGCCGAGGCCCTGCGTGCGATGGTCCCCAACTCGTTCGCAGCAGCCGCCGCGCAGTACCGCGGCATGCTCAAGCGGCTGGAGGGGACGCAGGACAAGTTCCCGCGCCGCTGGGAGAACGGCCAGCTCGTGACGGTCGACCCCAAGGAGTGGACGAGCGGCTTCTTCCCGGGCTCGCTCTGGTATCTCTACGAATTCACCCAAGCACCCGAATGGAAGGAGGCCGCGCTACGCTACACGGCCATGCTGGAGCAGATCCGCCACTACGCCGGCAACCACGACATCGGCTTCATGCTCTATTGCAGCTACGGCAACGGCCTGCGCCTCGCCAATCCCGAGGGCTACAAGGAGGTGCTGCTCGACGGCGCCGCCGCGCTCTGCACGCGCTTCGTGCCGCGCCTCGGCATGATCCGCTCGTGGGACAACTACAACAACCCCGTCATTATCGACAACATGATGAACCTCGAGCTGCTCATGTGGGCCTCAAAGCAGAGCGGCGAGGCGCGCTTCCGCGAAGTGGCGCTCAGCCACGCCGACCAGACGAACGCCCGCCACTTCCGGCCCGACGGCAGCGCCTACCACATCGTGGACTACAATCCCCTCAACGGCAAGATCTTCGGCTACTACGCGGGCCAGGGCGCGTCGGCGGACGGCCCGTGGGCGCGCGGCCAGTCGTGGGGCCTGTACGGTTTCACGATGATGTACCGCGAAACGAAGAACCCCGAGTACCTCGCGCGGGCGGTCAAGTCCGCCGACTTTCTGTGCGGTCACCGCAACCTGCCCGCCGACAAGATCCCGCACTGGGACTACGAGGCCGCGGAGATCCCCCACGCGCCGCGCGACAGCTCCTCCGCCGCCATCATGGCCAGCGCCTTGCTGGAGCTGTGTACCTTTGTCGATGCGCCCAAAGCCGCGCTCTATCGCGACACCGCAGTTCAGCAACTTCTCTCCCTCAGCTCTCCGTCCTACCGCGCTCCGGTCGGCGAGAACGGCAACTTCCTCCTGATGCACGGCGTCGGCCACCTGCCCGGCACCAGCGAGATCGACGTGCCGCTCAACTACGGAGACTACTACTACTTGGAAGCGCTCCTGCGTTTCAAGGCGCTGACCGCACCTTGCAAGTAACACTCTCTGTCGATAGAAATTTCACACCTCTCGAAGTGTGGAAATGAAATGCTGCACTGTTTCAAGACAGGCAGTGTACGCATTCAGTTACGGACGATTTACGGCAGCAGGTGGTCACTATCTGTCAGAGCATGAAGCTTTCACACTTCATGAAGTGTGAAAGTGGCATGCGCAGCCTTCACTTTAAATCCCGGCACGGTTACGCACGTACGGACCGCGGGCCGGTACAACGTACAGACGCGCCGGCCCGCGTTGACAAGGTATGTTGTACCGGCTTCAAGCGGCAACGTTGCTAGGACCGGGGCCGGCTGAAGCCGGTACAACGTACGGACGCCGCATGCCTGCGCAACCAAGGCTTGCTGTGCCGGCCCAAAGCACCTGTCCCCGTTCCCTGCCTCCAACCGATTACGGACTCGCCTTTTCCGGCACTTGCCGCGACCTGTTTTATCCTGTATCCTGTCATGCGTTCGGTTTGACGGTGAGTGAATCTCAACCTCCATTTGTGAAAGGCCGGTCTATGCGTACCCTGTTCCTAGCCTTAACGGTTTGCGTGGTCTCGGCGTTTTGCCTGTCGTCCGTTTGGGCGGCCGACCTGAAGACCTTCAAAGAGGTGTACCAGAAGAATTCGGACGAGACCCTCCAGAGCTACCAGCCCAAATTCGCATCGCTCCAGCAGCAGTACCAGAAGTCGCTGGAGGCCCTGAAAGCGCTCGCGGTGAAGCAGGGCGAGCTGCTCAAGATCAAGGCCGCGAAGGCGGAGATCGAGCGTTTCCAACAGGCGAAGAGCATGCCGCCCGAGCCGGAGGCGGCAACGCTGCCGGAAATCCGGGCGCTCCAGTCCGCCTACATGAAGCAGTACAACGGGCTGGAACAGGAGCTGACGGCCTTCGCGGCAACGGCGCTGGCCCCGGCCGGTGGCAAGCCTGGTGCCAAAAAGGACCTCTACCTGGTCGTCGACCTCTCGCGCGGGCCGAAGGCAGACAAGTTTCCGGTGGCTACTCTCGCCGATGTGCCCAAAGGCGGCTGGACGGACGAGTACAAGACCGACCAGCTGGTGCTGAGGAAGATTGAGCCGGGGACGTTCACCATGGGGAGTCCGGAAGGCGAGTTGGGCCGTAAAGGCGATGAGACCCAGCACGAGGTGACGCTGACCAAAGGCTTCTACATCGGCGTGTTCGAAGTGACGCAGAAACAGTGGGAGCGGGTGATGGGCGACTGGCCGAGTCACTTCAACAATCCGAAATGCCGTGAGGCTCGTCCGGTCGAAAGGGTGAGCTACGATGACATCCGCGGCTCGGTCAACGGCGCGGGCTGGCCCGCCACGAACAGCGTGGATGCGGCCTCGTTCATCGGCAGGTTGCGGGCACGGAGCGGCCAGGCCTTTGACCTGCCGACCGAGGCGCAATGGGAGTACGCGTGCAGGGCAGGTACGGCTTCTGCGCTGAACAGCGGCTTGGACCTGACCTCAACGAACAGTTGCCCAAATCTGGCCGCTGTGGCACGGTACAAAGGCAACGCAGGCGACACAGTCCAAAACTGCGACACGGGGGCGGGCACCTCGAAAGTTGGCAGTTACCTGCCCAACGCGTGGGGTGTATACGACCTGCACGGAAACGTCCGGGAATGGTGCTTGGACTCGCACGGAAAGTACACTGGCGCGGAGAGTGATCCGAAGGGTATGTCCGCGGGTTCGAGCCGCGTCCTTCGGGGTGGGAGTTGGAGCATCATCTCCTCCAACTGCCGATCCGCGTACCGCAACAGCGGCACACCGGATAATGTCAGCGGCACACTCGGCTTCCGGGCTGCCCTGTCCCCAGGTCAGCCGTGATACCTTCGGTCGGACAGATGACACGGGCACTCCGAGTGCGCTTTCTGCGTCGGGGACGGCTCGGCACGTAGGTCGGGATCGCCATCCCGACGTCCGTGCGCCCGAGTCGGGATTGCGATCCCGACCTACGGAAGAGATCCCCGCATATTTTTCCAAGACGGCAACCACGCCTGCGGGCCGCCTGAAGGCGGGACAACATGCGGGCTGCGGCTGGCCTACTTCCTATCTGTGTTCATCTGCGGACAGACTCATGTCGGCTTGACGCGGAGGTCGGCGTCGAAGGAGAAGACTTCGGTGTCGGGTGCGGCGCCTTTGGCGAGGAGGATGCAGTCGACGATGTCGATCTTCGTCTCCGCGTAGCGCTTGAGGGCGTCGAGGAGTTCTTGGCGGTCGGTGTTGCG
>CAYMLQ010000398.1:0-5065 GCA_964390795.1 uncultured Lentisphaeraceae bacterium
GTTACGGCTGTCGGCTAGTCACTTTGGGGATGCACCTGATCGCAGATGCGCCCAAGGGAACAAAGGGGCAGAGCGGCGAAGTGTATGCATAAAAGCACGCTAACCATCCGATCATCCGCATATCCGTTGTCCGTGACACGGTGGTTCTGAGAAAAGAACTTAGATAAGCGCTGCTATGCGCTTGGGAGAGGTTCCGAGAACAAGCAGTGTTTTGATGAGGCTATCGATTGTTGCGGTTGCCGGATTCCTGAGCATCCTCGCCACACCTGATTGCTGGGTTCCGATCTTTTCGGCGAGTGCTTCCTGGGTCAGATGAGCAGCCTTACGCACACGCTCAATTTCAAGAGCAAGATTAACGCGGATATTCACAATCGCCTGCTCCGGGGGAGTCAGCCCCAACCAGTCCGCTGAATCTGTAACCTGATAGCCTGCGGCCACAAGTTGATTCCTCTTCTTCGCATCCATAAAATCATCCTTTCGTTAAAGTAAAACACCGGCTTCAATACGCGCCTTCTCGCTGAAGGGGGGCGATTTAATTTCACCCGAAAGAATCACGAGGGGTTTCCGATTTCGCATGTCATCACCATAACAGATTTGTTATAATCCGCGCAATCATGATTTGCTGGTGGTATCCGCAATAAATGGAGCAAGAGGGGACTCTGTTGCTTTACAGGTGGTTGACGCAACCCGTCTCCGCCGACAGACGCGGCACCCCAGCGCAACGACGCAAGGGGTGCCAGTGGCTGGCGAGCGGGGCAATAAAGAAAGATGACTGGTGGAATGCCTATGGCTCATCAGATGGGCTATGCCCCACCGTTTGGGTGACGTTGGGCGGGGCTCTACGTCAACGCCAGTTCTCTTTTCTTGAGAGGGCGACCGCCTTTGAGTCCGTTGGCGCGACTGCTGACAGCTTTACGCTTGCTTTTAACGGAACCACCCCGTCGCCCCATTTCTGTTGCGGCAAGCACCAACGGTTGCATGCGAATAGGGTAATCTTCGGGATGGGCCAGTATGTTCGTGTGCAAATCGATGTCGGCCTCCTCCCAGCGGATATGCCCATGGCCGCAGTATTGGATTTGAAAGACCTGGCTCGACGGCAAGGCGGCAAGATAGGGGAAATCGGCAAAGGCGGCAAAGAAGCCTTTTTCTTCGACAACAAGGTAAAGTCCCTCATGCGTCACCATTTTGACTTCAGCATGATTCTTTGCGCTCGTTCCACTCATGTTCAATCAACTCCTTGTTCTCTTCGACAAGTCGCATGACCTTACGCAATTCGTGTTGCACGAATCCATCGTTGCACGCGACACTCACCGTCGGCTTGATCCAGAACTTCGCCTCGATCTGCTCACGAATCACATGGACATGAATAGGTTCCCCTCTTTCCTCGCTGAAGAAGAAGAACCGATATGGCCCAATTCGCAAGATTGTCGGCATACTTTTGACCTGTTCCTAAAGTTGAAAATTAGTATATCCCATTCGGTTAGGTTATCAAGCCTATTCCGAGTTTAACTGAACGGGCGCAAAGCCGAGGGTCTCTTCTGCCGGTCCAGATTTGCCTTCGGTTGGCGGGGCTCGGACATTAGAGGTTGAAACGGATCATTATGCCGACCGCGATATTATAGGCTGCGTATACCGCTTTTGGGGGTGCGGGCGAACCGTCGGTAATCACCCTTGTGTATTCACGGGGGTGCATTACCTCGCCTTTTGGTTGTTCTATTACATGGGCACAAATGCCACCTTCACAATGTTTGAACGCGAAGTAGATGCATCAAACATTACAAAGAGGTGCCTAGTCCGAAGTTCCAGCGATCTTCCGCGCACTCCACATGCGCAACTACCTCTACTGTAAAGAGATGTTGCGACAGATCCTGACTATTTCCGTTCCGGTTACTGGGCACACTTGCCCGGCCACGCAGGCCCATCCTGGTTGAGAAGCTCGAAGACCCGCGACTGGTAGGCGTCGGGTTCGGTGTCGCGGGTGAAGCGCACGGCGGTCTTGCCCTCGCCCGCGCGGCAGGTGTTGCGCGCGAGGGTCGACAGCGCGCTGATCAGCCCGTCCCAGCGCCGCAGCGGCAGCCCGTCGGAGGACTCGTGGGTGGCGCGCTTGCGCCGGACGGCGGGCGTGGGCAGGGCCTTGGCCACGGGGTCGCGCGCGGTGCGGCTGTCCTCCAGGCCCTCGTCGGCGTAAAGCAGCGGCGCCAGCGCCTGGCGCATGTGCCATTCGACATAGTACGCGAGCGTGCAAAGCAGGATGTGGGCCCGGACGCGATCTTCGAGGCGGTGGTTGATGGGCCGGACGCGCAGGTCGATGCCCTTGAAGGTGCGGAAGGCCTTCTCCACGTTGCCCAGCCGCTTGTAAGCCCGCACCGCGTCGGGGGCGGAGAGGTCCGCGGCCGGCTCGCTCGTGCGAACGACGTAGATCCCGTCCAGCGCCCGCTCGCGGTCGATGTCCGCCTGTTTGCGCGACCATGCCAGGCTGCCGTCCGTTATGTTCAGGGCGAAGTGCTTGGCGACCTTGTATCTGTTCACGGCGCGCCCGGCCTTGACGCCGATCTCGGCCGCGGTGAGCGGCTTCCCCGTGCGTCCCGCCACGTGCGCGGCGAGTTTCTTGAGCAGTTTCTCGGTGCAGGCCAGCAGGTCGTCGCGGGTGTGGGCGCGGTCCATGGCCAGGAGCGGGTTGAAGCAGGCCACCAGCCGCTCGCCGGGAAAGTCCGGGTGCGCGATCTCGGCGAGGTTGCCCTGCGAGAACAGCGGCGCGTCTGAGGGGTCGCGCGCCTCGAGCAGTTTGCGGATGTCGCCGCTTCGCAGGCACGAGATCCAGCCGCAGCCGCCCGCCGCCCGAAGTTTCCCGATCTGCGCGCCGGTGAGCATGCCCCGGTCGCCGACGATCACGAAGCGGCCGACCCGGAACTCCCCGCGCAGCGCCTCGATCTGGTCGGGCACGGTCGCCGGGTCGGCCGTGTTGCCCGGATAGACCCGCACCGCCACGGGACGGCCGTCCCGGTCGGTGAGCAGCCCGTACACGATGCCGGGCAGCTTCAGGCCGTCCCGGTTGTAGCCGCGCACCGCCAGCGGGCAGTGCGTGCCGTGGTAGGAGCTGCTGGAGACGTCGTAGAAGACCGTGGCGCCCTCGCCCAGGTGCCGCTTCGCCAGCTTGCGCTCGATGAACGGCTGGCGTCCGAGCAGCCAGTCCATGGCCTCTATAATATCCGATAAATGCCATAATTCAAGCGAAAATAGATTGCTATTTCATATTTACATGGGCTCATTTGGAGCGTACATTGCTGCAATTTGTCCGTGCATGTCATTGCATGTCAACGGGTTGAGCATGGAGGGTGCGCGTTTTGCCGCTGGAACTTCGGACTAAACGGGCGGCCCCACACACAGGGAGGGGCGGCTTCCACGCCGTCCGCGGCCGGGGTCGAACCCGGCCCTCCCGTGTGTCTCTTGTGCCCGTCATAGGGTCTAGTACACAGTACAACATGAAAATTCGGCCATGATTACAGGATTCACATGATTAATAGCCAATGAATTCAATCTTGTAAATCATGTAATCCTGGCCAAAAATACCGAATTTTGTGGCTGTACAGACTACTAGATACTTTTTGGCAGTGGCATCATTCGAGCAAATACACGGTGGCGACCCGGCTGCCACCGCTTGCTTGGACGGCACCTGTGACGCTGATCGTGTCGAGGGAAACGCGCTGCGTGCCGGGGTCGTCCGCCAGTTTGTAGCAGTAGAGGCGCAGCGTGAGGGGAGCCGACCGGTCCTGCAGGCGCGCCACTCCGGACAAGCCGAAGGTGCTGCGGTTCCAGACGTTCGTTCCGAGCGTGGTGACCGAGCCGAGCGTGGCCGAGTAGCCGTCCGCGCTGGAGCGCAGGAAAAACGTGGGGCCGGGCGCCTCCCCGCTCGTGCGGTGCTCGAAGGAGAGCGCCGCAAGGGAGAGCCGCTGCTGCGCAAGCGGGGCGAGCGTGACCTCGAAGTAGTCGCCCGCCGCGATCGCCGCGGCTTCGTTGGTCCCGCTCATTTCGGCTTGGAGTACGCTGACGGACCACGTGGGATGGCCCGGCGCGGCGCTGGCGGCCATGCCGCTGACCGTCAGCACGCCGGGGGTGACCCGCGCTTCGGCGGAGAAGCCGGCGCGATCCGCGGCGGTCGGGAAGTCCCAGGCGGCCAGCTCCCTCCGCGCGTCGGTCTCCGGCCCGATCTGCTGGAAAGGGATATCGATGAAACCCGGAATGGTGAAGGCGGGCGACTCGGGGCGCAGGGTCAGATCCAGGCCCGCCTCGTCCACGCAGAGCGGGTTGCTGTTGGTCAGGTTGTTGGCGACCTCCGCAAAGTAGGCGATCGCGCTGCTGCCGGACGTCCAGACCGTGTTGCTGTAGCCGAGGTTGCGCGAAAAGACCGTTCCGCGCGGCGCCAGCCAGGCGCTGTTGGTGACCGTCACCCAATTGGTCGGCATGGCGTACAATTGGGGAAAGGCGTTCGACCAGATCGCGCCGCGATAGGGCAGGGCTTGCAGGTTGTCCCACGTGCTGCGCATGTCCCACGTCAGGCCGCGCGTGTCCGAGCCCATCGCCTTGCCGCATTTGACGAGCACATTGTTCAGCATCAGGTCATCTCGCCCGCCGCCATGCTGAATGCCCATCCCCGAGACTTTGTAGCAGATGTTGCCAAAGGCTTCGATGCCGGCGATGCAATCGTCCAGGTAGATGCCGTGCGTGCCATAGCCGGCTCCGAACTGGCCGGCGACGTGATGGACGAAGTTGTCGCGGATGATGGTGCCGTGGGCGCCCAAGTCGCGGCCGGTGTAGATCGAGCCGGCGTCGGAGGCCCAGCGGCAGACGTCGCGCACCTCGTTCAGCTCCACGAGATTGTAGTTGCCGCTGCCGAACAAGATGGCGGTGTGCGGCGAGTCGTAAAAAAGATTGTGCGTGATGGCCTGGCCGACGCCGCTGAAGTTGACGGCGGGCGTGTACATCCAGGCCCAGCGGCCGAAACCGTGGATTGTGCAGTTGCGCACGTAGTTGCCGGCACCTGTCAGCGTGGCGCGGTCACCGCCCG
>CAYMLQ010000399.1:0-4995 GCA_964390795.1 uncultured Lentisphaeraceae bacterium
CATGCGCCTCACGGCCCTGCACCTCTTCGGGCGCGACCACAACCCCGCGCTCTACTCGGACAGCGGCCTTCTCCAGCAGGGCCTGCTGCAGGTGCATCTCGACTTCTGTCTCAACGCCCGCCCCGGCTGCGACGCCTGCGCCCTGTGCGCCGCCCTCAATCCACATACAGGTCAGGCGGAGGCGCCACGGCCTCGACCGCCGCTTCGGGCAGCGCCTTCACGTTGGAGCCCGTCATCTTGAACAGCACGCCGATCCCGGCCGCCATGAAGACGAGCAGCGCGACGCCCGCACCGCACAAAGCAAGCACCTGCTTGCGCGGCAGGGCAGACGACGGCAGTTTTTTTTCGATCCCTTCTTTCAGCTTCGAGACGCCGTCGATGAACGCCTGGACGCGCACGCGCCGCCGCTCGTGTGCCGCAGCATCCTGAACCGCAGGCTCGCGTTTCGCTTCCATCCGTCCGCCGATCTTGAAGACCGGCATTTTCGGCTTACGTGCTGTGCGGGTCTCCTCCGGAGCCGACTCATCTGCCGCCGGACGGCTGCGTGCCGACTGAGGCCGGAAGAGATCCGGCTCGTCGGATTCGGCGAAAGGCTCTTCAGGCTCGACCACCAGCATGCTGCGGGGCTCGGTAACGGCCGCAAGGCTGCCGGTCGGCTCCTCAAAGGCGGCGGCTTCGGACACGGGCCCGCCAGCAGCTTCCTCCGTGACAACCGGCACCTCTTCTGAACGCAAGGGCGTACTCAGCGGACGGACGGCTGGCTTGGGCTGTACGGCCTGCCTCTGCGGCTGAGCGGCCAAAGGGCCCGTGACGGTACGCGTAACCGCCCCCCCTGCCCCTTGCGGCGGCTCGTGCGGCGTCTCAAGACGCTTCGTGCGCACCGCTGGCGCACGGGCGCCCGCATAGAGATCCATGAAATCTCGAATCAGAGGTTCGGGGTCCAACTGCAAGAACTCCGCATAGAGCTTGACGAAGCCGCGCCCATAAATCGGCGCAGCAATCCGCCTGAAGTCTTCGCGCTCCAGATCTTCCACAACCTGAACTTTCAGGTGCGTGCTTTCTGCCACCGCAGAAGCGGAACAGCCCTTTTGCTCGCGCGCATTTCGAAGGATTTCGCCTAATGCCATTGCTCTCCCCCCGCTTTCACCGCTACACGCGGACGTCCGCATCCGCGGCGTTTTCGTCCGGCGCAGAAACCTCCGCAGTCTCTCCGCCGACCAGGCCGGAATGGCCCGGGATTTCGTTGTCCAGATCGATCAGAATCTCACGCGTGCCGGAGCCCATTTGCGGCCCGACCACGCCCCGCTCCTCAAGAATGTCCATCAGGCGCGCCGCGCGCGTATAGCCGACGCGCAACCGCCTCTGCAACATGGTGGTCGACGCGCGGCGCGTCATGCGGATCACTTCCAGCGCGTTCGGCAAGAGTTCGTCGTCCACCTCGCCGCCGGGCTCAGCCGCCTCGGCATCGGCCGCGGCGTCCTCCTCGCCGTCGTCGCTCATCGACGCGTCCGGATCGCTCTCCTTGATCTTCTCAAGCCGCCCGATCAGCGCTTGGTCGTAGCACGGCCGGCAATGCTCTTTAACGAACGTCACCACGCGCTCGATCTCGTCGTCACCCACCCAGGCGCCCTGCGCGCGCATCAGCTGCGACCCTTCTTTCAAGAAGAGCATGTCGCCCTTGCCGATCAGCTCCTCGGCCCCGGGGTTATCCAGGATCGTGCGACTGTCGTTGGCCTGCGACACCTTGAACGCGATGCGTCCGGGAATGTTTGACTTGATCGTTCCCGTGATCACGTCCACCGAGGGCCGCTGCGTGGCCAGGATCAGGTGGATGCCGACCGCGCGCGAAAGCGAGGTGAGGCGCGCGATCGCAGGCTCGACCTCCTTACCCACAGCCGCCATGATGTCCGCAACCTCGTCGACCACGATGACAATATAGGGCAGCCGGGCCGGCAGCTCCTCGGAAGCGGGAGGCGGCGCAGGCACCTCTCCGGCCTCACCGAAAAGCTCTTCTTGGGTCGCGATTTGGCGGTTGTTAAACGCCACGATATTGCGGCAGCCGACCTTCTGCAGCAGCCGGTAGCGCTTCTCCATCTCCATGATCGCCCAGCGCAGGCCGAACGCCACCTTCTTGGGGTCGTTGATCACCGGGACCAACAGGTGCGGCAGATCATTGTAACAGGTGAACTCGACCCGCTTGGGATCCACCAGAATCAGCCGGAGCTGCTCCGGCGTGCGGCTCAACAGAAACCCGTTGAGGATCGCATTGAGGCAGACGCTCTTGCCCGAGCCGGTGGAGCCTGCCACCAGCAGGTGCGGCGCCTTGGTCAAATCGAAAATCAGGTCGTTGCCCGCGACATCTTTGCCGAGCACGAGCGGCACCTCGTGCTTGCAGTTCCGCCACGCCTCCCCCTCGACCACTTCGCGGAACGTGACCGCCCGCGCGCGGCGGTTGGGGATTTCGATGCCCACCGCATTCTTGCCCGGAATCGGCGCCTGCACGCGCAGGCTCGTAGCCTCCAGCGCCATCTGCAGGTTTGCGGTCAGGTTCGCGATGCGCTCGACCTTGATGTTCGGCGCGGGACGCAGCTCGTACTGCGTCACCACCGGCCCGGGCGTCGTGCCGACGACCTCCACCGGCACATTAAACTGCCGCAGGGTCTCGACCAGAATGGCGGAAGTTTCCTCGATATTTCCGTGGTCCGCCGTGCCCTGCGGGATCGGATTCAGCAGCGACACGGGCGGCAAGGGATAGTCGGACAGGTCCTGCTGAGCTCCCTCGTCACGCGCACGCGCCGCAGCCGCCTCGGCCGGCTTGCGCGTCGCAGCCGCCGCAGGCTCACGGGCGGCAGCAGCCGCCTGGCGCGCCTCCTCAACACGGCGGCGGGTCACCTCAGCGTGTGCGCGCGCGGACTCCGCGGCCTCGCGGTCGCTCAGGCGTGCGGCCTCTTGGAGCCGCGCCTGCTCCGCCCGCTCCTCCTGCTTGCGGCGGCGCTCCTCCTCGCGCGATTCCTCCGCACGCTGACGCTCTTCTTCTCGGGCGGTTCTCGCCTCCTCTTTCGCGCGCCGCGTGGCGTCCTTCAGCTCCAGCCGCTTTTGCCGCTCACGCTCCTGCTCCGTCAGACCGTCCGCCGGGGGCACCGCCTCAGCGGCATCCGCCTCAGCATCCCGCTCCCGCACCTGCCGCGCCTCCCACCAGCCGGTCAGGCGTCCAAGCGCCGAAAAAAGCGTGCGCAGGCCGATCGCCATGCAGAAGGCGAAAAGCATGATGCTCAGCATGAGAAGTCCGCCGCCCACCGGGCTGAACCACCGCGCCAGCAGACAGGTCATCAGCCAGTAGCCGATCGCCCCCCCGGCGTTCGGCTTGTGATTCAACTGCTCCAACACGCCGTCGAACACGGTCTCGCTGCCCAGTTGCATGAGGCAGCAAAGCGCCACCAGAAAGAGCAGCGTCCAGGCCACGCGCCGCCCCATATGCGCGATCTTGCCATAGATGAGCAGCCCGCTAAAGAGCAGGACCAGCAAAGGGATTAACCACATGGCCAGCCCAAAAATACTGTAGCCGACAAACACCGACCACGCGCCCACGAGACCGATCAGGTTGGCGGGTGGCGTCAGCGGCGGGGAGTTCAGCCACGAAATATCCCGCCAGTTGTAGGTGATCAGGCTGAGCAAGGGGAAAAGCGCGATCGGAAACAGCAGCCCGCCAGTCAGACGGCGATGCGCCCGGCGCTCCAACTCGAGCCGGTCTTGCATATTCTCTTTGGGTTGGTCGTCCATAATTGGTAAACAGGGTTACTGCCCTTCGATTCTCTCCGCAGGCCGGGGCGCGAGCGGGATCAGCCTGACAACAGCCGGCGAGGGCGTCACTTCATCCACGGAGAGCCCCTGCCTCACATGAACCAAAACGGGAACCTCATTTGTTTCGGCAAGCGAAAAAGGAACATTACCGTTCACCGACGCGGTGATCTCTCCGAACTTCACAGCCTTCACAACCTCCGAGCGTCCAGTCATCTCGATATCCACCCATTCCGGATCGGTCCGCCACCGGCTATCGGCAGCAAACTGCTGCAGCACGGCGACCGGAACGCGTTCGAGTCTGGCCGTGGCCTTCTCGCTGATGATCAGAACATTCACGACGATTTCGGACGGATCAACCACCGCATTCACCGCATCGCCCGGAGGAAAGAGGCGCACACGCGCAGCAAACGTTTGCGAACGGCCGTCCACATCGATCCGCTCCGGCTGGATCTGCACCTTGGCATCGTCCAGCGGGCTCAGCAGCCTGCGCGAGCCTTTGACCACGGCGTTTGTCTGGTCAAATACGAGTTCCACGCGGCCGCGTGCCTTTCCCACAATCTCCGGAGGCGCCACAGCCAGCCTGAGGGTCATTGGCACATCAAACTTCACCGTCGCGACGTTCGGCTCGATCTTAACCACGCGAACGCCCCTCACGCCCCGCAGACTGGATACGCCGATCTTGACATCGACCGTATCACGCACCGTATTCTTTTTCTGCTTCGGCCGCACCACGCACCGCAGCGCCGTCAGCGCCAGCTGGTTCACATCCGAATACGATCCGCGCAAGGTGACCTGCACGGATCGGGGCTCGACCGATTCAATGGCGGCACCGCCCGCCACCGTCTCAAACTCCGCCTCGACGGGGATCGAGAGCGTCCGCACGTGGCTGATGTCGGCACGGATCGAAAAGTAGATCAGCACCGAAACCACCAGGGAAAACAGCTTCCAGTAACCGTTGTTCACAAAAGCAACGCGCAGGAGCGACAACCATTTACTTGCTTGCATGGCCATCCTCCCCCGCGCGGCGCGAACGCCGCCGCACCAGTTTGACCGCCTGGTTCATCAGCCAGTCCGTGGCTGTCTGGTTCCGCTTCCGCTCGTTCGGCATGGCAACCCTCAGCCAACGCAGAATGATTTTTTCGACGTTGTCAGCCCCGTCGTAACGGTGCAGGCGTCCGTTATACGCCGCCGAAA
>CAYMLQ010000400.1:0-4984 GCA_964390795.1 uncultured Lentisphaeraceae bacterium
ATTGCAAAAGCTTGGCACAGTCGCACGGGACAAGCAAGGCCGGATTGAAAATGCATACGGTGACGGGTGCGCTGTAGCATTTGATCATCTTGTGTCGCGGCATCGTCTGTGCCATACTCCGATCATGATTTATGCATATCTATTGGGGTTTGCCCTCCTGTTCGGATCCTTTGTGGCAGGCAATGCCGTTGCAGACACGCACTATGTCGCGGTCACGAGCGTGACACCCGTTGCACCCTACACGAACTGGCCCCATGCGGCATCCACCATCCAGGCCGCCGTAGACTGTGCCACGCCCGGCGATTTAGTTCTTGTCAGCAACGGCGTCTACAGCGTCGGGTGGCGAGCGGTTGCCGTTTTGCGGAACCGTATCGTCATAACTAATGAGGTCACCGTACAAAGCGTTAACGGACCGGAAACCACATCGATTGTGGGCCAAAGACCGTCGGGTTACGGCGGTCAGCGCTGCGCTTACGTGGGGGATGGATCCGCGTTGTCCGGGTTCACTCTGCGCAACGGAGCAACACTGTCATTCGGCAATAACGAGGACCAGAGTGCCGGAGGTGTTTGGTGCACGCCGGGAGCGGTTGTGTCTAATTGCATTATTGCCGGCAATGACTCGGCTTATCAAGGGGGTGGCGCCTATGGCGGCACGTTGATCGCATGCATGCTGACCAACAACACGACCATATCTTCTGGTGGCGGCGCAATCCAAAGCACGTTGCGTAACTGCACGGTGAGCAAGAATTCATCTGTTTTCTACGGAGGGGGAGCATCCGGTTGTACGCTTAATAACTGCCGTGTGACAGGCAATACGGCTTATTGGGGCGGAGGAGTGAGCGGTTGCGATTTGAAAAGTTGTTTGCTCACCGGCAACACAGCAAGCTATGGAGGCGGTGCCTATGGCTCAAATTTAAGCGGTTGCACGCTCATTGGCAACTCGGCGGGACAAGCCGGCGGAGGTACCGAAGGGGGCTCACTGGTTAACTGCATTCTTTATTCGAACAACGCTCCCTTCGGCGCGAATTGGGATGCTGGCCGCAGCAACCCTGTCACACTGAATTATTGTTGCACTTCACCATTACCCTCGGGGCCTGGTAACTTCGATTCTGATCCGGCATTTATAAGTACAAACGACTTTCACCTTCAGCCGAGTTCGCCTTGCATCAATACTGGACAGAACCAGGGTTGGATGGCAAACATGGTTGACCTTGACGGACAGCCTCGCATTCAAGGGGGTGTTACCGACATGGGCGCGTATGAGTCGGTCATAAGCATCCTCACCGTTGTCTCTAAGTGGGGCGTGCCGTTGCCTCCCGTCGGCAACTACCGCATCGTTAACGGAACAACGGTCACAAATTTTGTAAGTGATACGGATGAGCGGGGGCAAACCAGATACATCTGTGCGGGCTGGGCCGCTAACGGTCACGACCCGGCCAGCGGAAATTCTACTAACGCGGTTTTAACTGTAACCAACAACGTAACCCTCACATGGAATTGGCAGGCACAGCACTGGTTCTCTGCCACTTCCGATATCGGTGGTGCTATCGACACCTCGAATGGTTGGATCAACGCGGGTTCTCTCGTCACTGCAACGGCGATCGCCAATGTGGGCTACCACTTCTTGAGGTGGAGCGGCGATGTCACGGCTGAGACTCCGGTCCTGCAAACTAAACTGAACCGTCCATTGTCGGTCACCGCCATCTTCGGTGTGGATACGCCCTCGACCGTCGACAACTACATGGGCGCGACAAACATCACAGCGACCGCCGCCAGTCTAAACGGCGTAATACTGTCCACCGGCACGGCTGCATCTGAAACAGCCGTTCGCGTCTATTGGGGCCTGGAGGACGGTGGCACAAGTGAAGACGCATGGGGTTCCGTCTCTGACTTAAGCGAACGTGGGTTAGGCGCTTTCACGACGAGAGTTTCCAATTTAGCCTCCAACAGCTTCTATTACTACCGCGTTTGGAGCAGCAATTCGGTCGGCGTCTCCTGGGCGCCCGTAGCATCTCCCTTCATGACTCTTAGCGGTCTTGGCCCCACGACACGCTACGTGAACATCATGAGCACGACTCCGATCGTGCCCTATCTCACCTGGTTAACGGCGGCCACGAACATACAAGACGCTGTCGACGTGGCAACAGCAGGTGACACGGTGATGGTGGAGGACGGCTCCTATTGTGCAGGGGGAAGGGCTGCGTTTGGCAATCAACTCAACCGCGTGGCAATCACGAAACCGATCGCCGTTCGCAGCGTCAATGGGCCTGGCGTGACAACGATTAGGGGGCCGGGTTATTCTGAACCAAGTATGCGCGGCGTTTGGCTTGCGAGTGGCGCGTGTCTGGATGGGTTCACGGTCACAGGTGGATACGCAGATAATGAATACTATATAGGTTCGACGAATGACTGGTTTCAGGAAGACGGTTACGGCGGTGGCGTGTTCGGAGAAACCATCACTGCCGTTGTAACCAACTGCGTGCTCACTGGTAATCTTGCTACCATCCTTGGCGGTGGCGCACACGGCTGTACGCTTCTCGACTGCAGTCTATCAGGCAACTCGGCCTGGGAGTTTTTCTACCAACAGACTAGTTGGGGGGGGGCAGTGAGCGCATGTGAGCTTTGGAACTGCACTCTGACGGGAAACTTCACCGACATCGGCGGCGGCGCTTGCGACAGCACGCTCAGAAACTGCATCCTGTCCGGAAATGGAGCCATCCTCTGGGGTGGTGGCACAGATAACTGCGGTCTGTATAACTGCGTCTTGATAGACAACTCAGCCGATCATTACGGTGGCGGGACCTATGGCGGCACGCTCTACAACTGTACGATAACCGGGAATTCCGTTTGGTACGGTCACACTGGCGCAGGCATCGACGGTTCGACGGCTTACAACTGCATCGTCTGGGACAACCTCGCCAGTATCGCTTGGGAAGGCTCTCTCGGCAATTGTGCGGATAATAGCGTGCTGTCCTTTTCCTGCACATCACCCCTGCCGCCGGGAAAGGGAAACACCGACGCCGATCCGATGTTTGTAAGCGCAACTGATTTTCACCTCCAGTCGGCATCGCCGTGCATCAATACGGGAACCCTCCGGGATTGGATGATTGGGGCTCTGGACTTGGACGGACTTCCGCGTATCCGGGATGGCCATGTGGACATGGGCGCTTACGAATGCTTCGGGTATCCGACGATAACGTGGGCGAATCCGGCGGCCATTGTTTATGGCACACCGCTTTCAACCGCCCAGCTCAACGCGAAAGCCAGTGCGCCCGGACAGCTTGTCTACTCGCCCGCAGCTGGCGCCAAACTGCCGGCGGGTTCCAACACCTTGGGCGTCACCTTCACGCCGACGGACACAAACCGTTACCATTCCGCAACCAAGTCGGTGTCGCTGATTGTCAATAAGGCCAGACAGATCATCACCTTCAAAGCGCTTGCGGAAAGGGTGCTGGGTGCCACGAATGTCAATCCGGGCGCAACAGCGTCGTCGGGATTGAGCGTAGAATATACGAGCGCCAATCCGGCGGTGGCTGAGATTGCTGACGGTCTAATCCGGATCAACGGGGCAGGCAAGGCGGTGATCACGGCGAGCCAGCCGGGCGACTCCGATTACAAAGCCGCGACGCCGGTGAAGCAGACGCTGACCGTCAAGGCGCGCCTGACGGCCGAGGTTCCGTCGGGCGGGGGCACTGTGACGGGCGCGGGACTGTACCTGCCCGGCACCAAGGTCGCGCTCACGGCGAAGCCCAACAGGGGCAACACCTTCCTGCGTTGGGAGGACGGCTCCCAGACCTCCGCCCGCAGCCTCATGATGCCCAACGCGAACACGACGGTGTCGGCGTGGTTCGGCCTCACGACCAACGTTCCGCCGCCGGTGGTCGTGAGCCCGGGGCCGCAGCGGGCGACGGTCGGGGTCGCGTTCAGCCTGCCGCTGGAGGTCCGCTCCGACAGCCTGCCGGCCGTCACGGTGACCGGGCTGCCCGCGGGCCTGAGTTACAGCGCGGCCACGAAGCTGGTCACAGGCGTGCCGACGGCGTCGGTCACAAACAAGCCGGTCTCGATCAAGGCCGTGAACGTGAACAAGACGCCGGGAACGAACACGTTCTTCATGACCGTCGATCCGCTGCCTGTCTGGGCGCAGGGAACATTCAACGGAGCGGCCGGCAAGGACGCGCTGGGGAGCGGTCTTGCGACCCTGAGCGTCACCCCGGTCGGGGGCATCTCCGGAAAGATCACGCTGCGGGGGACGAACTTCGCGATCAGCGCCGCTTCCTACTCCTACAGGGAAACGGCAGGCTCGTTCTCCCTGATCACCACGGCGAAGGTGTCGCAGGCGACACTGCCGTTGAACCTGTCCGTCTATGCGCCGACCATCACCGACACGACGGGGCGGGTGCCGCCGACGCTGGGCATGGTTCACGGTGACCTGCCCAATGGCGGCAGGGCAACCCTCTACCGCAATGTCTGGAAAGACGCGGGCATGGCGGCCGTCGCCACGAACTACACCGGTTACTACACGGCGACGCTGCCCGGCGGGGGCGACTTCGGCAGCGGTTACCTGCTCCTTACGGTGGATAAGGCCGGGGGTGTGAAGACGACGGGCAAGCTGGCCGACGGCACGGCCGTTTCGCTGAGCGGCACGCTGATCCTCGACGAGTCCGGGCGCGCGCTGACGGCGCTCCAGGCCGTGCCGGCGGCGTACCTGGGCGGAAGTCTCGTCGGGCGGGCGGAGTGGGTGAAGCCTGCGGCCGGCGGCCGCCTGTTCGTTTGCGCCTGCGACGGAGTTCCGTTCCTTTGGGAGAGCCTCAACCCGCAGGCGACCGGGAACTACGGCGCGGGGTTCGGCCGGGAACTCGGGCTGACTGGCGGCTGGTACGACACGCTCGGCAACCTGCGCGCGTACTATACGAACGGGACGCTGAGCGTCGGTACGGACGGCTTGCCCGTTCCCGAGCTGCTGGTCGGCACCAACCGCTACGAC
>CAYMLQ010000401.1:0-4983 GCA_964390795.1 uncultured Lentisphaeraceae bacterium
CGCTGCAAATGCGCTCCCAGTCCCCGCAGACGATGCGGGTTTCGGCAAGGCGGTCTTGCAGTTGCCGGAACCAGTCTTGTAGCCATTCGCGGCGGGCATCAATTACGCCCTGCCCGCCGTCGCCGAGGTGGGGCAACTTCCGATTGACGCCACTCCCGCCGTTGCCGAGAGACAACGCCGGAACGCCTTCCGCGTCCGGTTCCGCGTGCCACGGGCCTTTGCCGCTGCACCAGCCGCCGCCAATCCACAGACACGCGCCCCAGGCCCACCAGCCCGCCGTGCGGGGTTCGCAATAGCCGGGGTCCGCCATAAGGCGCGGGGCAAGTTTGGGGAGGTTGTTCACAAGCCACAAGTGCCGTGCGTGCAAATCGCATTCGCTCACAGGCCAGAGCGCGGCCTCCGCAACTTCATCCGGCGCTGTCGCCATCGCCCGCCAAAAGTTCGCCACATTGCCGTCGAGGTCATTCACCGTCGCCCAGCCGCTGTAATCGGCGGGGCGGTTAATCCACACAGCTCCCGATCCGAAAAACGGCTCGATGTAGTTTCCGCAGTCCGTGCCGAAACGCTCCCACAGCAAAGGTGAGGCCTTGCTCTTGCCGCCGAACCACGGGAAGGGGGTCTTGATCATACCACATCCCCCGCCCCAGCCTGCCCAGCCAATTCGCGCAGGGCGGGCTCGCCTCGGTCGATCTCGGACATCAAAAACGCCTCACGCTCAGGGGCAATCGGCGCGATCTTCTTCAGCACCCGCAGGCCTGCCTTTTGGATCTCCTTCTCGGCTTCCGGTGGCAGGGCGATCATGGAAATCTGCGTCAGGGCCTCGGCCAGCTCCTTGGCGCTCTCGATGTCGAACTTCACAGGGTAGACGGGGGCGTACTCGGCGAACGTGGCGTCGAGCTGCTTGGAGAACAGCACCAGAGCCGCTTCCACGGCCTCCATCTTGCCAGCCAAGGCCCGCAGGGTGGCCTCGGGGTCCAGGTGCTCCCACCGCTTCGCCTCGGCGCTCTGCACCTGCTTCGACTCGGCCCCCATCGACATGGCGAGACCAACGACTTCGTACAGCTCGCGCTTGAGGTCGAGAATCTTCGTGCCGATGATGGCGAGGTCGCCAGCGGGCGGGGTAACGTAGCGGGTGGTCCCGGTATCGCCGGGGGGTTCGAACACGGGGTAGTTGAGACCACGCACGGCCTCGACAGCCTGCTTGTAGTCCATGTTGCCGTGCTGCATCATCCATTCGAGGATGCCAGCGGGCATGACCAACTGCGGGAACACCGTCTGGGACAGGTTCTCTTGGTCAAGGCTGTGGTAGTTCAGGATCGCGGCCTGGATCAGCTCCACTTCGTCGAACCAGTGCGGCAGGGGGTCAGCTTCGCCCACCATGAAAAACGGGATGTCGGCACCAGCCCACGAGAATTCAGTCTCCTCGGCCTTTGCCGCGCTCTCGGTGGCCTTCCAGCGCCAGCGCCTGCCCTTGCCGCCTGCCACCCACAGGGAGCGCTCGATGGTCTCGTAGGGCGGCGTGAAGGGGTCGGCGTTGCGGTATGCCCGCGTCTCGGTGATCAGCCAGAGCAGCTTCCCGTCGGCTTCGGAATAGTGCCAATCGACGACCTGCTGCGCGTCCCAGATGATCCAGTAGACCGAATCCCCAGCCGCCTCCCGGTCCCTGCGCGTGCGTGGAAGCGGGTTGCCGTTGGCGTCGATGGGAGCCGCGCCCCGGTCGGCACTCACCCAGCACCAGCCCTGCGAGGCGTAGCGCACCAGCACCTGCTGCATGAACTCGGTGATCGTCTCGCCCATGCGCGTCACGTCGGCGAGGAACTCCTCGGAAGCCCCGTCACGTGTGGCAGGTTGCCTTAACACGAACTGGCACATCTTGTCGGTGATGCGGCGGGCGTAGTTGACGTTATAGGCCCGCTCCCTGCGGCCTTCCACCCGGTGTGTCCCCATGGCGAGCTGTGCCGCCGAACCAAACCAGCTCGTATCCGACTCCGCCGGGAAGCGGGATAGGCGCTCCTCAATGTAGGGCTTGCCGCCTCGCACCGCCATGAGGTTGCGCGTGATCTGCTGCTCGCGCAGCTCAAGGATGCGGTTCTTACGGGTCAGTTCGATTTTTTCAGACATAGGGTAGGCTCCGGGAAGATGTTGCGGGCACGGAATCGAACCGCATTTCTGGGGTATGAGGCCAGCGTGAGACCACGTCACTCACCCGCATGACACTGGCCACACGATCAAACCAAGCACGTGTCCACGTGGACAGGTCACATCATGCCGGGAATCGCCATGGAGGCCTTGGGAGCCGCGTCGATGTGGTAGATCATGGCGGAAGTGTCCACCGCGTCGTCATGGGTCGCGCCGTCCCGGCCCGTAAACTCCTCGTGCTGCTTGAGCCACTCGGCATTCCACGCCCCGCGCATCAGATGCACGTTGCCTGCCTCGAAAATCGCCTCCAGCGGAGCCGCCTTGACGGCCTTGTCGCCCGGCAGGCGGAGCTGTCGCACCATGTGGACCCCGCCCAGGGCTTGTTTCAGCGTCGTGAAGGCATCTTTGTACCCGCCGAAGGCCTCGACATAGACCGAGACGCCCGCGCCGTCCCGCGAGGCCGTGGCACGTATCAGCGCGTCCCGCTTTGGGGCCTCCTCCCGGCAGAACACGGCGTCACGGACCCACAGATGCGGCAGCATGGCACCGGTGGCACCGTCCCGCTCTCGTGTGATGCAGCCCAGCGCCCCGCAGGTCCAGTCCGGATCATCGCCGTGTCGCTGCTTGGCGGTGGATGCCAGATCCCACGTCCGCGCGTGCCGTTTCTCCGGCCAGCCCTCGGCGCTGTCGTGGATCTGCACGCCGGCGATCTTGAGCAGGTTGCCGCCTTTGACGGTAGGACGCCCCTGGTAGAGCGCCTCCCACTCGTAGCGCCCCACAGCGGCCTGAATCTTCAACAGCTCCTCGCGGGGCCAGCGTTCAGGCCACAGGGCATTGCCGTTCTCATCGAGCGCCGGAAGGTTGATGACCTCCCATTCCTCGCCCTCGCTGTCGTCGATGAGGTACCCGGCCAAGTCGCCGGGATGCCAGCGTGTCTGAATGACGATGATCTTCCCGCCTGGGGCGAGGCGCGTGCGCAGGGTGGAGCGATACCAGTCCAGCACGCCCTGCCTCACGGTGGGGCTGTTGGCCTCGGCTCGGTTCTTGAACGGGTCGTCAACGATCAGCACATCGCCGCCATGGCCTGTCAGAGAGCCTCCAACCCCTGTGCACTTGTACCCGCCACCAGTAGGCCCACCAGTGCGCATATCGCAGATTTCCCACTGGTCCACGTTGCGCAGCGGGGCTCCGGACATTGCCCTCACGTTCTTTGGGTTGAGGCCGGTGCCCGGAAAGAGCCTTGCGTAGGCCTCTGATTCAATCCGGCGCTGCGCCTCCCGGCTCAGACGCTGGGCAAGGTCGGCGGCGTAGGAGGCCACGATGAACTTCTGCGTTGGATTGAGGCCAAGTGACCACGCCGGGAAGTTGATCGCCGCCTGCTGGCTCTTGCCGTGGCGCGGAGGAACGCTCAGGATCAGCCGGGTGCAGCGCCCATGGTGGATGTCCTCCAACTTGCTGGCAATCAGCTCAAGATGCCGCCCATCCTGCCAATCAGGCATGACGTAGCGGTTGAAGTCCAGCAGATACACCCGCGCCCGCCGGCGTCGGAGCAGCTCCTCAGCGGCCTGTGCTGGCGATAGCGGCGAGCTGTTCATCGGTGAGGTCGGCGGCGGTGCGGATCGGCCCGCCATTGGGGCCGCTGTGCTCGTGGCGGTCGAGGAAGTCGGCATGGGCCTTGCCCAGCAGCTCGGCAGCCCGCAGGCGATCCTTCATCTCCTGCCCGCTGTCACGCATGACCGAGGTCCAGAACGACTGCCGCTCCTCGCGGGTGGCAATGGCGGCGTTGGTCTTCTCGGAGCGCAGGAGTTCGATAGCTTCGCGAATTACAGGATTTTCCAAGTTTTGGCACCCCTGCTGTTTCGGCTTGGCATACCCAGCCTCGCGTGCCGCCCCCATGGCGTTTCCGCCATTGGCCGCATACGCCTCACAGAAGCGCCGTTGTTTCTCGGTTAAGCCGTCATGCCAGTTCATATCCATGGCCACGGTCTCAATCATGGGCCTCCTTCCGCTCCTTGATCGCGATCAGTTCCGCCACCCAGGCGTGCTTGCGCATGGCGGCCTTCATCCGTGCGTGTGCGGCCTGATTGGAGATGCCCATGGCGTCTGCCATATCCTTGATCGTTCCGGTGCAGGAGAGGCGCTGTAGGACGATTTCGCGCGTACCCGCGTCGAGGTCCAGCAATCGCTGCACGACATGCAGGATGGAGTCCCACCGTTCATCGAGCGAGGTGGCCGGTTCCGAGAGCACCGCCTCGCGTTCGACCACCTCGCGGGTTTCGTGATCCAGCGACAGGCGTGTTTCCCCCACCCGCCCACGCAGCGCCCTCGTTCCGCGAATGCGACCTTTGCCGTCCGTGTCAGCCGCCGGGCAGGTGGCGCATGGTGTCTTTGACCACGGGGTGGTTTTATGCCGTCCGGCCATCAGCTCGGCATGGAAGCTACAACGATGACATTCTTTCATGCATTCTCCAGGGATTCGATTTTGACAAAGATGCCGGCGCGTGCCGGGTCGGTCCAGAACTTCTGGTTGATCTCACTGGCGATCTGGCAGTCGTCGGCGAAGAAGCCGAGTGCCTCCATGACATCGTGCAGCAGCTTGGTGGAGTTGCCCACGTCCGGCTTGGTGGCCTTCCACCGTCCCCACCGCTCCGCTTTCGGCGAAGGGAAGCACCACTTGGTCATGACCTGCACCGCCCCGAAGAAGGGCGCCTCCGGGCGGTGCTGTGCCAGAGCAGCGGCATAGGTGGCATGGACGCGGAGGAGTTCCGGCTTGGTGAAGACCAGGCGGCGCTTCCAGTCGATGCCCTTCTGCTGACTGGTGACGGTCGGGACTTTTTTCATGGG
>CAYMLQ010000402.1:0-4924 GCA_964390795.1 uncultured Lentisphaeraceae bacterium
GACACGCCGAACCCGATGTCGTCCGCGCGTTCGTAGCACATGACCTGCAGCGGCATGCCCGGCATGACCTTGCTCTCGAAGGCGGGGGTGCCGTCGGGATTCATCATCGCGCGCGTCAGCGTGGTCAGGAATCCCCCGGTGGCGGGGCCGAAGCCCACGCACACGATGTCGGCTTCCATCGATTGTCTTTCGGGTGTCATGGCAAATCCTTACTCATGCTCGCTCCATCCTATCCGGTTTAACGGGCGCTATCATACAAGGCAGACATGCCCCTGTCAACGCGAGGCGCAGGGCCGCAGCAATTCTAAATTTGACTTCAACGTTCGTCCGCCTCCGCGCCCGGAGCGGGCCACCTCGCGCGGTGCGTCTTTCAGGGGTGGCGTGCGGCCTCCGGACGCGCCCTGCGCAAGATTCCGCGCAGGTTTGTGAACGGAAAAGCCAAATTTCGAATTGCTGTTTTTTACTGTCTTTTGAGGCCCGGCGTTGACGGCGGGCCTGAAATAACGTATGCTGTGGCCGATTTCCGGTCGGTTAGGGTCTGTGCGTTTGACCATATAAATGGGCAGAGCGCGATGAAATGCAAAAACTCAAAGATCGGAACCCGGACGCCGCGAATGCAGGTTGCCCCGGGGGGGCAGGAGAGCGCTATGACATCTGGAACTTTTCGATGGTTGCTGGTCGCCATGTGCTTGATCGCGCTTTTCGCGCGCGGCGAGGAAAGCGAACTGGACAAGCTCAAGAGCCGCTTCGACGTCGCCCAGGAGCAGGTCGGCAAGACGTATGTCACGCTAGTTACCCAGGCCCAGGAATCCTATGGCCGCACCGTCGCCGAGATGGGCGCGAACTTCCGCCGCCAGGGCAATCTGGATGCCTACCTCGCTTTCAAGAACGAAAAGGAGAAGCTCGACAAGGACGGTCTTGCTGCCTGTCTTGAAACTCCAAGTTCCGTCGCCGCGCTCGCCGCCGTTCAGAAGCACAAGCTCCAACAGACCGGCCAGTTCCGCCAGTCGCGCGACAGCTCCTGCGCGAAGAACGCCGCCGCCTACGCCGCCCAACTCAAAACGCTCATTGCGGCGCTGACCCAGGCCGGCAAGATTGACGAAGCAGTCAAAGCGCGCGAAGAACTCGACGCCGCGCAGAAAGTCGCCGCAGTCGCCGCAGTCGCGCCGGTCGCGACAACGCAGCCAACCGCCTCCTGGATTTCGCCCGAAGTTCCCCAACCCGGCCCAGATGGATGGATCACGCTTTTCGACGGTAAACGCCTCTACGGTTGTGCGCCTGACGCAGAACTCATCAAATCAGGCGACCTGCGGCTTAGGAAAGACGGCCTGCAGATCAGTGCGCGGGCAGAGCTGTCCAGCAGCATCGCCTTCAATGTCGGGGGACACGACATGGCCGTGCGGGCACGCCTCAAGAAGGAAGGCGGTAGTGTCAGCTTTCACATTCGGAAGAACGAGAAGGGATTTCTTTCCGGGCACCTCGGCCCTCTCGGGAAGTTTAGCGTCTCCAGGATGTATAACGGTCGTATGACGAAATTACTCAAGGTGCCGCCCGAACGGCGTATCGAAGGTTTCTTCGACATGGAAGTCGCGGTTGCGGACAAGGCGATAACCGTAAAAGTGGACGGCGACGCCTTGGTCAGGGTCGAAGATGCCTCCCACGCGGAAGGCAAGGTCGAGATCAGCGTTGGTGATGGTGTCACGCTGTTCAAGAAGATCGAGGTCAAGATTCTCCGCCCGTGAGAGAGAAACCGCTTCGCTTGTGTACCCTGCGCCATTTCAGCGTGGATACACGTTCTTCGCTTGGAGCGATTGTCATCAGCAACAGGATCGCGGATAGGACGTATAAGCTGCATTCTCAGGCGGGTGCTGGATACGGTAGAAGATTAAGCCAGTCGGACGTGCGGGCGCGGGCACACCTGCACGGGGAACAACGGAGGGTCGGCAGACAGGCGGTCGTCTCGTCGTATCTTGCGGCTCGGTGTTGCGCAACCGTTCACAACGGGGACAGGAGTGTCCCCGCTCCCAGCGCTACGCGCACACAACGTGCGATCCTCGCCCCCCCCCTGTCACCAACCGATTACGGGCCGTTCCGAGACACGGGGGAACGACAGGCCTCCGGCATCAACCCCAGTCGCGCCCATTCGCGCACTTGAACGGGCTGACATGCTCATGACACCGGAATGAGCCGTTCCATGACGTGTAAATGAGAGGCCAAAGGTCAGAAGATCCGGGCTTATCCTCTGACCTCTGACCTCTGACCGCCGACCTCTGACCTCTGACTTCTGACCTCTGATCTCCGCATCACTGCGGGTAGTCGAGCGCTTCGGGGATCATGATCTGCGTGAGCGCCTTGGCCGCGCGGTCCTTGGCCAGGCGCGAGCCCGCCAGCGACTCGTCCAAACTCGTGCGCAGCTTCTGGAAGGCGGCGCGCGCTTCGACGTTGTGCTCGGCCGACGAGCCGAACCCGTAGAACAGCTCGGCGCTGATGCGGGCGACTTCGCCCGCGGCGCGCGCGGACTGCACGTGGCAGAGATCCGTGAAGGTGTTGACGTAGCCGTCGATTTCGGGGCCGACCACCGGGTGCTCGGGACCCTTGGCCGCCAGCTCCTGGATGTCCGCCAGCAGCGAGCGCGCCGCGAGCAGCCACGAGATGGCGTCGGCCATCGGGAAGAGCACGCCGTGACGCGTGTTCTGAGCGAGCGAGCGGCCGTTGCCGTCCTTCGCGCCGCCGACGTGGGCCAGCATCCAGCGCCACAGCTCGAAGCCGGCGGACAGGGCCGCCGCGCCCGTCTCGGGCTTGGCCGCGGCCAGGGTGTTCAGCTCGGCGATCCACGAGTCCACCTGCGCCAGGAAGACCTCGTTGTTCATGGTGACGCTGATCTGGCGGCGCTGCACCACTTCGGGCCCTTCGTAGGTGGCTTCGAGCTGTGCGTCGGTCCACTTCTGGAAGAGGAAGCCGGGACAGTCCTCGGTGATGCCGTAGCCGCCCATCATGCTGACCGCCTCGCGGAGCATGTTGGCGCCGTAGCCGGTATCCCAGAGCTTGCAGGCGGGGCAGAGCACGTTGCAGAGGGCGCTCTGCCAAACATACTGCACCAGCGGGTCGGACTGGAGCGCCTCGATGCGGGCGTTGTCGCGCGTGGCCACAGGCTGCTTCAGGAGCCCGAGCAGCTCGACGGCATCGCCCTGGGGCTTGCGCAGCACCTTCATGAGGGAGCGGCCCGTGACACCCTGCTCGGAGAACATACGCTGCACGTCGCGCTCGACCGGGGTGAAGGCGTCGAAGAGGCGCGTGGTCTCGAAGCCCAGCGACGCGGCGGCCTCGCCCGTGGCCCAGAGATCGGCCAGACGCTGCAGGGCGTCCTCCTTCATCTGCAAACCGAGGTCGTAGCGGGGCGAACCAGCCTCGATACCCGTCGCGCCGCGGAAGCGGCCGCGCTGGTAGCGGATGACCGGCTCGACAGCCGAGAGCAGCTTGGCTGCGGTCATCAGGCCGACGGTCACGCGGGTGCGTGCGAAAACCGCCTCGATGATCTCGCTGTGCGTCAGGTTGGGGACGATCACGCCGTCCTTGACCGTGTAGCCGCCCACGATACGGCTGGCGGGCACCTTGAGATTGAAGATCGGGTCCTGGGTGTTCGAAAGCTGATGCACCAGCTTGAGCGTGGGCGCACCGCGGTCGAAAACGCCCTCATCGGTGTCCTCGAGGATGACCATGCAGGAGGACTTGATGCGCGGGTCGGCGGTATCCACGGCCGCTGTGACAAAATTGGCTACCACCATGTTGGTCAGGAAGCGTCCGCGCTTCTCGACCTGGAGCATGGGCTCCTTGCCCTCTTCCCATTCGGCCACGGTGAGGCGTCCGCTCAGCACGCCCGTATCCACGCCGACGTACGGCAGGGGCTCGGTGAGCGCGAAGGCTCCACGCCACACCTTGCGGTCCTCGCCGGGCTGGGCCGGGCAGCAGGCGCGCATATACTTTTCGCGCTGCTCGGGCGTGCCCTTTTCGACGATCGGCCCGAGGGCGAGGTTGTTGATCAGGCTGGTGGTGGTGGCGCCGCCATCGACCCACGACAGCTCGAACGCGACGAGCGCCAGAGCCAGATTGCGGGGCCCTTCGATGATGCCGCCGAACTCCATGTCCAGACCCGCCGCGGTGATGCCAGAGTCGTCAAACGCCTGATACATGCGGTTTTTCGCCGCGGTCCACTCGTGCGTGTTGCGCTCGCCGTCAGCGACCAGGCGGGCGATCAAACCGCGCGCAACCGAGCGTGAGCCCATGATGGCCATCTGAATGTCAAAGCGGTCAGAATAGCGCCACATGATCTGGCGGATCTCGTCTCCGGGCAACATCTTCATGGACTGGGCACCCTCATTCCTCGTCATACGTGCTTTCCTCTTTCGTGTCAAAGCTCTGATTTATATAGTATCCGCCGCCTCGGGCGCAAGTGTAAACGTGACAGAAATGCGAAAAATGTCATTCTCGCGCGATTTACCGCGAATCGCGCTTGACCCGGAAACACTCATAACATACGCTATGGCCGTATCGTACGACTGTCAAACCCAACAAAAGGAGCCTCGCATGAGCAGTACCCCGTCGGTGCCTTCCTATCTGGAATGCGCGAAACCCAATCCGGCCGCCAACCGCGCGCCTTGGTACAAGAACACCGCCCCGACCTACGCGGGCATTTTCCTGTGGTTCGTGTTCTGGTCCTACTCTCTGGGTTCGGGCACCCCCGGCGGCATGCTCTCGGCCGGCGTCGGCGTGGCCCTGGGCAGCGTTCTGGTCGCCGCCCTGCTCTGCCATTTCGGGTTTTACTACCTGCCCGCCCGTTTCGGCCAGAAGACCGGCCTGCCGCTCTATATCGTCGGCTCCTCGACCTACGGCGCCACGGGCGGCTTCTTGCTGCCCGGCTTCCTGA
>CAYMLQ010000403.1:0-4895 GCA_964390795.1 uncultured Lentisphaeraceae bacterium
CACGCGCCGCAACGACGCCAAGAGGAAGACCGACGAGTATTACGCGAAGAATCCGGGCAAGGGCACGCCCGACTGCAAAACCTACACCGACTTCCGCGAGCTGCTCGCCCGCAAAGACATCGACATGGTGTGCATCGCCACGCCCGACCACTGGCACGCGATCATCACGCTCGCGGCGCTGCGCGCGGGCAAGGATGTCTATTGCGAAAAGCCGCTGACCCACAACATCCACGAGTCGATCGAGGTCATGAAGGCCGTGGACGCCAACAAGCGCGTCCTGCAGACCGGCTCGATGCAGCGTTCGGACAGAGAGTTCCGCGTCGCCTGCGAACTGGTACGGAACGGCGCCATCGGCAAGGTGCAGCGCGTGGAGTGCAGCTTCGGCGATCCGGGCAGGCCCTATGACCTGAAAGAGGAGGCGCTGGAGCCCGGCCTGGACTGGGACCTGTGGCTAGGGCCCGCGCAGAAGGCCGTCTACAACGCCGAGCTCAGCCCGCGCGGCGTACACAACCATTACCCGAACTGGCGCAACTACCGCGAGTTCGGCGGCGGCATGGTCACGGACTGGGGCGCCCACCATCTCGACATCGCGCAGTGGGGCCTGGGCATGGACGCCAGCGGGCCGGTCGAAATCCGCCCGCCCGAAAAGGCCGGTGACAAGCGCGGGGCGATGCTGGTCTACGCGAACGGCGTCACGGTGACCCACAAGGACGGCTTTGGCGTCCATTTCTTCGGCACCGAGGGCGAGGTACAGGTCAACCGCGGCAAGTTCACTTTTACGCGCGAAGGCAAGCAGATCTCGAAATTCACGAAGAAAGAGGACGGCTCCTCCTGCGAGGCGCAGGTGGTGCTCGCGGAGCGCGAGTTCCTGAAGGACGCCAAGGTCAAGCTCTACGTCAGCAAGGGCCACATTCCGGACTTCCTGAACTGCGTCAAAACCCGCCAGAAGCCGATCACCAACGAACAGGTCGGCGGACGCTCCGCGATCTGCTGCCACCTGATGAATCAGGCTTACTACCACCACGCGAAAATTCTCTGGGATCCCGCCAAGCTCGCCCTCCGCGACGGCTCGGGCGATCCCAGGTGGCTGACCCGCGAGTACCGCGGCCCCTGGACCGTGTAGCGTGACTGCTCACACCCATTCGCGCCTTGCGAAGGTCGGTCTGCCGCCCGGCACCCTGCTCCCCACAGGCGAGCGCCGCGTCCAGCAGACCACGCTCACGCTGATCGAATACACCGGCGAGCGCTTCACAGAGCGCGTCCTGGCGGACGCGGAGGCCTGCCGGGGGCTTAACAGCGCTGCGTCCATCCACTGGCTGAACGTCGAAGGGTTGCACGATGTCGACGTGATCCAGAAGGTGGGCGACATCTTCGGGCTCCACCCGCTGGTGCTCGAAGATATCGTCTCGATTGGGCAGCGCCCCCGCATGGAGGATTACGGGGACTACCTCTATGTCGTCGTCAAGATGCTTTACCGTAGCGGTTCCGACCGGCAGATCGTGTCCGAGCAGGTCAGCCTGATTCTCGGACCGTTCGGCGTGCTCACCTTCCAAGAGGTCGAGGGCGACGTCTTCGACCCGATCCGCGAGCGCATCCGCGCCGCGAAAGGCCGTGTCCGCAGCGCCGGCCCGGACTATCTCGCCTACCGACTGCTGGACGCGATCATCGACAATTACTTCATCATCCTCGAGGACGTTAATGATCGCGTAGAAGCCATCCAGGACCGGGTGGCGAACAAACCGGAGACGGAGATCATCCACGACATCCACCAGCTCAAGCGCGATATCATCGTCCTGCGCAAGTCGCTCTGGCCGGTGCGCGAGGTGATCGGAGGCCTCCAGAAATGCGAGTCCGCCCTCGTCGCCCAATCCACAGAAATCTTCCTGCGCGACGCTTACGAGCACACCATCCAGGTGATCGACACCATCGAGACGATGCGCGACTCCCTCTCCAGTGCGCTCGACATCTACCTGTCCAGCATCAGCAACCGCATGAACGAGATCATGCGCGTACTGACCGTGATGTCGACGCTCTTCATTCCGCTCACCTTCATCGTGGGCGTCTACGGCATGAACTTTGAGCATATGCCTGAGCTCGCATGGCGTTTCGGCTATGCCGGCGTGTGGCTTGTGATGATCGTAACGGTGATCGGCATGACCGTCTTCTTCCGCCGCCAGAGGTGGTTCTGAGCGCACCTACTTCTTCAAGCGCATCCACGTCGCAATTTTGACGTTCCGCGCCTCCGACGACTGAAGCTCGTCTGGCGCTCCCGGTCTGGACGCTTTTTCCAGCGCGTCAATCCGCATCAGCAGCGCCTGCTGGCTGCCCTGGTATTGCTCGCGTTCCGCCTCGCGGTTCCGGCGCTCGTCGCCCAACTCCTGGTCGCGCTTTTTGAGCTGCTCGCTGAGTTCCTGCAAGCGCCGGCCGACCTTCTCGCCTTCGCTCGCCATCCCTTGCAGCTTGGCCGAGTCGGACTCCAGCACGCGCAGCTTGCGCTGCAAGTCGCGCTCGCGTTCCTCCGCTTGCCGCAAGTCGCGCTGTTGCGCGGTTCTCAGATTCTCAAGCTCGGCCCTCAGGCGGGCTGCGTTCCCATCGGAGGGCTGCTCGCGCACCGCACGCCGCGTCATCTCGCCCGGGCTGCCGCCGAACTGCTTCAGCAGCGTCTGCCTGCGCTCCACCAGTGCCTGCTGCCGCTGCACGCTCCACTCCTTCAACTGCTCCACGTGCGTCCGCTCAAACTCCATGGTTTCCGACAACCCGTCGATTTCGGCTTTCACCAGCTCGTAGACCGCCGCCTGATCGGCAAAGAAGCGCGCGGTCTCATCCGGTGGCTGGGCGCACGCCTTTTCCAAAGCCGCGATCTTCTCGACATACGCCGTGTCGCGCGCGTTGGCGTCATTCAGCAAGGCCGCGAAATCGGCCTCGGCCTCGCAGGCCCGGCTCTCCGCTGCCGCCAGCCGGCGCTCGACTTCGGCCACGCGCAGCTTCTCGGCGGCCAATTCCGACTCGCGCACATCCAGAATCTGGCGCGCCTCGGCGTCACGCCGTTCGTGAAACACGCGCGCCTGCTCCAACTCGGACACGCGTCGCCTCAACACGTCCGCCTCTTGCGTCCGCTCCGCATCGCGTGCAAGCGCCTGCGCCCGCGCGTCATCCAGAGCCCGCTCAGCCGCGTCCAGCGCGGCCTCTCTCGCGCGCTCAGCCGTGGCCAGCGCGGCACGCAGCCCATCCGCTTCGCACGTCCGCTCCGCCATCTGATGCGCGGCCTCTTCCCGCGCCGCCGTCACCCGCCGCTCGGCCTCTTCAACCGGAATCGTCGCAGGCTGTGCGGCCGCCGCCTCATCCGAGATCAGCAACCGGCTGTGAGCGTCCTCGAGCTGCTGCTCCAGCTTCTTGACTTGCTGGCGCATCTGCTCGAGCCTGCGCTCAGACGTTTTCGCATCCTTTTCAGCGTTGCGCAGGAGGGCGTCACGCTCGGCTTGCAGCTCCTTCGCCAGCGACGACAGGACATCACGCTCGTGCTGCACCGTCTCGATCGCGTCCACGTTCGAAAGCTTGACCAACCGGTCGCGCTGCCCGGACACCATGGACTCCAACTCGCGAATCCGGACGCGTAGCACGTCTTCTGGAACAGGCTCGCGACCCGTTTTGTCAGCCGACTTTGGCTCTTTCTCCGACTCGGCCGCCAACTCCACCTCATCGGCAGAAACGAGCTGCGCATGATCGCGCACCTTGCCGCTTTTGATCAGGGCTTCGGCTGCCAACCGGTTCAGCGGGCCGCGCAGATCGCCTCCTCCGTCATCCACAAACCACCGCATGTCCAGCAGGTCAACCGACACGGCCTGCACCCATTTTTTCCTGTCGGTCGAGACCTCGTGCCCTGGCAGGACACGCCCCTGCTCCGCCCAGACAATAAGTCCCTGCGTTGAGACAGGCCCAAAGACCGTCTCACCTCCGGTTCTCAAGAACCATTGGCGGTCGTCCTCTTTCTCGCGTTGTGTGTCTGACATAGGCTCGGACTGATGGTTAGGGGTTCAGAGGTTCAACGGCTCATCACTTCTTTTTTTTGAAAAAATTCGCGCCCTGCGCGCCGAGGCGCTCCAGCTCGCGCCGCGCCTGCTGCTCAAGATCGGCCATGGAAATCGCCTGAGCGGAACGTCCCGTCTTAGCGGATGCCGGTGGGGCTGCCGCTGGCTTTTTCGGTTTCGCGGGCGCCACGCGCTCGGCCTCCTGCTGCCCGACCGCCGCCTTCGGACGCTCCGGCGGAAGCACCTCCACCGGCTCAGCCTCAACGTACACACGCTCCACCGGTTGCGCCTGCGGATGAGTCTCCGCACGTACCGCGCTCGCCTCGCGCGCCTCCTGAACCTGTCGGACTTGCACGCACAGGGACTCGATGTGCTGCCGCATCTGCCTCAGCTCGGCGCACACCTCTCCCGAGGTTATTTCGTTGCCGCCGTCGCGCCGGGACTTCGCCTCTTCCAACGCCGCCTCAAGCGTGGCGCAACGCGCCATAGACTGCCGCGCCGCATCCGTCTCCCCGGCCAACGCCTGCCGCACGCCGGCCAGCTCCGAACTCAACACCCGCACTTGATTCGCCAGCGCGCCGCATTCGGCATCCGCGCCTTCAGCGCCTTCAAGCGCCTTCTCGAACTGCGCCAGCCGCGTCTCGCGGGCCTCTGCCTCCGCCCGCGCCTGGCCCAGCTCCGCTCGCAGCTCCTGCCGTTCGGCCTTTACGACCTCTGCGCCTTCAAGCGCCTTCTCAAGCTGCGCCAGCCGCGTCTCGCGACTCGCGGTCTCTGCCCGCGCCTGGCTCAGCGCCACATGCAGCTCCTGCCGCTCGGCCTTTACGACCTCTGCGCCTTCAAGCGCCTTCTCAAGCTGCGCCAGCCGCG
>CAYMLQ010000404.1:0-4858 GCA_964390795.1 uncultured Lentisphaeraceae bacterium
CCGCCCGCCAGCACCAGCGGCCCCCACGCGTCGCGGCCCTTGCCGCCCATCAGGGCGTTTCGCCCGAGGCGCGTATAGCCGTCCCGCCCGACGCGCGCCAGCGTCAGCGTGCCCGTGTCATCCAGCAAATACATGAGCCCGCCCGCTGCCGCCACATAGGGCCCCAGCCCGAAGGTATCCCCCTTGCCGCTGGTCCAGAGCCGCTCACCCTCCGGCGTCAGGCAAGCCAGTTGCTGACGGTCTCCGCCGCCGTCGCTGGGCAAAACGGAGTAAAGGAGTCCGTCGGCAAACACCGGCGTCTGCTGCTCGCTCGCAAACAGCTTGCGGTCGGTCTTGAACAGCAGCTCAGCCTGCCACGCCCCGCCCGCGTCGCGCGTCACGCGGAACATCGCGCCGCCCGAGCCGTAGCCCGCCGTCATGAAGAAGCGGCCGTCGCCCAACGGCACCGGTGACGGCGCGATAACGCTCGGCTGAAACGCGCCCGTCCGCCACAGCAGTTTGCCGCGCTCGGCGCCGTCCGCACCCACGCCGACGATCCCGCCCAGCGCCGCATAGACGTACTGCCGCACGCCCGCAGCCGTCAGCGTCATCACCGACGAGTGTGACATCGAGAGCCCCCCGGGGTTCGGCGTTTCGAAAACCGTCGCGCCGCTCTTCACATCGATCCCGCACAGCAGCACATTGGTCCCCGCAGGTGCCAGCACCACCACGCCGCTTTCCAGCAGCGGACACTGACCCGCATACCAGAGCGGCACCTGCGTGCCGTAGCGCTGCGCCAGACTGAACCCCCAGCGGTAGGCGCCCTCCTTCGCCGCCAGGCACAGCACGTGGCACTGCGGGCCGACCGTCACAACCGCGTCGCCGTCAGTCGCCGCCACCGTGCGCGAGATGCCGTGATTCCGCTTGGTTTTCACTGCGTAGAGATGCTCCCAGCGCCCCTGTCCCGTATCCGCGTTCAGGCAGCGCAACGTATCGCCGCCGCGCGCCTCGTCGTAGTCCAGCAGATAGAGGCAGCCGTCGGCAAGCGCCGGCATGGCGTGACCGTCGCCCAGCGGCACGCTCCAAAGGACGCGCGGGCCGCTCTCCGGCCATGAGGTTGACAACGGCACCGGATCACGTGCGACGTTGTCACGCGTCGGCCCGCGGAAACCGGGCCACGTGCCAGATGCGCCTCCCCGCGGCACGTCGGGATGTGACTTGAAGCAGCCGACCAAGTCCGTCTCACTCGCCGCTGCAGCCGCCGCCGCCGCAGTCTCCGCCAGCGACCCCGTCGCGCTGGCCTGCCGCAGCGTGAGGGGCACCCGCTCGCTCGCCAGCCAGACGCGCATGACCCATGCGGCGCAGAACGTCGCGACCAGCGTAACAAGTATGGGAAAGGCCCGCCTCATAGCAGCATCTTCATCATGATCCGTCGCAGCAAGCGCTTCAGCCCCGTGTGCTGAATGCCCGAGAGCACGCGTTCGGAATCGTGCCGGAAATGCGCGTACAACAGCTCGACGCGCGTATGAAGACCGGCAGCCTCAATGGCCTCGATCAGCCGTTGACGGCCCTCCGCATCACCCTTCCACACCGCCCCAAGCGCGCCGCGCACAGCGTCGTGATCGCTCATGCAGGCCACGGCGAGAAAGAGCGTGGGCCGCATGGCCAGCATATCCGCCGCACGCCCGCGAACCGAGCGGAAATCTTCGATGTCGTCTTGAATCTGATAGGCCGTACCCACGGCGCGGCTAAACGCGGAAAGCTGAGCGCACGTCGCGGCATCCACGCCGGCCGCGACCGCGCCCACGAGCACGGCCACCTCAAAGGCCGCCGCCGTTTTCTGCTCATAGATGCGCAAGACGGCGGCTTCGGTCACAGGCGCGGGACGCCGGCAGAACGCCAGTTCCTCACCCTGGCCCAGACACAGTTCGCGGTGACCGCGCGCCGCCGCCAGCATCATGCCGGCACGCACCTCGCCGGAAAAATCGGAAGCCGACAGCAGCCGGTACCCCTCTCCAATCAGAAAGTCGCCCACATTGATCGCCGCAGGCACACCATACCGTTTGTGGACGGTGGGCTCGCCGTAACGCTCGTCGTCGTTGTCCTCGATATCGTCGTGAACCAGCGACGCCTTGTGGAAACACTCCACCGCAAGCGCGGCCGGCCGGATCTTTTCGACCTCGCCGCCGGCGGCCTCGAACACCGACGCGGTCAGCATGGGCCGCCAGCGCTTGCCACCGGTCATCAGCCATTCCTGCCCAATTCGCTGCGCCTCCGCCGCACCTGGCCCCATAAGCGCCGCAAGTGACTCGGACGAGAACCAGCGCCGGACGACGGCGGAGACCGCGTCCAGATCCGTCACGCCGTCGGACAGCGCGGACCGGCGCGCGCGGATCACATCAAGCGCCCACGCCACATCCAGCGCCGTATGCACACACCCGTCAGCCAACAGCGGGATGCCCTGCCCCGGTATGGCATGCGCGTTCATGATTGGAAAGATTCGGCGCAGCGAATCCATGCAGCCCACGCCGATCACCGCATCGACCTTGCCGCTGGTGAGCAGCTTGCTGACCACCGTCGTGCCCTCGGCCACCAGCGTCACATAGCCCAGCCGATCCGCCTCGGTCTGAAGGTCTCCGATCGAACAGCCGCCGCACTGCGCGCACAGCAAACCGAGCCCGTCACGGTCAGCCCGGCAGACTTCCGTGTTTGCGAGGCACTGGGGCAGCAGAAGCAAACGCCGCTCATAGGGCACGCCGGCGACCACGTCCGCCCACAGCACATTGTTCAGTAACACGGAGACATAGGCCAGTTCGTCCACTGACGCCTGTACTGCCGACGCCGCACAACCCGAATGAGCCGACAACTCTTCAGCCGTCAGCGGCGGAACAAGTCGTTCGCGCGACGCATACGACACGACGGCACGCTCCAAAACCTGCCGCCGTTCGCGGTCAGCCGGCACAAGCAGCCCTTGCCCCGTCGCGCTCACGTTATCCGACTTGTTCTGCATGGTTGGATCGAACGCGTACCCGCAGGCACGCACCCTTTGCCGCAACTTCCGGGCTCCTCAAAACGCGACGTGTACGCTGGTCAGCGCCGCGCGGATACGGGCTTTTTCTGCGACGTCGATCGGGCACCGCACCAGCGAAAGCACCTTCAGGGATTTCCATCCGCTGAGGTTCTCCGGGAGCTTGTGGATCGGACAGCCGTCGAAATCCACATTGCGCAGCTGCGGCAGCTCCGTCAGCCACGCCGGCAGTTCGGCGATCGGGTTCCCGCTCATGCTCAGATCCTCCAGCACCGGCAGCCCCTTCAGGCATTCCGGCACAGCAGCGAACTGATTCTGCCGCAGATACACGCGCTGAAGACGCGTCAGCTTGGCGACCTCCACCGGAAGCGCGGCCAGCTTGTTTTCGTTCAAGCGGAGCCAGCGCAGACTGGTGAGCCCTCCGACTTCCGGTGGCAGCGCCACCACCTGGTTGCGATCAAGGCTCAGGTAGGTCAATGCGGACAGGCCTCCGATGGCGGGCGGGACGGCAGAGAGTCCGTTGCCCACCAGATAAAGCTGCTCCAGCGACGTCAGCGCGAACACCTCGGCTGGAATAGCCGTCAGCTTCGCTGCGGAGAGGTCGAGCGTCCGCAACGCCTTCAGGGAAGGCAGAACGGCCAGCGAGGTGATGTCCGTGCAGTCGCGCATCCAAAGCTCTTTGAGCTTGGGCATGGAGGCAAGCTCCTGCGAAAGCGCGCCGACCGCCTGCCCCGACAGGTTCAGCCGCTCAACCGCATCCTTTTTCGCGACCGCGTCCGCGAGCGTCTTCGCTGTCACAGGACGAAAGGGGGCCTCGCGATGCTTAAAGCACCCCGCACTCATCAACACGCCGATGATCGAAACAAACAACAGGGTTCTGTTCATACGCTCCTTGGGTTCTCTTTTTGCCGCATAAGGATACACGAAACGCCGCACTTGTGGAGCGCAAAATTAGGCACGCCACGGACGCTTGCGCTCGAGCGTCCCGTTCAAAACCGTATTCACGAGGTTCACGTTGTCCACGAGCTGGAAGTCGTACATGCCCACGCAGATGAAATCCGCGCCGCTCTTGAACGCGAAAGGGAACCCGGCCTGCGGCTGGATCGCCCCTGCGGCCAAGATCTTGAAACCGATCCACGGCTGTTCGAGCTTCTCCATGAAGGCCGCCGTTTCCTCGGGATTCTCGCACCAGATGTTGTCGCGGCGGGGGCCTTCGGGACGCGCAGACCAGTAGTCCGTGCGGTGGATCGTCTTGACCCAGTAATCCGGAATAATCCCGTGCTCCACGCACGCTTTCACGGTCTCGAGCTTGTGGGCGCCGATGCCGGCCTGCTGCCCCTGCTTGCGGATGAACGCCAGCGACTCCTCCAACTCCTTGAACTTGCCGTCGCGCACGTAGCGATCGGAAATCTCACCCTGTACGTAGCACGAGTGTGCCCCGACCTTCAGAGACTGGCGGATACCCTCCATCGGCCCGTCCTTGTGGCCGCAGTCTGAGATGAACTGGATCTTGCCTCCCTCCCGCTTCCAATAGTCGTTGATCACGCGCCCGAGCTGCGGGTTGCAGAGGATGGCGTTCATCCCGCACTGCTCGGCCATGTGGAAGGTGCGAAACACGCGGTAGTCGCTGTGGTAGGCCTTGACCAGCTTGTCCACATAAATGAGGTCGCGCGCATGCGCCCAGCCGCCGATCAAATTGCCGCCCAGAAACATGCGGCTGAGCTTCAAATCGCCGATCTTCCCGTATGCGTCGAGCGGCTGCTTCAGATCCTTGATGTCGGAAAAATCGAATGACTTGACCGTGGCGCTGGTGACTGCATCCGGCTTCGCCTCAAGATTCTTGCGCTCCCA
>CAYMLQ010000405.1:0-4857 GCA_964390795.1 uncultured Lentisphaeraceae bacterium
GTTACGGCTGTCGGCTAGTCACTTTGGGGATGCACCTGATCGCAGATGCGCCCTCCGCGCTGTAATCTTCGCCTGGCCGGAGCGGCCTTACCACATGTCTCCGAGGGGGCCGCACGGGAGGATTTCGATGGTGGCGTCGACCTCCTCGCCGGGTGCGAAACTGGCGACGCCGACGACGACGCGCATCGGCAGATGGTCGGGGATGGTGAAGCCGCGTTTACGCTTGGATCCCTCCCAGACGATGTTGAGCCGGTTGTAGGAAAAGTGTTTGGCCATCCGGATCTGGGTGGTTTCGGTGAGCATCGGCACCGACATCGAAGCGATGAGCCGGTTGTTCTCGCTGATGCTGTAGACGGCCACGCAGGCGGCAGGGCCGGCGTCCTCTTTGAGTGCGGGGCGCTTGGTCGTGTAGAGGACTTTGCAGATCAGGTCGCGGCTGTCGTTCAGGCGCCAGGACATGGCCTTGCCGAGCCACGTGATCGCCTTGTTGTCATAGTTGACGGTGCTGTTCTTCTTGGTGCCGCGCACGTAGGCACGCAGGGTTTTAGGAAAGGCGAAAATGCCGAGTTCGTCCGGCAGGCCGGGCGTGCTGAAGAGGGAAAAGTCGTGAGAGTAACTGCCCTGCGCCTCGAATTTCCACTTGGTGATCTCGGGCGGCCAATCCTTGTCGAACTCCACGGGCTTCATGAGGTAAGCCTGAACCGCAGGGGCGAGATCGTTGAGCGCGAGGGCGGTCAGGTTGCGCGTGGCGGCCTGGGGCGCGTCGGCCCGCTCCTTCAGGGCGGCGACATCCGGAACGGGCGGCATCAGGCGGCAGGCTGCGTTGGCCTCGCCGAACAGCCGGTTGGCGAAATCCTTGCGCTGCAGCACGACGCGCAGGCGGGTGGCCTCCTTCTTCACGGCGGCGGCGGCCTGCGCCTCGTCCTCGGCCGCAAAGCGGGCATAGAGCTGGTCGAGCGCGGCGATGTGCTTTTCGGCAAACTCGCGGACTTTCTCGTTGCGGGTGAGGTCGTGGAGCGCGCGCCGGGCCACGTAGTCCTCCTGAATCAGGCGCAGGGCCTCGTTCGAGGCATTCAGCGCGTCTTTCGTGAGTTCGGGGACGGTCTCGAAGGGGTCGGGTTCGGCGCTGAGGGCCTGCATGAAGCGGGCGGCCTCTTTTCTGACGGCATCCATGCCGGGCTGGTCTTTGGCCTCTTTGAAGCGTGCGGAGAGCTTTTTGAGGGCCAGCACATAATTTTCGGCGAGAGGCCCCAGCGCGGCGTTGTAGTCGTCCGCGAGTTTGACGAGACCGGTGCGGGCGACGTCGCGCAGGCGGGCCGCGTCCGCTGGCAGAGTGGGGGCGGCCGTTGGGGCCGGTGCGGCCGGCTGGGCTAGGGCAGCAAGGGTCAGCAAACAGAAACAGGCGACGGCATTTCGCATAGGGCTCTCCGGTTAACTGAAAAGAAGTGTGCGCAGTTTACCATATTTGGTGCGCGGCGGAGGCAAGAAATTTCTCGATTTTCACGGTTGCACAGCGGGGACGCATTTGCTATTCTTAGCAACTCGCTATGAAAATAGTCATCCTTCTGGGAGCGCCGGGTTCGGGAAAAGGTACGATCGCGGGCCGTCTGGTCGCGTCGAACCCTGTTTTCCGGCATGTGTCGAGCGGCGACCTGTTGCGCGAGGCGGTCAAGCGGCAGACGGCGGCAGGCATCGAGGCGGACGGGTACATGCGGCGAGGCGAGCTGGTTCCGGACGTTCTGATCGCGCGGATGATTGCCGAGTTGATGTCGGGCAGCGAGGGTGAGTGTACGTTGCTGCTGGACGGATTCCCTCGCACGGTGGTGCAGACTGAGATTTTGGACGAGACGGTTGCCCAGTGCGGCGCGACGCTTGACGCGGTGATATTGTTGGATGTGGACGATGCGATTCTGATTGACCGCATAGCCGGGCGTCGCGTGTGCCCGAAGTGCGGTGCGGGGTATCACGTGACGGGTATTCCCCCGCGCCAAGCGGGAATATGTGACCTGTGCGGCACAGTGCTGGTCATCCGCAAGGACGATAATGCGGAAACGGTGAGGCACCGGCTGGACGTATACCGGGCGCAGACGGTGCCGCTGATCGGGCTTTACGGCGGGCGGGGCCTGCTGCAGAAGGTGGACGGGGCTGGGGCGATCGACGGGATTACCGAGCGGGTCAGGCAAGCGATCCCATGATGATCCCGTTGAAGAGCGCGGCTGAACTGGATGCGATGCGGACGAGCTGTCGGATGACGGCGGAGGTTCTCAGCCAGGTTGCGGCGGCCGTGTTGCCAGGTGTTACGACGGGCGAGCTGGACGTGTTGACCCGGCGGCTGATCGAGGGGATGAAGGCCAAGCCCTCGTTCCTCGGTTACCGGGGGTATCCGGCGGCGATTTGCATTTCGATTAACGACGAGGTGATTCACGGCATCCCCGGGCGGAGGGTTGTTCTGCCGGGGGATGTGGTGAGTCTCGATGTCGGGGTGTATTACAAAGGGTTCCATGGGGATTCGGCCACCACCGTCATGGTGGGGGTGACGGATCCCGATGTGGTACGGTTGGTGGAGACGACCAAAAGGGCGCTGGCGGCGGCGGTTGCCGCAGTCAAGCCCGGCGGGCGTCTCTCGGATGTCTCTCATACGGTTGAGAGTATCGCGAAGGTGTCCGGCTGTTCGGTAGTCAGGGAATTTGTGGGTCACGGCGTGGGGCGTCACCTCCATGAAGAGCCGCAAGTGCCGAACTACGGAGTGCCGGGGCGCGGTCCCGTCCTGAAGCCGGGGATGACGTTGGCGATCGAGCCAATGGTCAATCTCGGGCGTCCGGAAGTGGTCGTGCTAGATGACAAGTGGACGGTAGTTACGCGTGACGGGAAGCCGTCCGCGCACTTCGAGCACACCGTGGCCGTGCTTGAAGAAGGTGTGGAAGTTCTGACGCTGGCAGAGAATTTCCAAACTTTATGATAGACAAGGTGACGGACTTTTGGTTAAATCCAAAACCTTTTTTGAACGAGGAAGTAAGACCATGAAAGTTCGCAGTTCAGTGCGGCGCATTTGTGAGCGTTGCCGAGTGGTACGTCGCAAGGGCGTCGTACGCATTATTTGTACGAATCCCCGCCATAAGCAGCGCCAGGGTTAATTGGAGAGGACAACCATGCCGAGATTGATGGGTGTGGATATTCCGGGAAAAAAACGCGTCGAGTACGCGCTCCGGTACATTCACGGAATCGGTCCCAAGCGGGCCAATAACGTGGTCGAGCACTGCAAAGTCGACCCGGCCAAGAAAGCAGACGATCTGACTCCGGATGAGATCCGCCAGATTGTTGCTTTTATTCAGGACAACTACCGGGTGGAAGGCGATCTGCGCCGCGAGGTTTCGCAGAATATCCGCCGCCTGATCAGTATCGGTACGTACCGCGGGCTGCGCCACAAGCGCGGGCTGCCCGTCAGAGGTCAGCGGACCCGTACCAATGCCCGGACCCGCAAGGGCGGTAAACGGACGGTGGGTGCGGTGCGAGACAAGACCGCCCGTGCGGCAATCAAGAACAAAGCGGCCACCCCAGGCAAATAAACCCGGCGCTGGCGCGGTGACGCCCGTCCTGTTCGCAGGTCGGTGTGGTGCCGCGTCCGCCAAGCATTTCGAGGCTGAGACGCATGAGCGAAGAAGCTGTCAATAAAGAAGATCAGGCCGCTGTTCCCGAGCAGCCCGTCCTGAGTGAGGCGGCCGCCGTGATGGCCGCGGGTGGCGAACCCGTCAAGGTCACGGACGCCGCGAAGAAAAAGGGCAAAGGCAAGTCGATTCCCGCCGGAATCGTCTATATCCGGTCCACCTTCAACAACACGTTGGTTTCCATCACTGACGCACGCGGCGGTGTGATCGCCTGGAGCTCGGCCGGTAAGGCCGGGTTCAAGGGGTCGCGCAAGTGTACCGCGTTCGCGGCGACCATGGTGGCCCAGGACGCGGCCCGTCAGGCTGTCGCCAAGGGCATGCACGAGGTTGAGGTCAGGGTTCAGGGCGCGGGTGCGGGGCGCGAATCGGCCGTGCGGGCGATCCAGTCCGCCGGCATTCACGTCACGCTGCTGAAGGACTGCACGCCGATTCCGCACAATGGCTGCCGTCCGCGCAAACGGAGGAGAGTCTAACATGGGCAGATATACAGGACCCGCTTGCCGGCTTTGTCGTCGCGAGGGGCAGAAGTTGTTTCTCAAAGGCGCCCGGTGCTACATGGCCAAGTGCGCGATCGAGCAGGGCACTCCCGCTCCGGGTCAGCACGGCGCGCGCCGCGGACGTAAAATGTCGGAATTCGGCCAGCAGCTCCGTCAGAAGCAGTGCTTGCGCCGCCAGTTCGGCATGCAGGAGCTCCAGTTCAAGCGCTTCTTCAAAGAGGCGCTGCGCCGCAAGGGCGTCACGGGCGAGATCCTGCTGCAGTTGCTCGAGACGCGCATGGACAACTTGGTGTACCGCCTCGGCTTCGCAGCCTCCCGCCGCGCCGCCCGTCAGTTCGTGCTGCATGGGCATGTCGCGGTCAATGGCAAGACCGTGGCGATCCCGTCCATGATCCTCAAAGCCGGCGACGTGGTCGAAGTCCGTGACCGCCCGCGCAGCCGGGACCTCGCCACGCGGTGTCTCGAAAGCGCCACAACCCAGCAGACGCCCTCGTGGCTCGCGCTGGACAAGAAGGCGTTCCGGGCTGAACTGTTGAGCATCCCGACGCGTGAGCAGATCGCGCCTGTCGTGGACGAGCAGGCCGTTGTCGAGTTGTATTCGCGTTAAGCGCAGATGTACTGATGGCCGCAGCCTCCCTGTGGGGCGAGCGGCCTGAAAGGACGGAAACATGCCGATTCGTTTGAGTCGTTTTGAA
>CAYMLQ010000406.1:0-4855 GCA_964390795.1 uncultured Lentisphaeraceae bacterium
GCAGCACCTGCTCGCTGATCGTATGCTTGTGCCATTGGCCGCGCCAGCCGAGGTGAAAACCCTGATCGCTGACGAAAACAATGACCGTCTTTTCCAGCAGCCCCTGGGCTCGCAGGCTCTCCATGATTCGCCCGACTTGCTGATCCAGGAACGCGACAGCCGAATAGTAATAACGTTGCCCCTCGCGCTGACGCGCTTCGCTCATGTCAAATCCAGGCTCCGCGTGAAGCGACTTTGGAGGCAGCGAGAATATGCCTACAGGAGGTGGCCACTCCAAGGTGAAACGCAGAGGATCAAACATCTCATACACTGCCTTGGACGCATACCAAGGATCATGTGGCGCATGAAACCCGACAACTGCAAAAAAGGGTTTTTCAGCGCTACGCTCACGCTCAAGAAACTCCAGAGCACGTGTAGTCCGTCCCCAGTCGTCCAAAGACTCTGGGTTCTCCTCTGCCTTGTAACGAAGCCCTGTCACGCGCTTCTGTCCAAGGTCCTCATTAAAGGGCTGCAAGGTGTTCTTTGAGGGCGCTCCCAGCTTACACTCTTTGATGGGCGCGCGGAGGTCCCAGGCCTTCGGGTCTGTGTAGCTCTCATCATGGTCAACCTTGCCCACCGAAAACGTCCGGTAGCCGTGTTCGCGGAACCACCGTCCCAGGGTCATTGTCTCGGGGTGCCGCTTGAAGTGGTCCGCTCCCGCGTGCCGATTGTTCAGGCCCAGCATGAACGAGGTGCGGCTGGGAATGCAGACCGATCCCTGTGCATAGGCTCGATTAAAAAGCACGCCCTCGCGCGCCAGCCGGTCGAGGTTCGGCGTGATCGCCGCCTTGTCGCCGTAACAGCCGAGACGCGTTGCCAGATCATCCGCGATGAGAAAGAGGATGTTGGGCTTCGTCGCGGACACCTCGGTGGCCGCAGCAGGCAGGCCGGAGAGCGGTAGAACGAACGCCAGCAGTGCGACAAGTCTCTTCCGATTGATTTCCGTGTTGCTCATGATCTTCTCCTACTTCGATACCACGGCCGCCTTCAGCCGGGCGGCAAACACGTCGTAGCCTGCAGGGCCGAGGTGCAGGTGCCCGTCCGAATACAGCTCGGCCTTCAGCGTGCCGTCGGCGTTGGTGAAGTCCTTACAAAGATCGAGAAGCTGAGTATTCGCATCGGCGTCTAACTTGAGCGCATCAAGCGCGGCGTTGATGTCCACCGCCGCTTTGCCGGCTTCCTTGGCGGGGTCAAAAGAGGGAAGTATCTTCACCAGTACGATCCTCGATTTCGGGCAGCGCAACCGGAGATTTTCAAGGCAGAGCTGGATGCCGCGCGCGGCCGAGGCGGCGGGAGCGCCGTTGGCAAAGACGAGCGGGGCGTTGTTCACGCCGATCATGAGCACGATGACCTTGGGCGAAGCGCCGTTGAGCGCGCCATGGTCGAGCCGCCAGAGAATGTTCTCGATGCGGTCGCCGCCGATGCCGAGATTGACAACCTTCAGAGCCCCAAACTGTTTTTGCCAAGCCGCATTGAACGGAGCGCCGTCCCAGCCGCCGCCCCACCCCTGCGTGATGCTGTCGCCGAGCAGCGCGACGTCGATGCCGTCCTTCATCGCGCGCACCTTCTCGACGCACGTGGCGTGATGCGCGACCCAGACATTGTCTTCCGTGTCCTTGCCCCATCGCCCTGCCGTCGGCGTGACGAACCACATCTCGAGCAGATGTTTCTGAACCTCATGCCCCGGCTTGCGCGTGTATTCGCCCTTTGTCACCCAGATCCTCTCCGCATCGGTCAGCGGCCAGCCGGTCAGTTGCGGATCCATCTTGCCTTCGTTGTAGGGCGCATAGGGATAGCTGAGCACGGGCTTTGCGCTCCCCGCGTCAGGCGCCGGGACGGGCGCCTGCTGAGAAACACGGCTCGGCGCAGCTTCGCCCTCCACAGGCCGGCGCGCTTCCGGAGGGGCTGGAGGGCGCGGTGCCGGCGGGACGGGCTTGCCGCTCAGCCGCGCCTCCAGCACCGACTTCAGGCGAGCGGCGTAGGCCGCATAACCGACGGACGTGAGATGGATGTTGTCGGGCGTGAACAGCCCGGCCTTGAGCGTGCCATCGGCGTTGACCATGTCGTTCCACAGATCGAGCACGGTGACCTTCGGATCCGCATCGAGCTTCAGCGCGTCGAGCGCGAGGTTGGTCTTCTTGATATCCTCGTAGAACGGGTTGCCCGGCGCGTGGGCTGGGAAAATCTTCACGACCACCACCGGCGCTTTCGGAAACTTCTCGCGCAGGTTCTGCGTGCAGACCTGGATACCCAGCGCCGGGGCTTCGATGCCCGTTTCCGGCGTGAAGAACATGTTGTTGTTGCCGATGAGCAGCACGCACAAGCGTGGTTCCAGGCCTTCCACGCCGTCGTGGTCGAGGCGCCAGAGGACATTTTGCGTCTTGTCGCCGCCGATGCCGATGTTGACGGTCTTGAGCCCGGGGAAGTGCTTCGCCCACGCCTCGCCCCACTGCATCGTGATGCTGTCTCCGACGAGCAGGACATCAATGGGGCCTTTGCTGGCCTGCGCGACCTTGACCAGGTTCGCGTGAGTGTCCAGCCAGCTCGTGCCGCCCCAGTTGCCTGCGGAGGGCACCACCGGCCACAGCGCGGGCTTGTGCTGGCTCGCCTCACGTCCGGGCCGGCGCTCGTGTTCCGGCTTCAGCACATAGTCCTTTTCCGCGTCGGTCAGCGGCCAGCCTGCGAGTTGCTGGTCCATCTTGCCTGCGTTGTACGGCGCATAAGGGTACTCCAGCGCCTGCACGGCCGTATTCAGACCGCACACCACAATCCCCGCAAAGGACGCGACGACATAACGATTCATCATTTTAAATCCCCTGATACCCGTACGGCTCGTGCAACACTCGCAGAGCCCGGAGAGCCCGCGCCAACCGTGTGACGCTGGCCCTCCAGACACGCCCCCATTTAACACAGGGCCTCGCCTGAGCTAGAAACAATACCCGTGCTTCAGCCTGTCATAACACGCGGATCAGCGTCCCTTTGGCAGGAATGATCAGCGTCAGCGTCTTCGCGCCCGCATCGATACGGATCACGCCGCGCCCGCCATCCGCACGTGCAAAATCGGTGGAGGAGAAGTCAGTAGAGCCAGTCCAGGTCACCAGCGTATAAGAGCCTCCCTTCGTGTAATCGAAGCCCGAGAAGTCGAAGTAGAACTTGCCGTCCGACGTGCCGCCTCTCTTGAAGCTGCCGTTAACAGCCAGACTATCGGACTGCGTGGCTCCGGAGAGGCCAAAGGTCCACTTGGAGTCCGCAACTCCTTGGCTGCTCCACGTCAGGTTGCTGCATGTAACGGTCAGCGTGCCGATGCCGTTCGTCTCGCCTGGCGCGAGATGGCCGTTGACGAACACCTGCTTGGCATTATTCGTCGTGCCAAAATTACCCATCTCGAAGGTCCCCGCGCCGCCCAGCGTCGCGCCAGCGGCCACCACCAACCCCGTCAGCGAGACCGTAGACTTGGTGTTGATGTTGGTGAAGACACCGTTGTTGACCAGCGTGACGGTGTTGGTCAGCAGCAGCAGCGCGCCGGGGTTTCGGTTCCCGCTCATGACGTGGCTGAACGTGCTCCACGTGTCCACCCGGATGACGCCGCCGCTAGCGGTCGAGCCGAGGGTGACGGTAATGCCGTCCTTACCCGTGAAGCTGACATTCGAGTTATTGAGAGTTCCGCCGTGGTCGGTCAGCAGCAGCCCTTTGATCGCCGTTGAGCTGCCGCCGCCCACCTGAAGCAAGCCGCCGTCCATGATCAACTGAGGATTCACTCCTTTGATGCCTCCTCCGTCATCCAAACCGCAGAACCTGACCGAGTTCACGGCCAGCGTGTAGGCCCCGGTCTGCAGCGTGGTCTTTGCCGTGCGGTTTTTCAAGATGCCCTCCACACCCACATTGAGCGACCCTGTCAGGTTACTCGCCCGAAGGTCGAAGTTCTTCTGAAGCGTAATCGTGTTGGTCCCGTAGGCCCCAATGAAATTGTAGTCGCCCACCGTAGTAATACTCGCATTCGGGCCGAAGGTCAGTACGGCGGACTCCTGGACATGGACCCTGAAGTCGCTAGAGAGCGTGCCGTTAAAAAAGATATCACCCGTCCCCTTGTAGTACGTATGATAGTTGAACAGGTTCATATTTGAGCCGAGGTACTCCAGCCGGGCACCGTCGCCGAGCGTGTAGGTGCCGCCCGGAGGCACATCCTTTCGGAAGACGAGGCGTGAACCCGAGCCTAGGATGCCGGTCCCGCCCGTCGAAGCGACGTTGACGTTCATCGTCACCACGCAGTCTGGCGAAATCGTCAGACGCGTTGCGCCGTTGGTCAGGAAAAGCGCTCGCAAGGTCGCGTCCGGATTCACCGTCACGCTCCGCTCGAAGATGACCGAGTGAACCGAGCGGTTGGCTCCCACCAAAAACGCATCGCTCGAAGATGCCGAGGTGAATCTCGCCGTATCCTGGTAGACATTATTCGCCGGTGCCGCGCCGACGACCCACGACGTGCCCGTCGCCCAGTTCGTGCTGACCACGCCATCCCACACGTTCGTTCCCGCTTGCGCACACGACACGGCGAAAGCAAAAAAGAACCCCATCGACAACCTGTCACGTTGACTACTCATGCGCACTCTCCTTTGATTTTATACTCAATGCTTGTCACGTCATTCAGACAAATCAGGCAAGAATGGTATAAGAATACTCGAATTGTGCGTTACCGTCATGTCGGACGAATGACCGACACGCCCGCAGCCAGCGGAAAGGGTTAAACTCCACTCCATTCAATATAAAAACCCGAACAAATAGAGCGGAATTTTGTTCCCATGCCCAATCTCGATCCGGT
>CAYMLQ010000407.1:0-4839 GCA_964390795.1 uncultured Lentisphaeraceae bacterium
GCGGCCCATTAAGTTGGGCCCGTCTTACCCCAAGAAACCGGAGGCGTGACATGTCTGACATCGAGCCTTCAAAGGACTATCAGATCCGCTTGCTTTGCTGCGCTCTGCACGATCCCGCGCTGTTGGCAAAGCTCATGCAGACCACTAAGCCGGCGGACTGGACATGGCCCGCATCCCGCTTCGTCTGGCTCTGCATGCTGGACTTGATTACGGCCAGCGGGGCGCACCCGACATTCGAGAGGCTGGCCGGTTATGTGGAACTGCGGTGCATGAACGCTAGACCCGCAGGCGGCGACCTGCCGGCTCTTCAGCCCTCCGAGTTCGAGTCGCTGGCTCAAGTGCTCGAAAGGATGGCGCAGACCACTGCGGCTGCGGCACGGGCCGATTCAGCCAACTTAGAGGCCTCGCTGCCGCTCCATCTCGCCCGTGTGCGAAACACGGAGGCGGCCGATGCCTTACAGCAGGTGGCGCAAGCCGCAACACAGGGCGGGGACGGCACACCCACCACGGCAGACGTATCCGATGTCGTGACCGGACTGCCCAGTCCAATAATGGGCCGTATAGCGTGCGGAGTCTACGCCACGAAAGGAGGTCTGTTTCTCGCCTGCGTCGAGTGCAAGAACATCGAAAGCAGCACGACGACAATCGCCGAGGGCTCGCAGCGGAAGATCTCCGTGGGTTGGACAGAGGTCGGCATGTGGGAAAAGCGCAGGTTGTCCGCAGGCGGTGTGGTACGGGCTGTGAAACGGTACATTCGTGATTTCACCCCCACCCGTGTAGCCGTGACCTTTTGCGGCGGATCCATAAATGACAGGAACCGATATAGAAGGGACGAGATCTGGGATCTGGTCAATACCATCTTCGAGGCGGCAGGGGCGAACACCGTTTATTGCTCCGGTACGGAGTTGGAGCGCGCTTGCCGGAGCATATTCAACAAAAACCGAGCACCGCATCAGTTCTTGATGGCAATACTTGCGGCGGAGGCTGTCGTCCTTAAGCGCGATGATGTATGGGCGAGAATGATCGTCGAACTCGGCAAACCAAGTTCATGGACGCCTCCCGGCAACAACAGCAGCCCCAAATTCCAGCCACGAAGGAGGGCGTTATGGATCGATTAACATACAGTCAGTCCCGCAAGCCAACAGGAATCGTTCTTGGTGGCGGTTCCGTGACAAGCGCCCCATACGCTGGCGTGCCCGGTATGAAGCCGGATCGCAAGCCAGCGTCGTGCGTGCAGCAGGACGGTGGGTTATGAGTCAGCGAGCGCGTGACCGGGTCGACAAGAGCATCGGCATCCATCTCGACCCCGACATCTGCAGGAACACTGACCTCACCCTGGCCGAGCGCATCGTCCTCGCACAAATCCGGCAGATGGATAAGAAGGGCAAGAGCGGGAGGGTTGTTATCAGCAACGCCTTCTTGGCCGAGGCGTGCGGCTTGAGCGAGAGCAAGGTCGATCACGCCGTACCCACGCTTGTCAAGAAGGGGTGGCTGGGCGTGGAGGAGGTCGGCTACCGCGTCCTGCTGATCGACTGGGCGACTGTAAATCCCGCACCCGAAACCGTCGAGAACCCGGCTGCTAAAAAAACCCAAGTCGCTGCTAAAAAGACAGCGGGGACTGCAAAAAAAGCAGCGACCACTGCAAATTTTGCTGCGCCATCTGAACAGGAAGTGGATGTGACTCTAAATATGACTGACACAGATGCGGTGTCGGTCATAATTGAAAAGAACCGAGACACCCCCAGGGAGCAGGCTGGCGGCTCCGAATGCGAGAGTCCCGCGACAGCGACAGCTTGTCAGGACGCGTTCAGGGATTGGGCACCGCAGGCTTGCTCACTCGTCCACGCCAGGTATTGGGAGAAGCGCAAGCCCGACGGTAACACGGATAAGGTGAAACTCGAAGTTCCGGTTACGGGACGATCCAGACCCGCCGATCTCGCCACGCTCAGCGGCATCGCCACGGCAAGGTGGCCCGGCTCCGACCCCGTCATGGCTTTTCGCCAGGCGCTCCGCGCCGCCGCGTGGACGTCGGATTCACGGGACATCCTGCAGCAGAGGGCGTGCGGGTTCGGTGACGGCACCATCAGCGCCCGCACTGTCCTTGCCATAGGCGGCAAGGGCGACCTGCAGGCATTCATCAGGGAGCGCTGCGAGGCCGTTCCCGAACCCCCGACGCCCGCGCCGGCCGTCGAGGTTTCAGACGCCAATGCCGAAGCCCTTATAGCCGCCTGCGAAGGCCGTGGTAGACGATGGGACATGCCGTGCTGGCGTAAATGCTGGCAGGAGGGGGCGGGACGAGCCTTGGCCCTACCCGAGTGTCCTACCGGCAATATCCAGCTCTACGCCTTCTGCGCGTTGGACAAGGCCGACACGCTGCCGGATTCCGTGCCCTTCCCGTGGGTCGTCGACAGCGTCACGGCGGCGGATATCGAGGCGTTCCTGCCGAGGTATCTCGCCGACCGTGAAAGCGCGTGGCGCGGGGGGCCGGCGCGCCCGTACAGAGACCAGTCGTTCCTGCCTCGGAACTACGAACGCTGCCTCGGCTGGCGCATGGCCGTTGCAGCCAGCATTAATATCGAGTTAGACCCGGAGGGTAAACATCCGACCCAAATCCGAAGCCGCAGCTGCCTGCTGTGCGCGGCGCTCGACCTTGAGTTAAATGCCGGGCTAGTCAAATACGTGAAGAGATGGAGCGGCACGGGAATGGAACTGGCGATAGCAATGAGGAAGCTCGCGCAGCGTACCCCGGACGACGAGGCTCCGATACGCTCGTTCAGCTGCGGGCCCGAGAGAGGCAATAACGAGTGCGAACTCGTTCCATCTTCATGGGTCAGGTGTGCGTACGGTGACGCTGAAGGCGTTTACTCTCAAGTACAAGAGGGGATATTTAAGCCTTGTGGGGTGACCGTCGCGCCACGGACTGATGGATAATGAACGCTACGGAAACAGAGGTTGCGATCACGGAGTTCCTATCCGGGTTGCAGTATGAGCGAGGAGACCGCCACGGCGGCGGCAAGACGGTGAGCGCGCATTGCGCGAAAATGAGCAGAAACGGTGGCGACGCCACACGAAAGGGAAGGAAGAGAAGGATACTTATGAAAATGGATTTAAGGACAGGCCATGAGTCAGTCGAATCAGGTTACAGTGAAAGGTATCTGCCCGGATTTGGGGCAGGCGTCAGTACTAGGGCATCATGTGCCCGTAGCGGATGACAGGCGGTTCATCGCCGACGAGAAGCTGAGTATACCGCAGGCCGCCAAGGCGATGGGCATCGGCGCCAACTCGCTACGCAGGATCATCGGGCAGGGCCGTTTGCCCGTGCTGAAGATCTTGAAGAAGACGCTGATCTTGGCGGCAGATGTGGAGGCGTTCCTCCAGGAGTCAAGGGTGATGGTCAGGCGGGTCGAGAACACGGGCAAGAGTATGCCGGCTCTGCCGGCGGCCATTGCTCACTCTCGGCATCTGGAGGGTTGAAAAACATGAAACCGGGACCGACAATCCAATACGACAAGAGCTGCGGCCGGTATTACGTACGGCTACAGTGCGAAGGCGTCCGCAGGCGTTTCTGGTTGGGGGAGGTCAGGAAGGAGGCCCCGTCCAAACTGAAAGCCATCCAGGCTGGTATCGCCGCCGGCGAGATCACGTTCACCGAGACCGAGACGACGGCCACAACAACGGCCGCCGGCGGCAGGGACATGCGGATTGAAGAGCTAGCCCACCGATACCTCGAATGGGTGAGCGACAATCGGTCCGCCAACACGTATGCCACGCGGCGGTGCAGCATCCAGGCCTTCCTTGAGTTCGTTGGCCCGTGTATGGTGTCGCAGATCACCCGGCTCAAGCTGATGGACTTCCACGCGTGGGCACGCAAGAACCGTGGCCATGGCTCCAACCGGGGCAATCACCTTTGCCGGGATATGCGCACCATGTTCCGCTGGGGCGAGGAGAACGAGGTGTGCGACTGTCCGGTTCGGCGGTTCCCCCCCATCTCCTTCGCGCCACCAAGCACCGGGAGGTTCAACGATGAGGAAATCGCGCTGCTGCTCAAGCACATCTCCGATGACGAATTCCGAAACATGCTCGTGCTGGGTCTGCTGACAGGTCTCCGTCCCCAGGAGCTGCGGTGCCTGCGAAAATCGGAAGTGCGGCAAGACAGCAGCGGCAAGCACTACGTGTTCTTCGAGCAGCACAAGACGGCTAGGATGACCAACGTGCCGCTGGCCCGCTCGGTGCCGCTATCGGACAACGCCGCCGCCATCGTCCTGCAGCAAACCAGAATGCACCCGGATTCAGAGTTCCTGTTTCTCAATGACGGCGGCACGCCCTATACGGCTCACGTCTTCCGCCGCCGGCTGGAGCGTGCTTGCACCAGGGCTGGGATCGCCAAGCGCCCGCCGTACGCGCTCAGGCACAGCTTCGCGTCCCTGCACGCCGAGGACGGGACCAACATCGTCACGCTCGGACAGTTGATGGGGCACACCAACACGCGCACCACGGCCAGGTACATCACGGCCACCGCAGCTCATCATCGCCAGCTGGTCGAACACACGGCTCAGCATGTGCTTTCGCTGCTGCCGGAATCGGTGGCCGAGGCAAAAACCGGGCAAAAAGTGGCCAGTAAAGTGGCCAGTAAACTTGAAACCGAAAAACAAGAAGGCGGCTGCATCGCTGCAACCGCCTACCTATCAACAACTTAAACTGGTGGGAGATAGAGGACTCGAACCTCCGACCCCTTGCATGTCAAGCAAGTTGCCGAACCTTATTAATACTGGCTATTAATCAAATATATTGCGTTATATAATTTGTTTGGGGCGTTGTTTGGGGATTTTGCTTGATAAA
>CAYMLQ010000408.1:0-4826 GCA_964390795.1 uncultured Lentisphaeraceae bacterium
TCGACGTCATCGACCAGGTCATGATGGTCATCATCGCCGGCGGCCACGGCCTGCTGGTCGGCATGCCCGGCATGGCCAAAACCACCCTCTGCTCCACCATCGCCAAGGTGCTGGACATGGAGTTCCGCCGCGTGCAGTTTACGCCCGACCTGATGCCCACCGACATCACCGGCACGGAAATCCTCGAGCACGACCCACTGACCGACAAGAAGAGCTTCCGCTTCATCAAGGGGCCGATTTTCACCAACATGCTGCTCGCCGACGAAATCAACCGCACGCCGCCCAAAACCCAGGCCTCGCTGCTCGAGGCCATGCAGGAAAAGTGCGTGACGGTCGGCAACCAGACCTACAAGCTGGACGCTCCCTTCTTCGTGCTCGCCACACAGAACCCGATTGAGCAGGAAGGCACCTACCCCCTGCCCGAAGCCCAGCAGGACCGCTTCATGTTCAACCTCTGGGTGGACTACCCGAAAGAGGACGAGGAAGAGACCGTGGTCAAAGCCACCACCGTGGCCAAAAGCGAGACGCCCAACAAGGTCATCACCAAGGAGGAGCTGCTGCAGCTTCAGGCCGTGGTGCGCAAGATCCCGGTCTCCGACCACGTCATCAAATACGCGGTGCGCCTGGTGCGCGCCACACGGCCTCACGACGAGAAGAGCCCGGACTTCATCAAGAAGTACGTCTCCAACGGCGCCGGACCGCGCGCGGGCCAGTTCCTGGTGCTTGCGGCCAAAGCGCGCGCCGTGCTCGAGGGCCGCATCCACGTGAGCTGCGCAGACGTGGTCAAGGCCGCGCTCCCGGTGCTGCGCCACCGCATCCTCGCCAACTTCGCGGCCGACTCCGAGGGCATCAGCACCTCCGACCTCGTCGCCCGCCTCGTCAAGACCATCGAGCAGCCCGACGACAAGGACTATTGAGCCTGAATTGAGATGAACGTTCAGCGCTGAACGCTCAACACACAACTCTCACCGCCCAACTCTCAACGAGGGCATTCCGAGTCACCTCGGGGTGTCCTTTTTTCTTTCTGCAAAAAATCCTAAAGAAACCATTTACACCGCCCTTACCTTCGATATACACTTTTCATAGTTAGTTGTGTGTCTCTTTTGAACAGCAGGATTTCACATGTAAACCAAACAAGGAGTTGCAATGAAGGTTCCTTTCTACGGTCATGTCCGTCAGTACACCGCGCTCAAAAGCGAAATCGACGCCAACATCAAGACCGTCATCGAGAGCGGCGAGTATGTCATGGGCCCGATGCTCAAGAAATTCGAGACCGAGTTCGCCACGTTCTCGAAGAGCACATACGCCATTGGCGTCGCCAATGGCACCGATGCCATCTGGCTGGCCCTCCTCGCCCTCGGCATCGGCCCCGGCGACGAAGTCATCACCCATACCAACACCTTTTTCGCCACAGCCGAAGCCATCTGGTTCACCGGTGCAACTGCCGTCTTCGTCGACTGCGATCCGCTGACGAAATGCATCGATCCCACAAAGATCAAAGCTGCGATCACCCCCAAAACCAAGGCCATCATTCCCGTGCATCTGTACGGCCAGTGCGCCGATATGCGCGCCATCCGTAAGATCGCGGACAAGCACAAGCTATTCGTCATCGAAGACAACGCACAAGCCATCGACTCGGCCGGGCCTGATTTCCGGGTCGGCGAACTGAGCGACGCGGCCACCACCAGTTTCATCATACAGAAAAACCTCGGCACGTTCGGCGACGGCGGCATGGTCATCACCAACAATCCCGAGATCGACCGCCTGATCCGCAAGATGCGCAATCACGGATCCGAGAAACGCTCGCAACACAGCTTCGGTTTCAACAGCCGCCTGGACGACATCCACGCGGGTATCCTGAGCGCCAAGCTGAAGCATATCCACGCGGGCAACAACCAGCGCCGCAAGCTGGCGAAGCGCTACACCAAAGGTTTCAAGAAGGCCAAGAGCTTTACGTTGCCGTACGAAGTGCCCGGCGGGCGGCACATCTTCCATCTCTACGTCATCGAGACGGCCGACCCCTCCAAGCGCGACGGTTTCCTGCAATTCCTCAACGAAAGCGGCATCGACGCCAAGTGCCACTACCCCATCACCATCAGCCAGCAAGCCGGATACCCGTGGGGCAAGCAGGCGCGCATCGTGGGTAAGATGAAAAACGCGGAACGTAACGCCGCCTCGTGCGTCAGCCTGCCGATGTTCCCCGAACTGACCGAGGCCGAAGTGGACTACACAATCCAAAAGTGCATGGAGTGGGACACGGCCAACGCATGAGCACAACCTATAAAGTCGTGGTGGTCGGCATGGGCAAGCGCGGGCTGCATCACGCCGCCGCGTTCCAAGCCAACCCGCGCTTCCAACTCGCCGGCCTCTGCGACATCGACCCGGCCCGTCTGGCTGCCGCCGCTCCGAAACTGGGCAACCCTAAAACCGGCACCGATGCCGCCGCCCTCGCCCGCGAGGTCAAGCCCGACGTTTTCTGTTTCTGCACCCTGCCCAGCCTCCGGACGCCCCTGATCAAGGCCGGCATCGCCAGCGGCGCACAGTTGATCGCCTTCGAAAAGCCCGTCGCCCTGTCTAGTCGCGAGGGCATGGAAGTCAAAGAACTTCTCGACGCTGCGGGCGTCAAGGCCGTGGTCAGCCACCAGCACCGCTACGGCGTCCATTACCGCGAGGTTAAGAAGATCGCCGCCAGCGGCGCTCTCGGCCGCATACACACCGTCACCGGGACCGCCACCGGCTGGATGACCCATATGCTCAGCCACCTGATCGACTACGCCCGCTGGTACGCCGGCGAACCCGAGGCGCACTGGGTCATGGCCCAGGCCGCGGGCCGCGGCAAGTTCACGGACAACCACCCCTCGCCCGACTTCATCGCGGGCATCGTGCAGTTCGCTGACGGCATCCGCGGCCATTTCGAGGCTGGCGCCGGCGCGCCGGACCAGCCCGAGGTGTCGAAGTGGTGGGGCAAGAACCGCATCTGCTTGCAGGGCACCGAGGGCTTCGCGGAGGTGCTGACCAACGGCGGCTGGCGCTCCGTCTCGCGCCGCGACGGCTACCAGAGCGGCGACGGGGCTATGAGCTACGACCTCGACATGCCCCCCTACATCCAGGAAATGGCCGACTGGCTGGACGATCCATTGAAAGTCCACGCCTGCAATTTCGAGAGCGCCTACAAGGGTATGGAAATCATGATGGGCCTTTGCCGCTCCGCTGCCGAGGGCGGGCAGATTGCCCTGCCGCTCACCGCACCCGCAGACGAACTGGATCTGTTAAAAAAGGCGGTCGCCGACCGTCAGGTGCTCCTGTCCGACCCAGTCAACGCAAAAGAATACGGAGTCTGAGCGCATGGAATTGGTCATACAGCCCGATGCCGAGCGCGCCGCCCGGCTGGTTGCGTCCCTGATCGCGAAGTCGCTTCGCGAAAAGCCTCATCTCGTGCTCGGGCTGGCTACCGGCCGCACGATGGAGCGGGTCTATAACCGCCTCGTCCGCATGCACCGCGAGGATGGTTTAGATTTCTCCCTTTGCCGGACCTTCAATCTGGACGAGTATATCGGTCTCCGTCCCGACCACCCCGGCTCCTACCGGCATTACATGGATCAGCACCTCTTCAACCACATCAACATCGATCACCGCAACACCTACCTGCCCGATGGCATGGCTGCCGATCTGAAAACCGCCTGCCTCCACTATGAAGAGATGATCCTGGAATTCGGCGGCATCGACCTCCAGCTCCTCGGCATCGGCTCCGACGGCCACATCGGCTTTAACGAGTCGCTGTCCGCCCTGCGCTCCCGCACCCGCGACAAGGCCCTGGCGCCCTCCACCATCGCCGTTAACAGCACCCTGTTCGCCGATCCCGCGGAGATGCCCAGGCGCGCGATCACGATGGGCGTCGGCACCATCCTCGACGCCCACGCCATCATCCTGCTGGTCACCGGCAGCAGCAAGGCTGACATTGTGGCCAAGGCGGTCGAAGGCCCCATCACCTCGATGGTCTCGGCGACCGCCCTCCAGCTCCATCCGCAGTGCCGGGTGGTCGTAGACGAGGATGCCGCCGTCAACCTGCAGGCACAGGAGTACTACCGCTGGGTCTTCGAGACCGAGCCCGAGTGGGCGGAATTCCGCCGCTAGGTAGAGCCTTGCTTTTGTTTCTGTTCTTAGAGCGCAAGGCGCTAAAGCGCTGCGGCTCGCAGGCTCAGATAGTGTTGCCGCAGCTCCTCGGGGAACCGCTCGATCGCGTAGCGGAGCATGGTGCGCGGCATGGCGCGGGCGTGCTTGATGAGAAAGGTCTCTTCCGCAGCGAGGTCGCGTTTGCCGACTTCGCGCAGCATCCAGCCCACCGCCTTGTGCATCAGATCCTCGCGGTCACCAACCAGCCGCTCCGCAATGCGCAGCGTGTCCGCGAACGCGCCGCGCCGGATGAAGTGGAACGTCGCCAAGATCGCGATACGCCGCTCCCACAGAAGCGTTGACTTCGCCAGTTCGTCGAGAACCGACCGATCGCGCGCCCACAGGTGCGCGCCCATGATGTGCTCGGCGGAAACATCGACCAAGTCCCAGTTGTTGATCCAGCGGGTGTTCTTCAGGTAGAGGCCGTAGATGACTTCGCGCTCCGCCTCGTCACCTTTGGCATACGCCTGAATCAAAATCAACAGTGCCAGCAACCGCGCCTCGTGAAGCGGCGAATGCAGGAGTTTGGCGGTTTCGTCGCTCTTCAGCGCGCGCAACTCCTTGGCCAAAGCCCGAACCTGCGGCACCGTCAACCCGGCAAACACATCGCCCTCGCCGTATTCGCCCGGCCCGGTCTTGAAGAAACTCCGCGA
>CAYMLQ010000409.1:0-4808 GCA_964390795.1 uncultured Lentisphaeraceae bacterium
CGTGCCGTCCGCGTCGGCGACGCGGAAGAAGCGCACGTCCGGGTGCCACACGGGCGCCTCGCCGTCGGCAGGCGTGATCGTGACGTCGAAGAGGCGCGAGGCGAGGCTGAAGAGGCCTTCGAGCACGCGCGGGAAAAGGAAATACCGGCTCAGCTCCTCGTCGCTGTAGTCGTACAGGTGCTCGCGCTGGCGCTCGGCCCAGAAGCTGATGTCCCAAGGCTGCAGGTCGGCCTCTGCGAAGCCGTTGGCGCGGGCGTATGCCTGCAAGGCTGCGGACTCCTGCTTTCCGGCATCGCGCGAGGCGTCCGCGAGTTGCGCGATGAGCGCGTCCACGGCGGCGACGGTCTTGGCGGTCTTGCTGGAGAGGCTGAGGTCCGCGAAGGTGGCGTAACCGAGGAGCGTGGCGAGTTCGCGGCGCAGGCACAGCGTCTGTTCGATGAGCGGGGTGTTGTCGGTTTCCGCCGAAGAGGCGCGCGTGGCGTAAGCGCGGTTGAGCTGCTCGCGAGCGCTGCGGTTGCGGCTGTGCATCATGAACGGCAGGTAGACCGCGGTGTCGAGCGTGATCTTCCAGGGGCCGCCTTCGGGCGTCTGCGGCTCGCGGGGGCGCTCGCCCTCCAGGGCGGCTGCTTGGGCCGTGACGGCGAGCAGGGCGGGGGGCAGTCCGTCGACGGCTTCGCGGGTGCGGAGAGTGAGGGAGAACGCCTTGGTGGCGTCGAGCACGTTGTTGCGGAACGTCGTGCCGATCCGCGCGAGTTCCATCTGGATGGCGTTGAAGCGCGTCTGCTTGTCCGGGGGCAGGCCGACGCCGGAGTGCTCCGCGCTCTGGACGGTCTTGGCCAGAATGCGGCGCTGGACCGGCGTGAGGCAGGGCGCCTTCTGATCCGCAGCTTGGAGCGCGCGGAAGCCCTCGTAGAAGGCGCGGCTCTGGCCGACGCGGAGGGAGAAGGCGACGACCTGGGGCTGGAGCGACTCCTGGACGCGCCGCCAGGCCTCGCTGTTCATGACCGAAAGCATGTGGTGGAACAGGCCCCACGCGTCGTCGAGCGGGTGGCAGGCGCTGTGGAGCGGCTGCACGAGGCCGGCCCAGGTTGGAGCGAAACTTTTTTCGAGCGCGTCGACTGCGGCATGCGCTTCGGGTAGGAGGCGCGCGAACGCGTCTGCGGCGTTTTCCGGCGTCATCTGGTCGAAGGCCGGAAAGTAGGGGCTGTGGTAGAAGGGGGATGTCATGGGGCCATTTAGGAGTTTGATAACTCCTAAATCCTATTTTTTGTTGGGTGTGTCGCCGTGCTTGCTGAGTTTGTCGGCGACGGCGGGCTGGGGGTCGAGCTGGTGGCTGCGCGTCCAGAAGGCGACGGCCTCGCTGGTGCGGCCGGCGGCGCTCAACACGTCGCCGACGTGGTCGAGGATGACGGGTTCTTCCCGGTCGAGTTCGGCGGCCTTGAGGAGGAGTTGGAGCGCGTCGAAGAGGCGTCCGGCCTTGAAGAGCGCCCAGCCTTTGGTATCGAGGTATGCGGCGTTGTCGGGCTCGGCCTCGAGCGCCTCGCTGGAGAGGCGGTTGGCTTCGTCGAGGCGCACGCCTTTCTCGGCCCACATGTAAGCGAGAAAGTTTTTGATTTCGTGCGAAGAGGGGTATGCGGCCAGCGCATCGCGGAAAAGGCGCTCGGCGTCACCGGAAGCCTTCTGGTCTTCGAGCAGGCTGCCGAGCCAGAGGTAGAAGCCCTCTTCCGGGAAGTAGCCAGCACGCATGCGCAGGGCGTAGAACGCGCGCAGCGTGGTGATGGCGGCCGCGGTGTCGTCGAGCGCCTGCTGGGTGGCGGCCAGGATCAGGAGGGTGGTTTCGGGTGCCTTCTCCTGCTGGGCTTGGCGGGCGAGGCTGTTCGTGGCGTCCGGCGTTAAAGACCAGAGCGCGCCGAGCCGCAGCAGGGGGGCAGTGAACGAGGGATTTTCGCGGTAGGCCTGAAGAAACGTGGCGGTGGCGGCGTTGGTCTGGCCGAGCATGAGCTGGCTCTCGGCAGCCAAGGCAATGAGCGCGGAACGCTCGACGGCGTTGGTGCGTTGGCCGAGTGCGAGGTCGAGGCAGTTGAGCGCGCGTGCGGGCTGCTTCTCTTCGCGGGTGAAGTACACCGCCCACTGCACCGGAAGCGCGGCGCTGGTCTTGTCAGGAAAGCGCGCCTGCTGGTCGCGGATGGTCGCGAAGGCGGCCGCATCCTGGCCGGATTGGAAATAGAGCCGGACGAGGGCTTGGGCGAGTTCGCGGTTGCCGGGCTGCGCCGCAAGAAGAACGGCGCAGTGGCGCGCGGCGTCGGCCGGGCGGTTGGCGGCGTCGGCGAGGCGGGCCGCCTCAAGGCGCATGTCGATGTCGTCGGCGTGACGAGCCAAGAAGGGCTCGACCTCCGCGAGCGCCTCGTCGAAGCGTTCGCGGTCGGCGAGATTACTGAGCAGCGCGGCCAGCGGGCGGCGGCTGTCGGGGTCGAGGCGCAAGGCCTGACGGAACGCCGCGGACGCGGCCTCCTTGGCGGTGTTGGTATCGGAGCTCTCGCCGCTTTCGAGCAGCAGCCCCTTCGAATAAAGCGCGAGGGCACCGGCTTGACGCGCCTCCGCGTCAGACAGGGCCAACGCCTCCGGCTTGTCCGGTGACGTCAGGAGAAGGCACCCGGAAGATAACACGGCAACAAAGACCGCAAAACCAATGAAAAAAAGACCGACTGGTCGGCGCAGAGTATCTGACCGAAGCGGTTTCACAAAGGTTCTCCTACAGGTATAAAACCCCGGCCTTTGCCCGCATGGGAAAGGCCGGGATTTCAATGGAGGAACGGACGTAACGTCCGTGCGCGCCTTACTTGTTCTTGTGGCGGTTAGCCTTCAGGCGTTTACGGTACTTATGCTTGGACATCTTCGCACGGCGTTTTTTCTTAATGGAACCCACGTTCTTACTCCTGGAAAGGGCATGGACGCCTTACTGGGGCGGACACGCTTGGTTTGTTCAAAAAATCACTTTGTTCAAGGGCAGTTCGATGATGCCCTCCGCGCCGGCGGCGCGAAGCGGCGGCACAATGTCGCGCACGACCTTCTCCTCAACCACGGACTCGACGGCGAACCAGCCGCTGTCGTTCAGCTTGTTGATCGTCGGGGCGTGTAGCGAGGGGAGGATGGCCGAGACCGCATCCAGCTTCTCGGCAGGGACGTTGAGCTTGATCAGGACGCGCGACTCGGCGGCCAGAGCGCCCTGCAGCAGCATCGCGAGCTGTTCAATCTTGGCGCGCTTCTCGGGGTTCTCCCACGCCTTCTTGTTGGCGATCAGGCGCGTGGTGGAGGTCAGCACGGTGTCGACGATGCGCAGGTTGTTGGCGCGCAGGGAGGAGCCGGTCTCGGTGAGTTCGACGATGGCGTCAACCAGCTCCGGGGCCTTGACCTCGGTGGCGCCCCACGAGAACTCCACTTCAGCCTCCACGCCGTGCTGCGTGAGATAGCGGCGGGTGAGGCCGACGGCCTCGGTGGCGATGCGCTTGCCCTGGAGATCCTTCACGCTCTGGATGGCGGAGTCGTTCGGGACGGCGAGCACCCAGCGCACCGGGCGGGAGGTGGCCTTCGAGTAGCACATCTCGGAGACTTCGAGCACATCCGAGTTGTTCTCGTAAATCCAGTCGAAACCGGTGATGCCCGCATCGAGCAGGCCCAGCTCGACGTAACGCGAAATCTCTTGAGGGCGGATGAGACGGCACTGGAGCATGGGGTCATCCACGCTCGGCACATACGAGCGCGATCCAGCCTGCACGTTGAAACCGGCCTTCCGCATCATGTTGAAGGTCGCATCCTGCAGGCTTCCCTTAGGCAAACCCAAAATTACAGCCATGGCTTCTACCCTGTTGTTCCTCAACTCGGTTGATAAAGGGCGTTTATATTATCGGATTCGGGGGGCGGTGACAAGTGTTCGGGCATATTTTTTTCAAGGACAGAACGGCGCTTGTCCGTTTTCGCGAAAAGGGGTATTGTTTCACATGGTCATTTGAACGGAGGCAATCATGAAAAGTGCGGGTGAAACGAGTCGTCGGGCGTTTGTCTTGTGTTGTGCGTGCGCGGGCTGTGCGGGGGCTGCGGGGGCTGCTGCGCCCTCCAGCCGCAACACCAAAAGCCTGAAGGAGACGGCGGGGGCGGAAGGAACGGCCGGCGTCAAGCCGGCGGCGAAGAAAACCTTCGATTTCGCCTATTGCGGCATCTACTGCACGGCGTGCGAGCTGCACCTCAAGGGCAACAAGGAGGGCAAGAAGTGCAAGGGGTGTACGCATCCCTCCATGGAGTCCAAATGCGCGGTCTTTGCCTGCGCGAAGGAGAAGAAGGTCGCCAACTGCGGTTTGTGCGAGAGCTTCGAGACCTGCGAGAAACTCCAGAAGCACCACGAGAAGCCGCTCTACCGCCAGGTCGCGCGCCGCACCTGCGCGAAGATCAAGAAGGACGGCATGGAGGCTGTGGCGGCGGAGCAGAAGACGCGCTGGACCTGCAAGTCATGCGGCAAGCTTTTCCCCTGGAACACGGCGGGCACCTGTCCGCACTGTAGCAAGCCGGTCGACGCGCTCGCCGAAAAAGAGGCGTGAGGGGGAGGGAATTTAGAATTTAGGAGTTAGGATTTAGGAGTTGAAAATTTCTAACTCCTAAATCCTAACTCGGGTGCGAATTCAACAAAGTTGAATCGCACCCGGCGCGACTGTTTGCGGCCTGCGTCTTTTTATGATACGCTTGTTCACTTTCTTTCTTTAGGCAAAACGATGAAATGTGAACTGTGTCATCAGGCGGAGGCCGAGAGGGCTGTC
>CAYMLQ010000410.1:0-4808 GCA_964390795.1 uncultured Lentisphaeraceae bacterium
CGGGGGAAAGGGGGCAGTGTGCCCGTTTTCAGCTCCTATGGGATGCTAGTGTTTTCACATATGAAATCTCTGCGACGCGACGCGACACGCCTCAGCGAGGAACGTCTGGGGTGTTGCTCGTGATGTCCGCTTTCGTGTTGTATCAGGACTACACGCTCCGTCGCGGTTGGCTGCATCTCTACGCGTTGGCTTTGCTCTGCGGCTCGGGCGCGCCGCGGCCAATACGGTCGCGCTCAAGGGACTGCGCACAACGTGCGGCCGCCCTCGCGAAAGGTGGCCAAGCGAGGGAGGTGATCGAGCAGGCCCGTTCGCTGGCCCCGCAGGACTGGCAGGTTGCCTCCTCGCTGCCCGCGTGCTGATGCGGGACGGACAGAAGGAGGAGGCGCGCGTCCTGTTCCGGCAAGTTCAGGGGGCTCCATAAGTGAAGATACGGCTTGCCCTCGAGACCGGACTGTGTGACACTGAAAAACATTACGGTCTGCATTCCTATGAGGGCATGGGCGCGACAGTCGTAATGGTGTTTGAAGCATGCGGACGCGATTGCGTCCCACACGAAAGGAATCGAGACAGTATGAACAAGGCATATGTTGCAGGTGCGGTGGCGCTGATGTGTTTGGGTCTGGTCAACGCCGCAACGGCGGCGGAGGCTGGCGGGAAGACAACGGTGGACAATCTGCAGGCGGCCTTCAACGGCGAGTCGAACGCAAATGCCAAATACACGGCCTTTGCGGTGAAGGCGGAGGAGGAGGGCTACAAGTCGGTCGCGGCTCTTTTCCGCGCGACAGCCATGTCCGAAGGAATCCACGCCAAGAAGCATTCGGCGGCCATCATCAGGTTGGGCGCGGTGCCAAAGGCCGACATCGCCAAAGCGGATGTGAAGACCACCAAGGAGAACCTTGAGGCGGCGCTGGCGGGCGAAACCTACGAAAAAGAGACAATGTACCCGGACTTCATCAATCAGGCCCAGACCGAGAAGAACAAAGGTGCGGTCATGTCCTTCAAAGGAGCCATGGCGGCGGAGGTCGAGCACGCCAAGCTGTACAAGCAGGCTCTGGGTGAACTGGACGCGTGGAAGCCCGTCGGCAAGGAGTTCATGGTCTGCCAGATCTGCGGCTATACGCTGCTTTCGGATCCGGCGTTGCTGAAGTGCCAGGTGTGCTCCGCTCCGAAAGAGAAGTTCACCGTCGTTAAGTAAGGCCTTGCTGCCAAACCCTCCGCCGCGTTCGGAGATCGCGGGCCACCTATGGTAAGATCCGTCTGGACAAGATGTGCGTGTTGGGTGTTGGCCGGGGTACAGCTCCTGATTGTGGCCGGCCTTTGGCTCTGGTCGCATACGCATCACCCGCTCGGCAATCTGTTGGCGGGTGATGACGTTGGCAAGCTGTTGGCGTGGGGCAGACTGGCGGGGCTTCTGGCAGCCCTCGGCATTCTCGCGCAGCTCATGCTGATCGGGCGGATGAAGTGGTTTGAGCGTGCGTTTGGGCTCGACCGCTTGACCCGCCTTCATCACGCTCTCGGTTTTGCACTGGTTCTCCTGCTGTTGCTTCATCCCGCGCTTGTCACGGCCGGTCATGCGCTGCAGGCGGATGTCGGCTTTTGGGCGCAGGCCGCCGATTTCTGCAGGACGTGGAGGGGACTGCTGACAGCGGTCATCGGACTGGGGCTGATGGCCATGGCGAGCGCGTTCTCTCTCCTGGTGCTGTTCAAGCGCGTGCGCTACGAGTTCTGGTACGCGACGCACCTGACGCTCTATGCCGCGTTTGCGCTCGTCTTCCTGCACCAGGTGGTGTCGGGGAGCGACTTCACCGATCATCCGGCTTTCCGATACTACTGGTACGCGCTCTACGCTTTCGTGCTCGTGAATCTGCTGGCCTACCGTATCGTGCGGCCCTTGCTGGCCTTCGTCAGGCACCGGTTTGTTGTGGCCGAGGTGGTGCCGGAGGCCGGAGATGTGACCTCCGTGACGATCGGCGGAAGAGACCTGCCTGCGTTCAAGATGGAAGCCGGGCAGTTCATGATTGTCCGCTTTCTGGCCAAGGGTTTCCGGTGGGAGGCGCATCCGTTCTCGCTGTCCTGTTATCCGGACGGGCGCTGCCTCCGGCTGTCGGTCAAGCGTCTGGGCGATTTCACCCGCCGCATTCCCGCGCTGAAGCCGGGAACGCCGGTGCTGATCGACGGCCCGCATGGCGTGTTTACGGCGCGGAACTGCGCGGCCGGAAACGTGCTGCTGATCGCCGGCGGGATCGGCATCACGCCGCTTCGCGCGCTGGCTGAAGACTTCGTCGCACGCGGCCGCGATGTGACCCTGATTTACGGGAACCGAACCAGCGGCGCGATCGTGTTCAGGAGCGAGCTGGACGACCTGGCCGCGCGCTCGGGCGGGCGGCTCCGCGTGGTTCACGTCCTGAGCGATGAGCCCGGTTGGCCGGGCGAGAAGGGGCGCGTCGACCGAGACCGGCTCGCGCGGCTCGCGCCCGATCTGGCGGCCCGCGATATCTATCTCTGTGGCCCGCCCGCGATGATGAGGGGTGTGCGTGCGGCGCTGGCAAGTCTGGGTGTTCCCGCCGCTCGCATTCACGACGAGCGCTTTGCGCTGTGAGTTGAATTGGTGGACTGATATGGAAGATAGGTCGCTGAAAAGGGTTCGCGCGGTGTTCACGCTCGTGAATCTGGTCGTCGGCTGGCATCTGCTGTACGAAGGCGTCGCGAAGATACTCACGCCCGGCTGGTCGTCCGCCGGCTATCTGTTGAACGCCACTGGACCGCTGGCGGGCGTATTCCAGTCTCTTGCAGCGTCGCCCGTGCTGCTGCGGCTGAGCGACCTCCTGAACATCGCCGGGCTCACCCTCACGGGTCTCTGCCTTCTGACGGGCGTGTTTACGCGGGCCGCCGCGCTCGCCGCCGCGGCTATGATTGCCCTGTATTACGCGGCCAACCCGCCGCTGGCCGCCACCGGCATCGGCTATGCGTCTGAAGGGCATTACCTGCTGGTCAACAAGAATCTAATCGAGATCGTGGTTCTGATCGCTGTGGCGGCCCTCCCGCCGGAATGGGCCTACGGCATCGGCAGGCTCTTGCCGAATCTGTCCGTGAATCTGTTCAGGCGGGTCAAGGTGCCGAAAGAGATGAACCACACCTCGCCAGTCCAGGGAGTCGGGCGGCGCGAACTGGTTAAGAACCTGATCGCGCTGCCGGTGTTGGGCGGTTTCGCCTTCGCTGTGGCGAAGAACCACGGCTGGCGGAGCTTCGAGGAGGACGGCCACAAAAAGGCCGTGACGGACGGGGTCACATCACCCACCGTCAAGCTGACCGACGCCGTCGACCTGCGGCAGCTCAAGAAGCCGATCCCCAAAGGCAAGCTGGGCGGACACGAGATCGGCCGCATCATCTGCGGCGGCAACCTGATCAGCGGCTTCGGGCACAGCCGCGACCTGATCTACGTCTCCCAGTTCCTGAAGAACTACTTTACGGAGAAAAAGGTGATGGACACCTTCTGGCTCTGCGAGCAGTGCGGCATCAGCGCCACGGCGGTCAGCGCCCGGCCGGAGCCGGTCAAAATCCTGAAGGCCTACTGGAAGAACGGCGGCAAGATCAAGTGGATCGCGCCGACCTACCCGACGGAAAAGGACTTCAAGAGCAACATCGACTTCGCGATCGACAACGGGGCCTGCGCCGCCATGATCATGGGGAACGTGGGCGACGACTGGGCGCGGGCGGGCAAGTGGGAGCTCATGGCCGAGACGGTGGCCTACATCAAGAGCCGAGGCGTGCCGGCGGGCGTCGCGGGCCACGAGCTGGAGACGGTCAAAGGGGCCGAGGCTCACCAGGTCGGCGCGGACTTCTACATGAAGACCCTGCACAGCCGCAACTACTGGTCGTGGAACCCGGACCAGAAGAAGGACAAGCGGGTCATCGAAAACTACGGCGTCGACAACTACTGGGAGCGCACCCCGGAGGAGACCATCGCCTACATGGAGAGCCTGAACAAGCCCTGGATCGCCTTCAAGACCCTCGCCGCCGGAGCCGTTCACCCCAAAGCGGGCTTCCGCTACGCCTTCGAGAACGGCGCCGATTTTGTGTGCGCCGGGATGTTCGACTACCAGGTCGTGGAGGATGCGAACATTCTGACCGGCATCCTCGACAGCCCGGGCTTCAAGCGCAAACGCGGCTGGATCGCGTGACCCGCGTCGGTTGCCGGTGGCGGATCGGTGTTCGTCTGTGGGTTGCCCTTCGCCATCTTTTGGATAAGAGCCCAGTCGAAACGCGGCGAGACCGGTCACTGACGCGGCTTGACGGCGCTGAGGCAGTTTGTAAGAATGTAAGGAATAAAGGAAGTTGCTATGTTGGCGAAAATGACCGTTAAGAACCAATTGACTTTGCCGAAAAGCGTTGTCCGGCAGTTTCCCGGCGTCGAGTACTTTTCCGTGAAGTCGGAATATGACCGGATCGTGCTGGAGCCTGTCCGCATCAATCAGCTTGATGAAGTCCGCGAGAAACTCGAGTCGCTGGGTATTGTCGAAGCTGATGTAAACAAGGCGGTCAAATGGTCGCGCGGACACAAATGACAGTGGCTTTCCGTGTCGTTCTTGACACGAATGTGATCCTTTCCGCCCTGCTGTTCAAGTCGGGGCGTGTGTGCCGCGTGTTTGACCTTGTGACCGCCGGACGGGTCATTCCGCTGGTGTCTAAGGAAACCGCAGGGGAGTTGGTGAGGGTATTATCCTATCCCAAATTTGCGCTGACGCCGCAGGAACAGCGAGCCGTGTTGGAGGCTTTCCTTCAGTTCGCGGAGGTGGTGGTTCCGGGCA
>CAYMLQ010000411.1:0-4803 GCA_964390795.1 uncultured Lentisphaeraceae bacterium
GCGACACCAAGGGCGACCTCTACGAGTACATGCTCGGCAAGATCGCCAGCGCCGGACAGAACGGCCAGTTCCGCACCCCGCGCCACATCATCCAGCTCATGGTGGAGATGACCGCGCCCGGTCCCGCCGACCTCATCTGCGACCCGGCCAGCGGTACCTGCGGCTTCCTGGTCGCCGCCGGCGAATACCTGCGCGGCCATCATCCCGAGATCTTCCGCGACGCCAAGCTCAAGCGGCATTTCCACGAGAAGGCCTTCCACGGCTTCGACTTCGACAACACCATGCTGCGCATCGGCAGCATGAACATGCTGCTGCACGGCGTGGAGAACCCCGATATCCGCTACCGCGATTCGCTGTCGCAGGACCACGCGGGCGATGAGGAGTCCTACACGCTGGTGCTCGCCAATCCGCCCTTCGCCGGATCGCTCGACTACGAGAACACCGCCAAAGACCTGCTGCAGATCGTCAAGACCAAGAAGACCGAGTTGCTCTTCCTCGCCTTGTTCCTGCGCCTGCTCAAACCCGGCGGCCGCGCGGCGGTGATCGTGCCCGACGGCGTGCTCTTCGGCTCTTCCAATGCGCACAAGTCCCTGCGTCAGATGCTGGTCGAGGAGCAGAAGCTCGACGCGGTGATATCGCTGCCCGGCGGCGTGTTCAAGCCGTATGCTGGCGTGTCGACCGCGATCCTGCTCTTCACCAAGACCAACTCCTGCGGCACCGACCACGTCTGGTTCTACGACGTGGACGCCGACGGCTGGAGCCTCGACGACAAGCGCACGCCGCTCTTGTCCGAAGAGAAACTCGGCGTAACCGCCATACTCACAGCCGACGAACACGCCAAGAACAACCTGCCGGACGTACTCGCCCGCTGGAGGTCTCTCAAAGGTGGCACGGGCAACCGTGGCACGGGCGTCTCGCCCGTGGTTCTGCACACTCTTGGGCGGGACGCCCAAGCCACGGGGAAAGATCATGGGCGAGACGCCCATGCCACATCCGAACTCAAGCGCCCGCGCACCGCGCAGAGCTTCTGCGTGCCCAAGGTCGACATCGCCGCGCAGGGCTACGATCTCTCGCTCAACCGCTACAAGGAGGTTGTCCATGAAGAGCTGACCCATCGCCCGCCGAAAGATATCCTGAAAAGCCTCGCCAAGCTGGAGACAGAGATCCAGCGCGGCATGAAAGAACTGGAGGGTTTGCTATGATCCGCCTCAAGGTCTTTGTCAGTTCTGTGCAGAAGGAGCTGCGTGCCGAACGCATCGCGATCGGCAGCCTGCTGGCCACCGACGATTTTCTGCGCGAGTGTACCGTCCCCCGGATTTTCGAAGACTATCCGGCCCCGCTTCAGCCCAACCCCCAGGCCTATCTGGCGCTGCTTCGGACCTGCCATGTCTATCTGCTCGTGATCGGGCGGGAATACGGCCGGCCTTTGGTCGGTGGGCTATCGGCCTCACACGAAGAGTATCGGCTCGCCCGCGAGCTTGGGCTGCCCACGCTGGTTTGCATCAAAGGGGACCGCTCCGCAGACCGCGAGGAAGCCACCGCCCGTTTCATTGCGGAAATCGAAACGGATCACCACACCTACAGCCGTTTCGCCACCGAAGAGGAATTGCTCGGCATCGTGCGCGACCGGCTGAAGGAACACATCCAGGCCACCTTCGACACCGCGCCCAAAATGGAGCAGGAAGAGCGTTCCCGCGACAACCTGCGGTCGGCCTCCGGCTACGAGCGTGACCCCGTATCCTCACTGGCGTTCGCGGATCTCGATCTCGATCTGGCACTGGAGATGATGGCCGCCGCCGAGAATGTCGACGCCAAACGGATTTCACGCGAGGAGCTTCCGCGCCTGCTCCATGCGCGCGGCTATCTCTGGTGGGATCTGGCCACCGGCATGTACCGCCCCACTGTGGCCGGAACGCTGCTGCTCGCCGCGAAACCCGCCCTCGCTCTTCCCCAGGCTCGCATTCAACTCGACGCCTACGCCACTGACACGCGTGAATCGGAGCCGGTGGACGCGGTGTTCATTGAGGCTCCCTTGCCCACGGCCATTGAACAGGCGGTCGCCTTCCTGCGCCGCAATACGGCACGGGCACTCGCCGTGGAGGGGCTCAAACGTAAATCGGCGGACGTCTATCCTGCGGAGGCCCTGCGCGAAGTTCTCGTCAACGCCGTGGCCCATCGCGACTACATCGATCCCGGCGCGAAGGTTTCCGTCGAGTTGTTTGCCGACCGGTTGCTCGTGAGCAGTCCGGGCCTCCCGCCGGGCGGGCAACGGATCGAGACGATCGCAACCGGACAAGCGCGTTCGCGTGCGCGTAATCCGCTCGTGGTGCAAGGCCTGACCTGGCTGGAGTACATGGACGAGCGGGGAAGCGGCATCCGCCGGATGCGCCGTGCGCTTGAGCAGGCTGGCTTGCCCCCTCCCCGTTTCGCAATCGAACACGACTGCGTGACGGTGGCGTTCCAAGCCGTGCCGCCTGCCACACCCGTTGCCGGCGAGAAGAGTCCGGCACCTTCCGTATCTTCCGAAACGGCGGAAAGCGCCCTGCCGCCGGAGGAGACCATCCGGCAGATGTTTGCGCAGGTCGGTTCCATCACAACGACGATGTGTGTCCAACGGTTGGGTATCTCGCGCGACACCGCCTGGCGCACGCTCAGCCGGATGGTGGCAGACGGCATTCTTGACCAAACCGGCAGCGGCCGGGGCACGCGGTACCACCTGAAAGGCAAACCATGAACGTCGGGCGTGATTGTCATGTTTCGGGCGCATTTCAGGCGCAAATCAGGCGTATATCGGGCGCAAACAGGCGCAAGCCGGGCGTATTCCAGACAGAACGGTTTATTACAGTACCCGCCCAAACGCAAAATGACCGCTCGAATGCGTTGGAGGGACTGCTCAAGTGAGTCCATGGCCAATAGTCGCGCTGAAAACCATAGCTGAAATTGAGCGCTCCTCAATTCAACCGGAGTCGATTAGCCAAGGGACTGCATACCTTGGGCTTGAACACATCGAGAGTGGCGGATTAATTCTTGGTGCCAAACCGGTGGATGCAGGCGAACTCGCGAGCTCAAAATTCAAATTCACAAAGAACCACGTCCTTTACGGGAAACTCCGTCCTTACCTTGCGAAGATTGCACTCCCTGACTTCAACGGCATTTGTAGCACGGACATACTCCCTATTCTGCCCGGCTCTGACTTGGATCGGCGATTTCTTTGCTATTTTCTGCGGCAGCCCACCATGGTTAAATTTGCTAATTCACGTGCGGCTGGTGCGAACTTGCCACGACTTGGTCCATCGGTCTTGTCGAGGTTCCTAATCCCCCTCCCCCCTTTGCCTGAGCAGCGGCGGATTGCGGATGTGCTGGATCGTGCGGAAGCGTTGCGGGCCAAGCGCCGCGCCGCCCTCGCCGAACTCAACTTCCTCGCGCAATCCATCTTTCTCGACATGTTCGGGGATCCAGTGGCGAATTCAAAGCGGTGGCCTCGCGTCCAGTTCGGCGATTTGCTTGTGAATATCGATAGCGGGTGGAGTCCAAATTGTCTTGACCGACCAGCAACAGGCGACGAATGGGGTGTTCTCAAGCTCGGTGCTGTGACACGGTGCGAGTATAACTCGGCTGAAAACAAGGCACTCCCTCCGGATATCGAGCCCGACTCTTCGCTTGAAGTGAAGCCTGGTGATCTTCTCTTCTCCCGAAAGAACACCTACCAGTTGGTGGCTGCCTGTGCATTGGTTCGTGAGACACCTCCCCGCTTACTGATGTCCGACCTTATCTTTCGTTTTCGTTTGCGGCCAGAGATGAAAGTGGGCTCTGCCTTTCTCCATCAGCTCTTAATTTATCCAACGAAGCGCCGTGAAATTCAGAAGCTCGCCGGCGGTTCTGCGGGTTCGATGCCGAATATCTCCAAAGCGAGATTGCAGACTGCTTTGATTGAGGTGCCTCCTCTCTCTCTCCAGCGCGAATTTGCCGGGCGTGTGGCGGCGGTGGAGAAACTGAAGGCTGCGCAACGCGCGTCGCTGGCGGAGTTGGATGAGTTGTTCGCGAGTTTGCAGCACCGGGCGTTCAGGGGGGAGCTGTGATGCTGATTTCGGTGTGCCATCTGTCCGAAAAAGTTGCTCTTTTTCGGACAAATAATCCCCTGTCCAAAGCCCAGACAAATGTGCAAACCGATGGTAAAGAGAGCTATAAGCGAATGTCATCAAATTTTATCAATGGACTTCTTTAGGGCTATTAGATACGATAATTGCATCCAATGGACTTAAAAGGGGCTATTCATGGCAACACGTTTGACAACGGGTGAATGGGAGGCGCAACTCGGGCAGCACCTGCGCGCGCTCCGCCTGCGCCAGAACACCGACCAGCGCCAGCTAGCCGAGCGGGCCAACGTGGCGCTGAACGTGGTCAAGAAGCTGGAGGGCGGCAAGGGTTCCACGGTCACCTCCCTCATCAATGTCCTGCGGGCCTTGGGCCGCGAGGAGTGGCTGGGTACGCTGGCGCCGCAGGTCACCGTCAGCCCGCTTCAATTGCTGAAGGACAAGAAACCGGTCCGGCAACGGGCATCCCCGTCGAAGGAGGTGCCGCATGTATAAGCCCGTCGAGGCGATCGAGGTCCGCGTATGGGGTAAGAAGGTCGGCGCGGTGGCGCTAGATCCGAACCTGCGTTTCTACGCGTTCGAATACGAGCCGAGTTTCGTCAAGGCGGGGATCGAGCTTGCGCCGCTGACCATGCCTCTCGCCCAGGCGCGCGAGCCGTTCGTGTTCACGGACCTGCCCGACAAGACCTACAAGCGGCTGCCGGCGCTG
>CAYMLQ010000412.1:0-4800 GCA_964390795.1 uncultured Lentisphaeraceae bacterium
AGCTTTCGGGGTCGAGACGACTGGCAGGCTTGCCGGTCTGCGCGCCATCATCGAGGCGGCGAATGAGATGTTGACCGTCGGCCGAGAAGCCGAACAGCCAGATGGAGGTGTCCTTGTCTTTGTCGTCGCCGGCCTGAACGGTGAAATACGAGCGGCCGAACGCGCCGCGTCCGCCGTTGACCGGCTCGGCGGACTTGAGCGTCGGGTGCGGCGCATCCGCCGGCAGCGCAAGCGTGGCGATGCGTTGCCACGGGGTGCCGTCGCGTTTCACATCGCGATAGATTCCCAAGGCACGGCTGTCGGTGTTGGCGCAGAGCAACACTTCGCCACCGAATTCGGGAGCCTGCCAGAGCCACGGGTCAATCTTTTTGCCCTCGTCGGCGGTGATGACGCGGGACTTGCCGGAGTCGGTGTCCACGAGCGTGACTTGCGACAGCTCGGTTTGTCCGGGCCGCGCGCGGTAGGCGAAGGTGATGAGGTTGGTGTTGTAGATCCAGCGGGCGACGATCATGTGATCGGTGAACGGCTTGAGTTGGCCGGGCTTGTCCTCGTCGAGCCAGGCATCCACATTGCCGGTCGCGCTCGGTTTGCCGTGATAGACGATGACGCGCGTCGAAGGCAGCGCCGGGTTCACCGACGGCTCGCAAATCCAGTTGTGGATGTCGGTGTCGAGGGTGAGTTGAGATATTTTAGGTTTATCCCACGGCGGCTCCGCGCGCCAGAGTTGGCCGGTATCCTGTGCGTTGTCCTTGACGTAGAACAGCGCTGGGCCTTTGGCGTCGAGTCCCCACTCCGGGCCGTTGGAATAGCGCGACCATTGCGAGATGCCGGTGTCCACACGGTGGTCGCGTCCGCTGGCACTTCGGAACAAGCCGGTCACGGGGTCAATCGCGCCGATCCAAATTTCCCCGCGCGAATCGAGAAACACCGCGCATCCTTCGCTCTGGAGAAACTCTGGATCAATGTAGGCAAACTGCGTGTCGCCCATCCGCACGTCGTCGGGCGTGAAGTCCGCGGAAATCGGCGGCGCGGGAGTAGCATTGCCGAGGATCGACTTGAGGAACGCGAAGACTTTCGCCGCGACTTGGTCGTTCGGTGTGCCGAACTCCAGCGCGATTTGCATGTGCGTCTTCTCCGGCGCGGCGATGACCTCGGCGGTGACGCCCGCCATTTTCAACTTGGCGACGAACTCCTCGGCGTCCGTTTTGCGGCTGGGATTCCCGTGGGGTTTCTGCCCGCCGCTGTAGGCCAGAATCATCGGCGGGATGCTTTTTCCCTTGGCGACGTGCGTTGCCGGCGAGGCTTTCGCCCAAGTGGCGGGATCCTGTGTGAACGGCGCGGCGTAAAGCTCCGGCAGCTTGCCACCGAAGCGCGCCGCGAAACCTTTCAAATCGTAGGCTTCGGTGTCGAGCGGCACGACGCCGCGCAGCGCCGACAGCGAAAGCCCCTGCGCTTTCAAGTAGCCTTCGTCTGTGCCGACCAACGCAACGAGATGCGCGCCCGCGGAATGGCCCATGAGAAACAACTTCTCCGGTGCCGCGCCGTAGTCCTTTGCGTGTGCCCGCAGCCATGCGATAGCCGCCGCCACGTCCTGTGCCTGCGCGTCGAACTTCACCGCCGGTGCGAGCCGGTAGTTGACCGACGCCACGACATACCCTTCGCGCACGAACGCCGACGCCAAACTGGCCACCTGGCTTTTGTCGCCGCGCGCCCAGCCGCCGCCATGCACCCAGACCAAGACCGGCGCGTTCGTCGCGCTGGGCGGCGCGTAGAGGTCGAGGCTTATCAGCTTCGGCTCCACGCCTTCCATCTTCGCGTAAGGCAAGTCGAGGGCGGTCTTCATCGGCACGGTACCGGTTTGGAGTGCCGCTGGATCTTGCGCCGGACCGCGCTGCCGTTGCTTTCCGCTAGCAAAGAACGCTTTGACTTCCTCCACCGTCACCAAGCCATCGCTGTTCTGGTCCCACTGTTTGAAGAAATCGCCATACGGCACCTCCTCGGTCGTCAGTTTCCCATCGCCGTTCTTGTCGAGTTGCTTGAATCGTTCCGCGAGGCCACTGCCCACTGGCCGGGGTGTTTCCTGCGCCAAGAGAGTGAGGCAGGCGCGAATAGCGGACAGGCTGATGATGGTGACAATCGTTTTCATGGCTTCTTTGTCTCCGCCGTGTTGGCAATGCGGTAGAGCTTGGTCAGGGTACGGAGGATGAGGCTGTCGCGGGCGACGGCGGGAGTGGCGAGGGCGGCTTCTTCGAGGCGGTTGACGTTCAATACGCGGAATTCGGGGCCAGCTTCAACCACATAGGTCTCGCCAGCCTCGGTCAGGCAGAAGATCTTACCGTCATAGGCCCACGGCGAGGCGGTGAAGGCACCCTTGCCCGACGTGAAGCGCTGCTTGCCGTAGACCGGCGTGCCCGTGCGGGCGTCGTAAGCTGCGAGAAAGCCCTGGTCCAGCAGCACATAGAGGATGCCGTCATAGACCAGCGGCGTGGTCACATAGGGCGCGGCCTGATGCTGGCACCAGGCGATGTGGGTGTTGTTGCTCGCGCCCTCCTGCAGGCTGATGTCGCCGGACGCGCCGGGTCGGATGGCGTACACGGGCCTCTGCGAGCTGTGGCCGCAGCCGGAAGCAAGATAGAGCAGCCCGTCGACCGCGAAGGGCGTCGGGACCGTCACGCCGGACATGCCGCGCAGTTCCCACAGCGGCTTTCCGCTCAGGTCGTAGGAGCGTACTTTGCCACTGCCGGAGGTCACAATCTCGGTTCGCTGGTCGTTCTGCCAGATGAACGGCGTCGTCCAGTTGCTCTTCTCGTCGCGCTCCACGCGCCAGACGTCCTTGCCGGTGCGTTTGTCGAGCGCGGCGAGGAACGACTGCTCGTGGTTGTCGTTGAGGACGAGGAGCAGGTCGCCGTGCAACACCGGGGACGCGGAGGTGCCCCAGTTCCACCCCATCTTGAAGCTGCCCCACTTGCGCGACCACAGCTCGCGGCCATCCAGGTCGTAGCAGAACAGGCCGACGTTTCCGAAGTACGCGTAAACGCGCTCGCCGTCGGTCACCGGCGTCTCGGAGGCGTAGGTGTTCTTCGGGTGGATCAGGCCCGGCGGCACGCCCGTGTGGGCGCAGCGCGACCAGAGCTGACTGCCGGTTTCCCAGTCCACGCAATGGAGCAGGAACTGGTGCTCGTTGGTGGAGGCGACCCCGCGGACGTGGTCGGCCATGCTGGCCAGCTTGTCGGGCGGCGCCTCGACGGAGCCGGGGCCAGCGGCCGATGTGACGAACACGCGGTCGCCCCAGACGATGGGCGATGACCAGCCTTTGCCGGGGATCGGGCAGCTCCACATCACATTGCTCGTCGCGCTCCACGCGACAGGCAGGTTGGTGCCAGTAGCGACGCCATCCGAACGCGGCCCGCGAAACTGCGGCGAGTTCGCGTCAACTGTGGCCGGCCGGACCGGCGCTGGCCTTTCAGCCGCGCGAGGCGCGCCCCGTGTCGGCGGCGCGTCGGCCGCGGCCTGCTCCGCCGTCGCGGCCTGCTTCTGCCTCCACCGGGCCGTCGCGGTCTTCAGCTCGTCTTGCGAGAGCGCGCCGTCGCGGTCGGTGTCGATCTGATCAAAGGCGGCTTTGAGTCCGGGCCAGGCGGCCACCTCCTCACGGCTCAGCTTGCCGTCGCCGTTCCGGTCGCCTTGCTTGAAGCGGTCGGCCAGCGAGCCGTTCTGCGCCAACGTGATAAGGGGAAGGGCAACGAGCGGAAGGAAGGCAAACGCGCGCTTCATGGCTGCCTCACTCTGCTGAGGGTGTTTATCGGCGCGCTCTTCTCTTTGATCCACTGCTTGAACTTCTCCTGTTGTTCCGGAGTCAGGAACTGCCAAAGCCCTTTGCTGTTCGCGACGATGATCTCCCGCGTTCGTGCGGCGGTCTCCACGCGAAGTTGGCGCAGTTCACACTCGGCCTGATCAAACGACGGGGCCATGCGGCCGACCTGCTCATCCGTCAGAATCAACGCCTTTCGCAGGCTTTCCACGCGCCGCTCGCGCCAGCCTTTTTCAGGATTGGCACCGCCCGCGTACCACCAGGGGCGTGGACGCGCGACGCAAGTCGACAGGTAGTAGCCGAAGACGGTGCCGCCCGCGAAGAGCAGGACAAGCCACAGGATCACGCGGTATTTGGCAATAGTATTCATGGCATCTCACTCGGCAGGGCGGTTTGGATGATGGACGCGGCCAGCGGGCGCTCCTCGAGTTGAAGCAGTGTCACCACCAGCCGATCCTCGGCCGTCAGACCCTCCATCAAGGTGGCGAGCAGTGTTTTCGCTTCCCTGTAGGGTGGCTCACGGTCCGGGTTTTCCTGCGCCAGCGCGTCGACGCCTCGCTGTTCCTCGTCGGTGAGATCCGACCAGCGGAGTTCGGGTCGCCTCTGGCGCGAACGCAGCGCGTTGAGGCAGACGTTCACGGCCAGCCGTGAGACCCAGTTCTCCAGCGGCCGTGCCGGCTCGTAGCGGTCGAGCGTGTTGAAGAACCGGACGAAGACTTCCTGCGTTAGGTCTTGTTCGTCCATGCCGCGCGGCAGGTGGCCGCGCACGATGCGGACAACCTGCGGATACAGCGCGTCGATCAGCCGCCGCGCCGCCGCTTCGTCCTGCCCCCGCAGCCACAAGGCCACGTCGTCCTTGACTTGGTTATCTATGTTCTCATTGGCCAGATTATCTGTCCCTTAGTACCTTAAATTCGGTAAATACCAATCCAGTCAGGGGCCGTAAGATATGGGCCGGTCATGTAGCTCTTGGGAACCTCGCCGCCCCAGAC
>CAYMLQ010000413.1:0-4778 GCA_964390795.1 uncultured Lentisphaeraceae bacterium
TAGGCGGCGAGGTCGCCGACCGGAAAGTGCAGTTTCTCCTCCGGCATCCGCAGCTCCGCACGGATCCGGTCGAAACACAGCTCCTTGTCGCACTTCGCGAAGGAGAGCGGATGGGTCGGCGGCACCGTCACGCCGTTCTCGACCCACTCGTCCATGCCCCAGAAATGAGCGTCCCGCAGGTTCAGCCCGAACGCGTTCACGATCCGCGCCACCAGCGGCAACTGTTCGGTCGGCCCGATGGGTCCGCACACGCCGACCGGGTTGTCCGGCGTGGCCCGCCGCCAGGCCTCGACATACTCCAGCGCCTCAGCCGCGTAGAACTCCTCGACCGTGTCGTAGATGCTGACACGAAAACCGGGGCGAGACAATTGAACCAGATCCTGAGCCCTCAGTTTCGCCGCATCGTTCAGAATCTCCTTGTCCAGCGTGGTATAGTCCCACCACCCTGGCGCCAACTTGCTGATCACCCGTGCCATACTCTGTCTCCTTTGCTTACAATACTACTTCGCCGTATAACCGCCGTCCACCGGAATGTTCGTGCCGTAGCGACCTGCGCCTGGAAGAAACGGAAGCGGCGACGGAGTGGGAGGCGTGGCAGATGGCGGGCGCGGACTCGCACTCGGTGGTTGCGGACCCGCTGTTCGCCGATGCGGCGCAGGGCGACTTCACGCTCAAACCGGAATCCCCCGCGCTCAAGCTCGGCTTCGAGCCGATCCCGTTCGACAAGATCGGACTCTATCAGGACAGCGCCCGCGCGACGTGGCCGGTTCGCGAGGCCGAGGGCGTGCGCGAACACCCGGAGTGGCTCCAGTCCGTGCCCATGAACTAAACGGCTGATCAAAGCCCCCAAGCTGTTCTTTTGGGATACGGGCCTGTGCGCGTTTCTGGCGGAATGGAATACGCCGCAAACCTTGGCGGCCGGAGCGATGAGCGTCGCATTCTTTGAGACGTTCGTCTTGACCGAGATCCTCAAGTCGCATTGGCATAACGGGCTGAAGCCTTCCGTGTACTTCTATCGCGACAATCAGCAAGCGGAGATCGATCTGCTCATCGCTCAGGACGGACAGCTCTACCCCATTGAGATCAAGAAGACGGGCAGCCCGAAAAAGGAGATGGTGAAGAACTTCGAACTCCACATTCCCGGCCAGAAGATGGGCTATGGGGCCCTGATTTGTTTGACAGATAAAGCGAGGCCTTTGACAGCGTACGCCAACGCGATCTCCGTTTGGGACATCTAATACCACTGCCGAAAAGTTCTTAGATTATAATACGGGCAATAGGCACACGGGAGGGCCGGGTTAAACCCCAGCCGCGGACGGCGTGGAAGCCGTCCCTCCCTGTGTGCGGGATAGCCCGTTAAGTGCAAATACTTTTCGGCAGTGGTATAACAGTCTGAAACCAAAGCTATGCGGGGAATGTTCACTCCGTATCGTCTCCGCCTCTCAGGGAGTCGGGGTTGCGGGCTTGATCACCGGCGCAAGGACGCAGCGGAGCGCGCCGCCGCCGGGCGGAGTTGCCTTGCGTATTCCCGCGATCCCGGCATCAATCCGCAGCATATCCCCGGTGTGCAGCCACGTTCCGCCCTTCGTCATGGAATCGCCGCTCGGCGTGGTGGCCCAATCCCACAGGTTGCCGCCCATGCCATAAAGTCCCCACTCGTTCTTGCCGCTGGCGTCAACTGGCGCCCGCTCTTCGTATCCGTCCCTGTACCCGGCGATAATGGGCGGGGCGTAGTGATCGGCGAGCCCCCGGCTTCGCACGGCCTCCAAGACGGTCTGGTCGCTGTAGTTTCCGAAGGTGGGCGGCAGGGTGTCGCCCCACGGGTAGATCCGCTCGGTCCCGCAGCGGGCGAGCCGCTCCCACTCCTCGACGGTTGGAAGGCGATAGCAGTAGCCCTCCGGCAGCCGGCCCCGCTCGCGTTCGTTGAGTCTGGCACAGACCTGCATGGACGCCTCATAGGACAGCTTCTGCGGAAGGCTCCCTCCCGTCTCCCTCTCGGTCATGGCGTAGCACCAGGCGTCTTCCGTCAGTTCGTACTTCGCGGCCCAAAGCCGCAGGGAGTCGATCCACACGAACGCGATGCCGACCTCGTCCTCGAGTATGCACACATAGGGCTGCCCGAAACGCGGCGGCGGCGGTTTCGGTGGCAGGCGGTCGTCGATCGCCGGCCACTCATCGTAGCTCTCCGGCGTCAGGTCTTGATGTAGGTCTTTAAAGCAGCTAAAAGCGGGTACTCGCGCTTCCATGCGCGTCCGCCATGCCGCGATCTCTTTCGCCCATGCCGCGTCTGTCGGCCGCTCCTCACTCCGCCGCCTCTGCTTGGGCGGCCCTGCAACGGGACAGTAGCCGCCGATGAAGTAGGGCGGTACGGGCGACAGCTCCAGCGCGACCGCACGTCCGTCGGGAGCGGGGCCGGCTCTGACCTTCTTCAGCAGTTCGACAGCCTCCTGATAGAGCGACCCGAGACCGGTCGTGTCCGGGAGGACCAGGCGCAGCTCCTTGGACCGAGGGTCTTCTGCCTGTGGGCGCAGAATCTCCGCCGCCTCGGCAGCGTGGCCCGTCCGCCAGGCGACCAGCGCAGCCTGGTAGCGGAGGCTGATCTTGAGATCGTCTTTGCCCCGCCAGGCCAGGGCCTTCTGGATCAGGGACCAGGCTTGGGCGAGTTCGCCGGCCTCGATGCAGAAGTGGGCCGCATACCAATAGCATTGCAGCGCCAGTTTCCCGGTCGCGATTTCGCCATACATCTTCGTCAGGCAGGGGCCCGCGCCCCTGAACTCGTCGAGGGCATGGACGGCGAAATCGGCCACCGCCGCTCCGCGTTCCGAGCGCTCCTGCGTACACGCCAGCGCGAAGGTGGCCGGCCGCCACGGTATAGGATCCGTGTCGACGCGTGAGTCTGGCCCGTTCGTGAGCGCATTCAGCCAGCCTGACCAGATTTCCCGCGGCGACCGACTGTCGCTGATGATTCTCCCATGCCAGGTATCCAGGGGTAAGTCGCTGTCACCGGGCAGCCATTTAAGATTGCGTCGCGAGAAAATACCGGGGCCTTCTCGGGGTACGAGAGGGTCGACCTCCGGAGCCCCCAGCGACTCACACGCGATGTGAAGCATCGCGTCTGTGGTCTTCATCGCCCTCGCTGTCGGCTTCTTGCCGAGAATCGCGGTGGCGAAGGGAAGAAAAGTCCAGCCCACCTGCACGCGCATCTTGTCTGGATCGGGGGGGAGCGACTGCCAGGCACCGATGGTCACCGGATAGATAGACACCGGACCGCCGAAGTGGCTGATTGGCGGAACCACGGTAAGCCACGCCAGAGGCCTGGCCTGATTCAGGAACTTCTGCGCCTTCGCTTTGTCACCAGCCTGCGCGCAGAGGCACGCCGCCAGCGCGAACATGTCGCGCGCCAGCATCTTCATGCGCGGCGCTTCGGGAGAGATGACAGCCGGAAAAGCCGAGCCGTCGAGCCATTTGACGCAGTCCACATACTGGCCGTCAAACGGAACGAAGTTATCCATCCTCAGCACGCGCGGGGCTGTCTTCTCCGCAACCTCCACCGCCAGTGGCCGAGCGCGATCCGCGTCGCCAAGCGCGTACAGGAACCGGGCCATGTGGAAACGGATGACCTGTGCCTGGAGACTGTCCGGATAGCGCTGCAACAGCGGCGCGAAGGACTTCTCAATATCCGGCATGTCGGGCGCCTCCTGGGCAGCGAGGAAATAGCGTCTCCACAACACGCCGGCCAGCCAGTCGGCCGCGTCGGGCGCGTCCGCAGGAATCGCGTTCTCGTACGCATCCAGGAACGTGCGCAGGACGGCGGGAGGCAATCGCTCGGTCTGCATGACACACAACAAATGGGTCCAGCAGGCGAGATCCTTCGGCCGCTCGGCCAGATGGCGCAAGGCGAAGGCGACCTCTTCCACGGAGTACGTGAAGTTCAGCTTCGCCGCAGGCCCATTCGTGTCGCTGGTCGTTGCCAACGGCATGTCGGACACGACCTTGCCCGGCAGCCGGATGAGTGCGACCGCCTGCGCGCACAGCCCGTCCAGGTCGGTCGCACCGCCGGTGACCGTGCCCAGCAATTGGCCGTGCAGCAGATCGATCACGCTGGCGCTCAGCCCCTTCTTCTCCGCGCTGAAGACGAGGAAGTGATCCGCCCGCAGCCACAGGCGGTGGTCCAAGCCGTGGACGAGGGGGAAGTCTTCCGAGAGCTTCAGATCGGTCTCGCGCGTCAGCGCGGGAATCCAGTCCGGCTCGAACAGCGCGAAGCCGTGCGTTTCCTGCAGGGCGTCGCGGATCCGCTGCATCTGCCCGGACGTGAAGGTGTCCGTCCGGTTGACGAAGCGGACGGTCAGCACCGCGCTCGTGCCGGCTGCCTGCGCCTGCGGCAGCAGACCGGCCGGGATGGTCGCACGAACCGCTTCCGCCACACCCGAAAAGCCCAGTTGCTCGTAGGCCTTGGCCTGCGCGTGTACGGCCAGCGAAAAGCCCGCTTCGCTCGCCGCGGCGATGCGGAAATATTCGGCGGCGTACTCCGGACGGCCGGCGACCAGGTGGTCTACCCCATGGTAAAATGTGCTGGCCGCCTCCGGGATGGCGGTGAAGCCGGACTGGTTGCGCGGACGCGGCGGAGCCGCCTTACCACCGCAAACGGCCTTGGCGATCAGGGGCAGGAGCGGGTCGATGTTCTTCATCAGGTCGCCCGGACGCGCAGCGAACAGTTGCCAGTTTCCGCGCTCGGTGCCGGTCGCCGCATCGACGAGGCGGAACCGCACGCCGGCTTC
>CAYMLQ010000414.1:0-4765 GCA_964390795.1 uncultured Lentisphaeraceae bacterium
TACCGCAAGGGACGCCCCTGATTGGCATGGACGCGGCGGGCTGGGCGGTGCTATGCTAAGCACACGCTTTTCCCTGTTGTTCCCGTGAGCGGCAGGCATCGAATCACACACTGGAGAACTCATGAGCATGTTCAACGTTTCACGCCGTCATTTTCTCGCCGGTGCCGGCGCGCTGGTCGCAGCACCCTACATCATTCCCGCCACCGCCTTGGGCAAGGGTCGCCCCGCGCCGTCCAAACGCCTCAATGTCGGCTTTATCGGCTACGGCACCATGGCGCACGACAACATCGGCAATTTTCTCAACAACGACAACGTGCAGGTGGTTTCGGTCTGCGACTGCAACAAGGAGTCGGGGCTCTACGGCTATAGCGCCGAGCGCCTGGGCGGTCGCGAGCCGTGCCGCCGCCGCGTGAACGAGTTCTACGCGAAGAAGCTCAACAAGGCGGATTATAGCGCCTGCAACGTCTACGCCGATTTCCGCGAGATGCTGGACAAGGACGACCTCGACGCGGTGGTCATCAGCACGCCGGATCACTGGCACGCGATCCAGGGCATCTGGGCCGCCCGCAAAGGCCTGCACATCTACGGCCAGAAGCCCATGTCGCTCTGCATCGCCGAGGGCCGCGCCATGGCGGACGAGGTGAAGAAGGCGGGGGTCACCTTCCAGGTCGGCTCGCAGCAGCGCTCGGACAACTATTTTCGCATGGCGTGCGAGTTCATCCGCAACGGCCGCATTGGCAAGCTCCAGAAGATTGAGGTCGGCCTGCCCGGCGGCCACAGCCTCTTCGGCAAGAAGGGCGCGGACGCCAGCCTCGAGCCGCTGCCGCAGCCGCCGCCGCACATCGACTTTGACATGTGGCTCGGCCCGGCCAGGCAGCGCCCGTTCATCCCCGGCCTGCACAACCCGCTCTCGTGGCGCGCCAGCCTCGACTATTCCGGCGGCATGATCACCGACTGGGGCGCGCACCACCTCGACATCGTGCAGTGGGCTCTGGGCAAGGACGACTCCGGCCCCGTGGCGATCGAGAACCTCGTGAGCGACATGCCCAAGCCGGAGGAGGTCTTCAACACCGCAGGAAACTACAGTTTCGAGGTCGTCTACGCCGAGGGCACGCGCGTGTTCGTCTCAAACAAGAACCCCAACGGCGTGCGCTTCGTCGGCGAGGGCGGCAAGGAGATCTTCGTGACCCGCGGCAAGCTGGAGACCAAGCCGGCTGAACTGATCCGCGAGAAGCTCGCGGACAGCGAGGTCCACCTCTACAAGAGCGGCCAGCACGAGAAGAACTTCATCGACTGCGTCTACAGCGGCGAGCCTACGATCACGACGTGCGAGATCGGCCACCGCTCGATCTCCATCGCGCACCTGGCCAACATCGGCCTGCGCCTGGGCCGCAAGCAGGTGAAGTGGGATCCCAAGGCCGAGCGGTTCATCAATGACCCCGACGCCGACAAGCTGATCTCGCGCGGCCTGCGCGGCCCGTGGAGCATCGATCCTAAAATTTAGGAGTTAGCAGTTAGGAGTTAGCAGTTAGGAGTTAGGAGTTAGCAGTTAGGAGTTGAGACGAGGCGTCGTTGGTAGGGCTTTCGAAACTACTAACTCCTAACTACTAACTCCTCCTTTCTCTAAGAGAAGCCCATGGCACAAGAATGGAACATACGCCCGCGGGGGCATGTCTGCAGCATCTGCGCGCAGCCGCTCGCGGACAAAAAGCCGTGCGTGTCGGTGCTGCGCGAGACCGAGAATGCGTACGAGCGGCTGGACTGCTGTCTGGGCTGCTGGAAGAACACGCCGCGCGACTGGGAGCCCTTCAGCCTGTGGGAGGGCGAGTACGAGGCGCCCGCTCCCGCGCAGGCGAGGAACGAGCCGGTCAAGAAAGAGACGGCCGAAAGCCTGCTGCGCCGTCTGATTACGCTCGAGGATCCAGCCATGCAGAACGTCGTGTACGTGCTGGCCGTGATGCTGGAGCGCGGCAAGCAGCTGATCGAGCGCGACGCCAAGCCGCACGAGAGCGGCGGCATCCTGCGTGTCTACGAGCATAAGCAGAGCGGCGACACCTTCGTGGTGCTCGACCCGCGCCTGCGCCTCGACCGGCTCGGCGAGGTGCAGCAGCAGGTGGTCGCGCTGCTCAGCGGCACGCACTCGCTGGGCGCAGAGCAGAAAGAGGGCGTGTCGGAATGATGGACAGGTGAGGATGACTATCCAATAACCAACAAGGAATGTCCAATGACCAGCAGAGGCGCTCCTAACAGTCCAGTATTCCAACATTCCAGCATTCCGATGTCCCTCGACCTGATCATACGCGGCGGACGGGTGGTGGACGGCACCGGCGCTCCCGAGCGGCACGCGGACGTGGGCGTCGCGGGTGAGCGGATTGCGGCTATCGGCGACCTGTCCGCCGCCGGCGCCCCGCGCGTGATCGACGCCGCAGGATGTATCGTCGCACCGGGTTTCATCGACGCGCACGCGCATTCCGACGCCTACCTGCTGCTCGAGCCCGACGCGCCGAGCAAGCTCGCCCAGGGCGTCACCACCGAAGTCAACGGCCAGTGCGGCGGTTCGGCCGTGCCGCGCCTGGGAGCCGCGCGCCTTTCTTCCGACTGGGCTTCGCAGACCTACCCTTCTCACACCTCCGGAGGTGTGAGAATCAGCGAGCAGCCTGGGCCGACGTGGACGACCGTGGCGAGTTACCGCGAGCTGTTCGACGCGGTGAGCCCGGCCATCAACACCGTTCAGTTCATCGGCCACAACACGCTGCGAGCGGGTGTCATGGGCTACGAGCCGCGGGTTGCGGCACCGGATGAGCTGTGCGAGATGCGGCGCCGGCTGGAGCAGGCGCTGGACGAGGGTGGGTGGGGTCTTTCGAGCGGACTCTTGTACCAGCCCGGCAAATACGCGGCCGCTGAAGAGATCGCTGCGCTGGCCCGTACGGCGGCCTCCAAGGGTGGGATCTACGCCACACACATGCGCAGCGAGGGCGACCAGCTCCTGGAGTCGCTCGGGGACGTGCTGCGGCTCGCACGCGAGACCGGCATCCAGGCGCAGATCTCGCATCTGAAGACCTCCGGAAAAGCCAATTGGCACAAGGTCGAAGCGGCGCTGGCCTTGCTGAACACCGCGCGCGAGGCGGGCGTCAGGGTGCAGGCCGACCGTTACCCCTATACGGCGGCGGGAACGGATCTCGACGTGGTGCTGCCCGACTGGGCGTCGGCCGGCGGACGCGAGGCGATCCTAGACAACCTGCGCGAGCCTGAGACTCGCAAGCGCATCGCGGATGAATTGAACGGCGGAGACCGCGACTGGGCCGAGGTGATGATCGGCGGCGGCTGGAGCGACGCCGTACGGGCCTTCAGCGGGCGTACCGTGGTGGAGGCCGCCGCCGCGCTTGGGCTGACGCCGGGGGAGACGGTCTGCCGCTTTATCGATCTGGATGACACGCGCACCGGCGCGTTCTTTTTCGGCATGTGCGAGGAAAACATGAGGCGCATCTACTCCGAGCCGTGGGTCATGCCCGGCAGCGACGCGTCGGTGCGCGCGCCATGGGGGCCGCTGGGCAAGGATCATCCGCACCCGCGCGCCTACGGCACCATGCCGCGCTTTCTGCGCTTGATGACCGGGCGCGTGGAAGGGTTCGTCGCCCTCTGCGGGATCGAAGAGGCAGTGCGCCGCATGACGAGCCTGCCCGCCACCACCTTCGGCATCCGCGACCGTGGTGTGCTGAAGGCTGGCGCCTTTGCGGATATCGCGGTGTTCGACGAGGCGGCCTTCTGTGACACGTCCACCTATGCGCAGCCGCACCAGTTCGCCACAGGCATGCGGCATGTTCTCGTGAATGGCGCGGTGTCGTTCGACAACGGACGCTTCACAGGCGAGCGGCGCGGACGGTTCTTGGAGCGATAGCGGGAAGCGATAGGGGTTGACTGTTTTCACCTTCCGTCGCATGATAGAAGAGAACGGTGGGAATCGAAACGTAATCAGCATAAAACCAGCACAAGGAGAGAGACAGTATGAGGAGACGTCAATTTCTGCAATCAGCGGTCTGCACGGGTGCAGGACTGCTCATCCTGCCCAGCGGCGCGCGCGCGGGCAAGAACGCGCCCGGCAATAAGCTGAACGTTGCCCTGATCGGCACGTGGGGGCGCGGGTTGGCGCACCTCGATTCGCTCGCGGACGAGAACGTCGTCGCGCTCTGCGACGTCTGGGAGCGGAACCTTGCGGACGCGGCCAAGCGTTTTCCGAAAGCCAAGACCTACACCGACTGGCGGAAATGCCTCGAGCAGAAAGACATCGACGCGGTTGTCATCTGTACGACCGACTTCACCCACGCGTTCATCGCCAACTGGGCGCTGAACCGCGACATGCACGTCTACCTGGAGAAGCCGCTGGGCATCAGCGTCGAGGAGGCGCGCGTGGTGCGCGCCAACTGGCTGCCGAAGAAGGGCAAGCTTGCCACGCAGGTCGGCATGCAGCGGCACGCGCACGACAACTTCAACCGCATCGCCGAGCTGATCCGCGACGGCGCGATCGGCGAGTTCAAGAGCGCGTACGCCTGGGGTAACCGCAAGATTCCCAAGCCCGGCTACCTGCCTGCGCAGGGAGCGCCGCCGGAGGGCCTGCACTACGACCTGTGGCTGGGGCCGGTCAAGACCGACCACCCGTACAATCCGGAGTACTTCTCGGCCAAGGCGGGCGCGAACTGCCTGCAGTGGAATATGTACTGGGACTTCGGCACCGGCCAGATCGGCGACATGGGCAGCCACACGATGG
>CAYMLQ010000415.1:0-4746 GCA_964390795.1 uncultured Lentisphaeraceae bacterium
CGAGGTCGATTTCGACAAGCCTGACGACACGTTCCGCGACGACGAGTGGGCGGCGCGGCTCTACCGCAACGTCGGCGCGTACGAGGCTGCGGCTTATGCGTACGACGGGTTCTGGAAGAGCCCGGGGGGCATGGATCCGCAGACGGGCGAGGCAATCTTTCCGCGCCTGCAGGTGTTCGGCGCGAGCGTGCGCGGGCCGCTCGGCAAGGGAATCCTCAGCCTCGAAGGCGGCTGGTACCGTTCGGCGGACGATCTGGACGGGGACGACCCGTTCGTCCGGAACAGCGAGGCGCGGTATCTGGTCGGCTACGAGCAGGAGCTGCTTCAGAACCTCACCGGCGGCGTGCAGTACTACGTGGAGAACATGCTGGGCTACGCGGCGTACCGCAGCACGCTGCCCGACGGAGTTGCGGCTGCGGACGAATACCGGCAGGTGGTGACGGTGCGCCTGACGCGGCTGCTGCTGAGCCAGAACCTGCGTGTCGGCGTCTTCGTCTACTATTCGCCCACGGATCGAGACGCGTACGTTCGGCCTAACGCGAACTACAAGCTCGATGACCACTGGATTGTCGAGGTCGGAGGCAACGTCTTTGTCGGCGAGGACGATCACACCTTTTTCGGGCAGTTCGAACGGAACAACAACGTGTACGCGAGCGTACGCTACGGGTTCTAAGGCGGACGGAACCCGCAACCCAAACGGGAAACAGAAGCGAAGAGGAGGTGAAGGGTGCAAGAGGTAAAAACGGAACAGCGGTGGCGCCCGTATCTGGCGGGAGCGCTGGCGGGTCTGCTGGCGATCGGGTCGGCGTATGCGACGACGAAAATACTCAAGAAGACGAGCTATCTCGGCTGCTCGACGACCTACGTTCGGGCGGCGGGGCTGATCGAGCAGTCGGTCGTGCCGGAACGGGTGGAAAAGAACGCCTACTTCCAGAAGGAGAAGGTGAAAGTGGACTGGCAGTTCATGCTGGTGTGCGGGATCTTCCTCGGCGCGCTGGCGGGCGCGCTGACGGGCGGCGCGTTCGAGTGGGAGGGCATTCCGCCGCTGTGGGCCAAGCGGTTCGGGCGCAGCGTGCTGCTGCGCGGCGCGTGCGCCTTTGCGGGCGGCGCGGTGGCAATGTTCGGTGCGCGGCTGGCGGACGGCTGTCCCAGCGGGCACGGGCTGAGCGGGGTGATGCAACTGTCGGTCAGCGGGCTGGCCGCGCTGGCCTGCTTCTTTGCGGGCGGGGTGCTGGTCGCTGGGCGGGTCTACCGGAAGGGAGGCTACGATGAATGAGCTGCTACTGGGGTTGCTGACCGGAGTGATCTTCGGTTTTCTGCTGCAAAAAGGCGGCGTGCTGCGGTTCGAGCGCCAGATCGGCGCCCTGCTGTTCCGTGACATGACCATCGTGAAGTTCATGCTGTCGGCGATTCTGGTCGGGAGCGTGGGGCTGCAACTGCTGGCAGACGCCGGGGTCATCGTCTTCAGCCACAAGGCGATGAATGTGGGCGCCGTGGTGGTTGGCGGACTGTTGTTCGGCGGCGGCTGGGCGGTGGCTGGCTACTGTCCGGGCACGGCACTGGGCGCGTTGGGCGAGGGGCGCTGGTCAGCCCTGTTCGCGATCGCCGGGATGCTGGTGGGAGCTGCGCTATACGCCGAAACGTTCTCTTTTCTAGGTAAGACGGCTCTCCTGGCCTGGAAGGATTTCGGTAAGATCGGGCTGCCGCAGGTGCTCGGCGTCTCTCCGTGGCTGTGTATCGCGGTGCTCTGGGGGGTGGGTGTGGTCGTCTTCGTCTGGTGCGAGCACAAACGCGTGTGATGCGCCGTGCTTCAGGTTACGCAAAAGTGATAAAACCCGTGCGCAAAAGCATCTAGTCAGTGTTGCGCCTTCACTTTATACTCAGCGTTGTTCAATCATTTCGTAAAAATCAACTGACGCGGAGGACGGGGTATGCGGAACGCCATGACGGTGTGGGGGTGTGTTCTGGTCGCTGGGGCGGTGCTTGGCCAAGAGGCGCAGCCGCTCTTTTCGGTGCGGGCCGGAATTGAGCTGCCTTATAAGAGCAAGACGGTCACGCTGGGTCAGGAGTTCGTCGCGACGAAGCCGGTCTATGTGACGGCGCTCGGATATCTCGACGAGGGCGGGGACGGGCTCGCCAAGGAGCGCTGCGTGCGTCTCTATCGGGAAGGCGACGAGGCGCTGCTGATAACTGGCATCGTGGCGCGCGCGGGCGGAGCTGTGCGCGCGGGCTTCCGCTTTGCGTTGCTGCCGCAGGCCGTACGGCTGCCGCCGGACCGGTACGTGGTCGTCGCGGACTTCGAGGAGGGCTCAGACCGCTACCTCTCCATGGTCGATGTGGCGGACTTCAACACGGCGGGCGGCGCGTTCGCGAATCCGAAGGTCGGGCGCTGGAACAAGGACGGCAGAGGGTATCCCGACAGTTCGTTGCCAAACCTTGAGGGCATGGCGATCCACATGACCGGCGCGAACCTGCTCTTCACGCTGGCCGCGCCGGAGAAGTGGGTCGAGGCGCAGCGCCTGGACCGCCTGCCTCCGCTGGTGGACGAACAGGACGCGGAACGGCTCGCGCCTTTTGCGGGCAGCGCTGACCGCCAGGCTCTTCCCATGACGCGGTCGCTTTTGCAGGCCTTACACGGGCTGCCCGGCAAGTCGGAGGGCAAGCTGCTGAGCGGCCAGTTCATGGGCTGGTATCCGGTCGTTTCGCTGGCCACGGCGAACGAGATTCAGCAGCAGACGAGCAACTGGGTGGCGGTCGCGGGCTTCGACTACTACGAGACCTTCGTCAACACGCCCAAGACCAAGCCCGACCTGTTCAAGCCGCCGCGCTGGCAACTGATCAACGAGCTGGCCAAGGAACATCATCGGATGGGCGGGGTCGTCACGATCTCCTGCCACATGACCAACCCGTGGGACGGGGGGCTCGCGTGGAGCAAGGCCGGCCGCTTCGAGGACCTTCTGAACAAGAATACGCCGGCGTACGCGCGCTACCTGGAGCAGGTGGACGAGGTGGCGCGCGGCCTGTCCGAGCTGCAGGATGCGGGCGTGCCGGTGCTGTTCCGGCCCTTCCACGAGATGACCGGCGCCTTCTGGTGGGGGGCCAAGAATCCGGTCGCTTTCCGCAACGTCTGGCGCGAACTCTTCACGTATTTCACCCAGGAGAAAGGGCTGCACAATCTGATCTGGGTCTGGTCGCCGATGGTCTCGCCCAAAGCGATGAACTACTATCCGGGCAACGCGTATGTCGACATGACGGGGCTGGACATCTACGCCAGCAGCGTGGCCACGGCGGCAAACGTCTACACGGAGCTGATGAAGACGGGCAAGCCGTTCGCGGTCACCGAGTTCGGGCCGCCGGGCAACTCCCTGGACAACGCCACGCCGCGCAATTACGACTACGGCCCGTTCGCGCGGCAGATCGCGGAGCACCTGCCTGACGCGGTCTTCTTCCTGGCCTGGCGCGACGCGTGGGGCCTGCACCGCAACCTCAACGCGAAGCAGTTGCTCGATGACCCGCTGGTGCTCAACCGCGGCGAGCTGGCGTTCGCGCAGCGGTCGCAGGGTTTCGAGCGCTTCATCACGCGTGACGGCAACCGGCTGATGGACGGCGACAAGGCGTTCCGCTTCATGGGCGCGAACATGCCGGGGCTGGTGGTGCCGTACGATTTCACGCTGCGCCTGCCGGAGCGCATGACCCTGCCCACGCCGTGGGAGATCGAGGACGCCATGAAGACGCTCTCGCGCCTGGGCATGAGCGTGGTGCGCACGTGGAATCTGCCGATGCGCGGCCCGGCGGAAGCGCCGCAGCCTTGGCACTATCTTCTGGCGCCGGGCCAGTTCAACGAGGCGGCCTTTAAGACCATCGACCACACGCTCGCGCTGGCCAACAAGCACGGCGTGCGCGTGATGCTCTGCCTCTCCGCAGAGGCGGGCGACTACCTCGGCGGCATCGGCACCTACGCGGCGCACCGCGGAAAAAAGCGCGGCGATTTCTGGGCCGACCCGCAGCTGCGCGAGGATTACAAGACGACCGTGCGCTACGTGCTCAACCGCGTCAACACCGTCACGGGCGTGCCGTACAAGGACGACAAGGCGATCCTCGCGTGGCAGTTCGGCAACGAGATGTACGGCGCCCAGACGAACTGGCTCTCCGAGATGGCTGCCTACATGAAGAGCCTCGACCCGAATCATCTGGTCTCGGAGACGCGTCATTCGCCCGCGTTCGCGCCGCAGCTCATTGACCCGAACATCGACCTGCTGACGCGCCACTACTACACCAACTACCGCGAGTCCGGCACCAACTGGGTGGCGGCGGTTAAGCGCGAGGTCGAACAGATCAAAGGGCAGCGTCCGTTCTTCGTGGGCGAGTTCGGCCCTTACATCGACGATCAGGTGCTCACCCGCGAGAACGTGGAAGGCAAGCTCAAGGCCTTTCTGGACGCGTGTGTGGAGGCCGAGGGCGTGTCCGGCGCGTTGCTCTGGAGCATGTACTTCCATCACCGCGACGGCGGCTACTACTGGCATCAGATCTTCACCTACCCCAGCGTCTGGTCCTATCACTTCCCCGGCTTCAAGAGCGCCGACGCGCAGGCCGAGATCGCGATTATGCGCGAGATGCGCGAGGCGGCGTTCCGCATCAGGGGCCTTCCCGTCGCGCCGGTTGCCGCGCCCGACGCGCCGGAGCTGCTGCCGTTCAGGGACGTGCCGCTCTTCTCGTGGCGCGGTTCGGCGGGCGCGGAGGGGTACG